>DBZX01000015.1:48920-74748 GCA_002311335.1 bacterium UBP10_UBA1149
TCACGGCTTGGCGATTTTCGCAAGATCCAAAGCAACGGGGCGCATCGTGTGGCCGAGAGCCTGGACCTCGTGCGCGAGCGGCTCAGTCGGCTGGAGGCGAGAACCGCCGAGGTGTCTCGCGAGGCGCGCATCAAGACCGGTCGCCTGGACGCGCTGGCCAGGCACGTCGCCGTGGTGGACGGCCGATTGGCCAGCGCCATCGGCAAGCAGGCAGCCACGCCGAGGCCGCTGCGGCGGACTGAGCCGGCCAGCATAATGGTAGGAGAAAGGACACTGTGAAGAGTTCAGTAACGGGGGCGTTCGTCGCTGCCCTCTTTGTAGCGCTGTTGCTGCCCGGTTGTTTCAGTGACGACCCGGTCGAAATGGAAACCCAGCCCGCCGTCGAGAAGCGTGAGGGCATGATTTACTACGTGGGTGGCCCCACCTTTCTGCCCGACCGCTACGGCCGGCTCAGGATAGCCCGCTTTAACGGTCCGGTACTCGACCCGGTGAACCGTGGCCTCATGGTTGGCGTTGAGCGGCGCGATGACGACAGCTTCGAGTATCGCACCTGGATAGACGGCAAGATGGTCGCGCGCTCTTCGGGCTTTTTCGATGAAGGCGGGTTCATGTGGTTTACGGAGAGGGAACGATTCAGCCCCGAAGGCATTCGCTTGAACAAGCAGGTGTTGACCTATGACGATGAGCTGCAGGTCATGCACAGTCACGCCGATCACTTCGACGAAGAAGGCGCCGTCATCAATACGCTGGACGTGGATACTCCCTACACGCCGGAGCCGGACGACCTCGACGACGATAGCTCTGAAGAATAAGAGCGAAGAGCGACTGTTGCTGTGCGCGTAGTACCCGTCCCCCAGCTCTTCGATAACTATGCCTACCTGGTCATAGACGAGCAGAGCTCTGAGGCTGGCGTTGTTGATGTTTCCGACGCGGGACCGGTTGCCGAGGCGGCTGAGCGCGAGGGCGTGACCCTGGTCGCCGTAATGTCGACCCATCATCACCCCGACCACGTGGGCGGAAACATGGACCTGCTGGCAATGCAGCCCGACGGCGCTATGCGGGTGTTCGGCTACGCCGGCGATGCCGGGCGTATTCCTGGAATCACCGACCCGCTCGACGACGGCCAGGACTTTGAGCTTTGCAGACCAGGTGGCTCGTCCGGATTACGTGGCAAAGCGATTTTTATTCCCGCCCACACCCGTGGCCACATAGCCTACTGGTTCGCCGACGAGGCGGCGGTGTTTACCGGCGATACCTTGTTCGCGGCCGGCTGCGGCAGGCTGTTCGAGGGAGACGCTGCGCAGATGAAAGCGTCGCTTGAAAAACTCGCGAGCCTTCCCGACGAGACCAGGGTCTACTTTGGCCACGAGTACACCCAGTCGAACCTGGCGTTCGCCCTGACCCTCGAGCCCGGCAACAAGCAACTGGTGAAGAAAGCCCGCGACGTCGAGTCGCTGCGGGCTCAAAACCTGCCTACCGTCCCGAGTACGATAGCCGAGGAGAAACTCACCAACCCCTTCCTCAGGTCGGACAGCGAAGAGCTGCGCGCGTCGGTCAGAGCGTTGTCTGGAGAATCGGCGGTCGACGATGTCGCCGTCTTCGCTGCCACGCGCAGGCTCAAGGATAACTTCTAGGCCGCTGCTACGGGCGCTCGGGCGCCGCTGGGTTTGCCGCGGGCGGTGAAGGTTCCAGTGGCCGGTACACCTGCAGGGGGCGCTTGGTGTGCGGAAAAATGCTCACGCTTTGCCGGCTGTAGCGGCTCTCGGCCCAGGCGTCAAAGTCACGGCGTAACGGCCCGTGCCAGCGTCGCCCTATTACCATCAGTCGCGGAGGGTCCTTGTCGAGATCGGCCAGCAGGGCGTCCATTCCTCCCGACTGTGCTGCGGCGAAAGCGTCGACCCCGAACCACATGTAAGGCCACTTCCAGCCGTTGCGGCGATCGAGATGGAGCAGCAGCTCGGGTACGCCCACGGCGATAACGCGTGCGCCCGGGGGCAACGGGCCGGCCAGTTGCTGGAATTTGGCCTGTTGCGTGGCCAGGTCAAGCGGGGGCAACAGGCGATCGCGGCTGGGGGTCATGGCCAGTGCGAGGGCGAGCAGGGGCACTGCAAACCGTAAGTGGGCAATCGCAGGGCGGGAGAACAATCGCGGCAGGCCCGCGCCGAGCACTGCGGCCATCCCTGGAATAAGCAGCAGCGTGTCCGGCCAGGCCTGGAAGCTCACCAGCGTCATGGCCAGGTAGGCGGCGGTGGCCACTGCCAGTCCCGACACGGAGCGGTCGCGGCGGGCGAAGAACAGCGCCAGCAAAGCAGGCACGAGCAACAACATTTCCGGCCCGTTCCAGGCGTACAGATGGCGCAGCACCCTGGCGACGCTGCGAGAGGGCGCGCGGGCGTGAAAGGCTATGTAGTCAAAGTTGAACGTCACCGCCTGTGAAAAGAAATCAGCCAGCGCGGCGTGATGCCACAACCAGGCCAGCAACAGGGCCACCGGCGCAGCCGTGGCAGCCAGCAAGCGCAGGAGCGACGACGGCGCGCGCCGGAGTTCGAAGGCAGCACCCAGCAGGAAACAGAGGCCCGGTTGCCAACACAACGTGGCAGCCCCGGCGGCTATACCCGCAACGAGCGGGCGACCGCGGCGGGCCGCGAGCAGCGCGGCCAGGCCCAGGGCAACGGTTACCACCTTGGGCCTTGCTCCTTCCGCCGCGGCGACTACCCACTGGTCGGCCGACAGCATGAACAGGGCCGACGACAGTGCCACCAGCAGCGCCCGCCGTCCGCCCATGAGAGCAAAGAGCAGGGTAGGGGCAGCCGCCGCGAACAGCAGGAACAGCAGGTGCACCCCGGCCACCGGCCGGGCGCCCACCGCGCTTGCCGCCAGCGCTCCGGTGGACCCGAGCAGGGCGGCCAACGGCGTCTTGTGAAGAAAAATATCCCTGTAGGGTATAAGTCCGCGCGAAACCTCTACCGACATGTAATCCCAGGTCGCGGGGTCCAGGCCCAGTGGACGCGAGAGGGGGTCAAAGCTGAACAGGAAGAGCAGCGACAACAGGAATACGAACGCGGTCGCAGCCGCGTCGCCGGGCCCGGGGGAGCGAGTATACTGTGGTGGCTTGTCCAGTGCGGCTCTATTGGCGCCGGGCCATTGGCCCCTGCGCCGCTCTTCTGTTTATCCTGCGCAGCCTTAGAATAAAGCCATGAGTAAAATGATAGGTCTCACGGGGGGCATAGGCTCCGGAAAATCCACGGCCGCCGCCATAATGGCGTCGCTCGGTGGAGTGGTTATCGACGCCGACCGTATTGCCCACGAAATTTATCTCCCCGGCACCGACGGGCACGCGGCGGTGCTCGGACTGTTCGGCAATGGGGTGTTGGCTCCTGACGGAAGCATCGACCGGCAGTTGCTCGGGCAAGTGGTCTTCAACGACCGCAGCAAGCTCGCGCAGCTCAACGGGCTCATTCATCCGCTGGTGCGAAGCGAGGTTGCGGGGCGCATGGCCGATACCCACCGCGACCACCCGCAAAGCGTGGTCGTGGTGGAGGCCGCGTTGATGACCGAGACCGGCTGGACCGGCGGTGTGGGCGAACTGTGGGCCGTGCTCACCGACCCCGAACTGGTAGTGGACAGGTTGGTGTCGGGGCGGGGCATGACCGTAGACGAGGTGAGCCTGCGGGTCGCCGCGCAGACCGATAACGAGGCGCGTCGCGCGGTGGCCGACCGGGTGATCGAGAACAACGGCACCGTGGACGAACTCGAACGCGCTGTCGAGGTCGCGTGGTTGGAGTTCACCGGCGAGGGCCCGGCTGCTTGAACCTGGCCGATCGTATCGAGCAGGCCGCCCGGCGCTGGGCCGGCGATATCGTACTGCTCACTGTCAGCTCGGATCCTGATGATCCCGGCGGCGGTCCGGTAACGGGGCGGACCACCTGGCAAGAACTTTACTCCATGGTAATCGGGCTGTGTTCGGGTCTCGCCGATGGGGGCTTGCGCCGCGGCGACCGGCTTGCAGTGCTCATGCACAACAGTTGCGAGATGGTGGCCAGCGAGTGGGCCTGCCTCGTGGCCGGGTTCGTGTGGGTGAGTTTCAACACGCGCAGCTCGGCGGCCGAGCTTACCCGGCTGTTGGCCGATTGCAGTCCCGGCGTGCTGCTGGTGTCCAACGAGTGCGCGGGGCTGGTGGGGTCTGTACAGATACCCGAGGGCTGCCGGCTGGTATTCGTGGGGGGCAAGGACTGGTCGCAATTGCTGGCTGCTCCCATAGGCGGAAAGGGATGGGAACAGGAGGGCTGGGCCGCGCCCGCTGAAGACGATCCTGTAAGGATACGCTACACCTCGGGGACCTCGGGCAAACCGCGCGGGGCCGTACAGCCGCTGCGTTGTTACGACGCTTCGGTTGATGCGGTGACCGAGGTGTTGGGCGACCCGGGCCGTGACGAGGTGTTGTTGCAGGTGGCGCCGATGACCCACGCCGCTGGCGCGATGCTGCTGCCCTGCTTGCTCGGCGGTGGGCGGGCGGTGTTACTCGATCGTTTTGATGCCCGTTGCTTCGGACCCCTGGTGCGCGTGCATGCGGTGACCTCTGTTTTCCTTGTGCCGACCATGCTCGCGCGGGTTCTCGACCGCGACGCTGTTGCCGTCGACTTCTCGTCGCTGCGCAGGATCATCTATGGCGGCGCTCCCATGCCCGTGCATTGGCTGCTACAGGGCCTCGAGTTGCTTGGCCAGGTGTTCATACAGATCTACGGTCTCACCGAGTGCACGTGGCCGGTAACAACGCTGCTCCAGTCCGAGCACCCCTTGTCGGGAAGCCTCGACGAACGCAGCAGCAGGTTGAGATCCTGCGGCCGGCCGGCGCGACGGGTTGAAGTGCGGGTAGTCGACGAGTCGGGGCGGGATGTCGTGGGCGCGTTGCCGGGCGAAGTGCTGCTGCGCGGCCCCAACATGATGAGTGGCTACTGGCGGGCCGGTAGAAAATCGACGGGCCGGGCTTCGGCTGACGAGGGCGACCCCCGCGGGCTCGACGAGCAGGGCTGGATGCACACCGGCGACCTCGGGTTTTTTGACGACGAAGGTTTTCTGACAGTGCTCGACCGGCTCGATGACACCATCATCACCGGTGGCTTCAACGTTTACCCGCGCGAGGTGGAGGACGCTTTGTCCAGCCATCCCGCGGTACTGGAGTCAGCCGTGGTCGGCCGCGATGACCCCGAGTGGGGCCGATCGGTGCACGCGGTGGTCGTGTGCAGGCCCGGCACCCAGGTCGACGAGCAGGAACTCAAGCAGCACTGCGCGGCGCTGTTGTCAGATTACAAGAAGCCACGCACGGTGGAGTTTGCCGACTCCCTGCCCCGCAACCCGTCGGGGAAAACGCTCAGGCGCGTGTTGCGGAGCTGAGCTCGGCGCGCTCAAGGGCGATTCTCAGCAAGCTGTCCACCAGCTCGGCCGATTGTATTCCGGCCTCGGCCCACAGGCGCGGGTACATGCTTATCGGCGTGAAGCCGGGCATGGTGTTGACCTCGTTGAAGAGAACCCGCTGCGTGGATTTCTCAACAAAGAAGTCGGCGCGGCACAGGCCGTGGCAACCGGCGGCACTCCAGAAACGGCGCGCGATGTCTTCCATCTCGGCGAGGGTGTCGTCTTCGAGATCGGCGGGTACCAGCAAGGTGGTGTCGCTGCTGCCGCTGTACTTCTGCTCAAAGTCGTAGAAGCCGCCGGGCGAAACGATCTCTCCGGGCGGCGATATCGCCACCTGTGACCAGTCGCCGAGCATCGCCAGCTCTATCTCCCTGGCATCGGTGCCCTGTTCAACGATGACCCGCTGGTCCCAGCGCCGGGCTTCGTCCAGCGCCGCCTGCAGGTCGTCGCCCAGGGCAACCCTGCTGATACCTACCGACGAGCCCAGGTTGGCCGGCTTGACGAAGCAGGGGTAGCCGAAGGCCTGGTCCAGCCGCGCGGCTGTCTCATCGGCGTCGAGGCCCGAGGCGTCGAAGAACTGAACCTGCGCTATCCCGGCGGCGGCGGCCAGCTGCTTGGTCAGCAGTTTGTCCATGCACAGGGCCGAGGCCGCACAGCCGGAGCCCACGTAGGGCAGGTGGTTGCAGTCGAGCAAGCCCTGCAGGCTGCCGTCTTCACCACCGGGCCCATGCAGGACCGGAAACACCAGGTCGGGCCTGGCTATGTCCACGCTTGAGCCGTCGTCGAGATACAGCAGCCTGCTGCGAGTGCCGTCCCAGGCCAGGCTCACCGCTCGCCCGGCCTGCTCGTCCACGTTTACCAGCTCGGTGGCTGCTCTTTCGAGCAAGTCGTCAAAATCGCCTGCCTTCCAGGCCCCCGAGCCGGTCACTCCCAGCACCGTGACCGCGTGGCCGGCGGCCAACAGGGATTCACGCACCGCGCGGGCCGACCTCAGCGACACTGGGTGTTCGCCCGACGGTCCCCCGGCAAGGAGAAGTACGTTAAGCGAGCCGCCAGCCATGGCTAGACGCTTTAGCACCGGGAAGCGGGCAGGCAAAAGTCGCCCGTCGAGGGGCGGCTTGATTCAACTGTAAGTTACGCACGCAAAATCGTCGACGAGTATAAGCTGAACCGTGGGGTTGAGCCGCCACCAGGCTCATGCATAAGTAATCCAACAGTTCACCGCGCTATTGATAACGAATAGTAATAGCCGGGGCGAGGCAGTCATGCATATAGAGACACTGAAGATTTTTTGTGACGTGGTGGAGAACCAGAGCTTCTCTCTGGCCGCTACGCAGAATTACATAACCCAGTCGGCGGTCAGCCAGCAGGTACGAGGTCTCGAGGAGCGCTACGGTAAGCGCTTGCTCGACAGGAAGCGTGGCAGCGTGAGGCCCACGGCGGCCGGCGACATTCTCCATCGTGGCGCGCGCGAGCTACTGCACACCTTCAACGAAATGGAGGCCCAGCTGCAGGGGCTGAGCAACGTGGTGACGGGCAGCATACGCGTGGGGACCGTTCACAGCGTTGGCCTGTACGAACTTTCGGAACCGCTGAAGGCCTACTTCGCCGATTTTCCCATGGTCAACGTTTACCTCGAGTACGACCGTTCGAGCCACGTCTACGAGCAGGTACTGCGGGCCAACGTCGACCTGGGCATCGTTGCTTACCCCACGGCCCGCGCCCAGATCACCGTGCTCGATTTCAGGACCGACCAACTGGTGGTCGTCTGTATTCCCGAACACCCACTGGCCGAGCGCGGCAAGATCGCGCTGGCCGATCTCGAGGGTGAGAAGTTCGTTGGCTTCGAAAAGGGCATCCCCACCCGCCTCGCTCTCGATCGACGTTTTGCGGAGCGTAACGTCGAGGTCCAGTACGTCGCCGAACTGGACAACATCGAAATGGTCAAGCGGCTGGTCGAGGTAGGCGCGGGCATTGCGATTATTCCCGAGAAGGCCTGCATCAACGAGGTCAACAACGGCAGCCTGGTTAAACTCGAGTTGAGCGACCCGGGCATGACGCGGCCGATCGGTATAATCCACCGCACGGGCAAGCACTTCAGCCCGGCGGCCGAGAAGTTTATCGAGTACATGCAGTCCGCGCCCAAGTCGGGCTAGGCTGACGCGGGCGGCGCCCGGCGGTCCGCTCAGCTCGAGGCGAAGCCCTCGCGCAGGGCGGGCACGACCTGTTCGCTGAAAAGCTCGAGTGAATCGGGCTCGCCGAAATCGCCAAAAAGAACGGTGAAGTCTGTCACCCCGCCCCTGGTCTTAGCCAGCAGGCTCTCGGTCACCTGGTCGGGTGTGCCCACCACGGTCATGGTTTCGATGTCTACGAAGCCGCCAATCATGAGTTTTGCCAGTTCGAGTTTTTCAGCCACATGTTTTTCGTCGCGCCCGATGATCACCGCGGTCTGCTCACTTATGGTTATCTCGTCGGGGTCACGTCCGACTTCCCTGCAGTGGGCCTCGAGCACCTTTCGCAGCCTGGGAATCTCGGGCGCTTCGGGCATGGGGCAGTTCCAGCGCGTTGCGTGGCGCGCGACGATGCGCAGCAACACCTTTTCGCCCGCGCCGCCCACGGTTATGGGCAGGGGCTCCTGCACGGGCCGGGGCTCGCAGGGCGCTTCGAGCACCTTGTAGTAGCGGCCTTCGAAAGTTGTGCTCCCCCCGCTTAGCATACCGCGGATTATTTCCAGACCCTCGTCCAGTCGGTCGAGGCGTTCGCGTATGCCGGCAAACTCGAAGCCGTAGGCCAGGTATTCTTCTTCCATCCAACCGCTGCCCATGCCCAGCTCGAGACGGCCGTCGCTGATGCGGTCGAGCGTGCAGGCCATCTTCGCCACCAATGCCGGGTTGCGGTAGGAGTTGCAGCTCACGAGCAGGCCGAGCCGGAGCCGGTCGGTGGCCTCGGCCAGGGCGGACAGGGCGGTCCAGCCCTCAAAAAAATCCAGGCCCCGGGATCCGCCTGCAAAGAAGTGATCGACCAGCCAGAGGCCGTCCCAGCCCTGTTGTTCTATGAGCAGGGCCTTGGCTCGAAGGGCTGGCCAGTCGGTGGCTACTTGCGGTAAGAACAGGGAAAACGTCAGGTCGCGCTGCATGGTCACCTCCGGGGCGAAAGCCGGAAGCTATCCCCGCAGCCCGGTCATGGCCAGCATGAGGGCGGGCAACCTGCTTTTGCCGCGGGCTTGGGCGAAGGCCGCTCACAGGAGTATGATCAGGGGGTAGTGGCGAGACGCGACAGCGAGGAGGACGCGGCCGAGGGTTTGTCTCACAATCCCTTCCGCGACGCGCTTGAGCAGGTAAAGGGCCGCGCGCAGAGCCCCGAGGAGGGCGCTGGCCACGTGGTCTCACCGGCCGGGCCGGCAGCGCCTGCAGGCGAGGACACAAAGGCCAACGGCGGGCATTTTCAGCCTTCGCCTGTTGACGAAATCGCACAATTCAGGGAGGCGGTGGCGGGGGTGAATCCGCTCAGCGGTGGCGGTGGCCCTGCCCGCTTGAGGCCCAACCGTCCCCCCGCTGGCGGCCGAGGGCTCAAGGATCACCGATTGGAGCAGGTGGCCCGCTCCATGGTCGGCCTGGGCCCCGCGCAGGCGGCCAGGCAGGGACTGGGTCGCGACCTGGTCTCGAGACTGGAGCGAGGAGAGTTCCCTGTGCAATCCAATCTTGACCTCCATGGCATGGTGTTGGAAGATGCCATCGATGCGGTGCGCGTTTTTATTGCGCGCTGCAGGGCGGCGCAGGAGCGTTGCGCACTGGTGGTAACCGGCAAGGGCAGGGGCTCGAACGGCGGTCGCGGTGTGCTTTGTGAAGAAATACCGCGTTGGTTGTCAGCGGTAGGAGCCGACCTGGGCGTGGACGCGTACAGCAGCGCGCTTCGTCGTGACGGTGGAGACGGAGCGTTGTACCTGCTGTTGCGCACCCGCTGATGGGCGGACGTGCAGCGGCGGAAGGGTTGCGACTCGAAGAGTGGTGGCGGAGTAGTGGCGGTTGGAAGAGTGGCGGTCAGTATAGCGGTAGGAAATAAAGCGCCCGCGCTTGCGCAGGCGGATCCAGGGCCGGGGACGGGGCAGCACGGCAACTTTGTCCTCGTGGGCAACGACGGCGACGTTTACGAATCAGTACGCGGCGGCGAACCACATCGGCTGACCTGGGGCTGGGTCGAACAGGACGACCGGCGCTACTACGCCTGGCCTGTGTTCTCGCCGGCCGGCGACAGGCTTGCCTGCCTCGGCGTGTGCGCCGGCCAGGAAACCGAAACCGACTCGGCCCTGTATCTCGTAGAGCGTGACGGTGTGAGCATGCGGGAGCTGTGGCGCAGCACCCAGGTGACCCCGGTCTGTCATAACTGGTCTGCCGACGGCCGGCACATTGCGATGCTGTACGAAGCCAGCGATGGCCTCCACCTCGATCTCGTATCGCGTGGGGGCACCGTAGGACTGGATGGTCCCACCGTGCTCGAGGCCGTGGAGCACGGCTCGCCGTTGTTCTGGTCCTGGTCTCCCGACCCGGGGGTCGGCATGCTGGCGGTGCACGTTGGTGGTAGCGCGAGTTTATCCGAGGACGCGCGCTTGTTGTTGCTGGACGTCGACGAGTGCGCGGTCGAGGTCGCGAGCCTCGAGCCCGGCGAGTTCCGCGTGCCGGTGTGGTCGCCCGCGGGTGACAGGATGGCGTACGTGGACGCGAGCGCCGGCGAGCAGGAGTATCTCGCCGTGTACCGGGTTGAGGATGGCGTAAGCGAGATCGTGTGCCCGGTGGAGGGTCACGTGGTCATGGCCTGGTCGCGGGACGGCCGCACGCTGGCCATTTCGCAGGCCCTCGGCGAGAGCCCCCACGTGTTTACCGGCGTCACCCTGGTCGACGTGCGCAGTGGAAACACCAGGGTGGTTCACGACAGCGACGTGGTGAGTTTTTTCTGGGCCGGCGAGGGCAACAAGCTGGTGTCTGTGGGCGTTGACGAAGGCCAGGGCGTGAGGATATCGGTTTTCGATGACAAGGGAGACACCAACGGCCCGGGCCCACTGCTCATACCCAGCCCCGAGATGGCCTATTTTTTCCAGTTTTTTGACCAGTTCGCGGTTTCTCATCCCCTGGTTTCTGCCGATGGACGGTCGCTGCTGTTGTCCGGCCGGTTGACCGACGCCGCCGGTGGAAACCCCGACGACAATCTCCCTAACTCGGTTTACCGGGTCGACCTCGACGATGGCTCCTTGATCACCGAGTTGGCCCAGGGCTGCTTCGCCTGCTGGAGCGGAGGGTGAGTACAGGGATCGGGCCCCAGCACCTGCTCAGCCTGAGCAGGGTGTTGCTGGGTGTCCTGGTACTGTTTGAGCTGGCCCGCACCCCGACGTCCGCGCTGGTGTTGCCTGCTGTCGTGCTCGCCTGTCTCAGCGACTGGTACGACGGCAGGGTGGCAAGGAGCCGACACGAGGAGAGCAACACCGGCCGCCTGGTTGATAACCTGTCGGACGCCGCCTTCCTCGCCCTGGCGTTTACCGGCTTCGCGCTCGCGACCACCTGGAGTCACCCCCTCACCGGTTCGGCCGTGCGTTACACCGAGCACGCCAACTGGCTTCCGGCCGCCGCCCTGGCCCTGTCCTTCGGCAGTTACTCGGGCAGGTGGTGGATCACCGCCCGGCGTGGCCAGAACATGTTGAGTTCAGAGCGGGGACACGCCGCGGGCGTAGCCAATTACGTGCTGGTACTGCTGGGCGGCTTGGCGGTTTTTCCCGGAGTGTTTGTAACGCGCTGGCTGCTTGAGCCCGCCTTCGTTACGGTTGTGCTCATGAACGCCACCGCGGCAGTGGACAACGTCGGCCTGTTATTCAGCGCGCGGGCTTCTCGAAAATGAAGGTCATCGGCAGGATGGTCATCGTGCTTGCGGCGGGGATGCTGTTCGCGTGCACGCCCATCACGCGCTTCTACGAGATCCACACCGACCGGCTGACCTGCGAGCAGGCCAACCGCTACGTCCACGACTCGCTGCGGCAGGCGAGAATGACGGTGACGGCTTTTCGACTGGCGTCGCCCGGTAGCCCGGGTTTCATCAGTGCCGAGCGTCACGACAAGAAGGAGACCATTTCAGGCACTGTCAGAATACTCTGCGACGCCAACGGTGTTCACATTTTCCCTTCGGAGGATGGCATGGCCGGCGAGCAGTACTTTGAGAGGGTCGTGTTCCTGACGATAACCGGCCGCGCCGATCTCAGCGCCGAAGACGTGAGGGCGGCCGATCTGAAGAAGAAACCAGCAGCCCCAGCCAATGCCGGCGTGGTGACCACGCGGCCACCGCCGCGCAAACACGTAGAGCGAAAGAAGAAAGCCGTGGGAGTAATCGTGACGTTGGAACCGATCCGCGGTTTTGCCACGGTACTCGATTTCGAGGCAAACCTGTCGGCCGCCGATCTGCTACCGGTCAAAGTGAGAATAGAAAACGGCAGCTCGCGGCACTACCGGTTTCACCCGGCCGATGTCGTCCTCAGGCGCGCGGGCAAGAGGCTGCGTGCTTACCCGCTTGAAATGGACGTCGCCTTGTCGAGTTTGCGCGAGGCGGGCCGCCGCGCCGAGCAGGCCGGCGAATCGCTGGGCGACGTGAAACGCGCGGCGGTTATCATGGAGCGCCGCCTGCTGCGCTCGGCTCAGCTGGAGCCGGGACAGGTCGTCGAAGGTTTTGTCTACTACAGCGACGGTGATTACGATCGCGCGCGGGTCATCATGGCCGATCGTGCAACGGGCGAGACCGAGGGATTCCTGGTCGAGCTCGAAGACGGCGGCTGAACTGAACGGCAGCTTTTGACAGCGGCGCTCAGGAGCTGCTCTGGGCGCGCAGGTCGCCGATCAGGCGGCGGATGTCGGCGGCGCGCGGGTCCCCTGCGTCGGTGTGCGCGAGCAGTCCTTCCCAGGCACTGAGCGCGATCTTCCTGTAGCTCCGGGCCAGGGCCTCGTCGCCGTCCTGGGCGATGTTGGCCGCGTCCTTGAGAAACAGCACACCGAGTTTGCGCAGCTGCTCGTTACCTTCGTCGCCGTCGAGCCCGGCCAGTTGGCCAACCGCCCGGGCGGCTTGGGCCGGGTCTCGCAGGCGACGGAAAGAGTAAGCCCGCAGCACGAGCACCTCTGGCAGCAGGTCGGCCTGATCGGGAAACTGCTGCTCGAAACCGGCAAGCCTGTTCACTGCCGATGGTTTCGGCGATTCGCTTGCAGCTTCGAGTCGGCCCGCCAGCGCGGCAGCCATGACCGTTGCCCTCGCCTCGAACGGATCCAGCAACCCCGCGGTGCCTCGGCCAGCCGACATCCGCTTGCGGAAGTCGGTGGAGTGCGAGAGAAAACCGTCCAGCGATGCGAGCGCGTTTGCCAGCTCGTCGGTATCGGGGTCATCGCCCGGGTCGCGGTCGGTGATCGACTGGAACGCACACTGCGCCGATTGGAATCTCGACTTGAGCATGAAAGCGGCGTCGCCGCGTACGCGCGCGAAGGCGTCGGTGCAGTCGAGGTACTGGCGATGGTCGCGGTACCACTCACCCAGGCGGAACCAGGCTTCCCAGGCGTTCTCGTGGCCTGGCGCGGTGTCGACGAATTCACGGGCGAGTTTCGAGTAGCGCAGGGTGGCTGCGTCACGGGCCTGATCGTCGGCCGATAGGTACAGTGACTCGGCGGCCTTGAACCTGAACCAGGCGGCCTGGTCCCGAGCCGCCGGGCCGGCTCCTTCAAGGGCCTGCCCGAGCTCGACGATGCTGTCTTCCCACTTGCCCGAGTGGAACAAGCAGAAGCCGCGTCCAAGTCTGGCCTCGGACAGGTATTCACGGCGTTCAAAGAGAGCATCGTACAGCGGCCGCGCCCGCGGACAGTCACCACGCCTTCTCAGCGAGTCGGCGATGAGCAGCGTCACGAATCCACCGGTGCCGGCCGCCGCCCATTCCAGGGGGTCCTCCACCCCGGCGTCTACCAGCTGGCTGGCCTTGGAGCGCCAGTAGCCGGGGCTGGCGTGCAATCTCTCGAGCATGCGCGCCGCCTCCAGGCGCATGGAACCCCTGCTGCGGTCGTCGTAGCGGTCGCGGTATTTTCCAAGGCCCAGCAGCAGGGCCTTGGCCCGCAGAAACGCGGCGCGCAGCCGGTCCTCTTTTTTACCGGCGCCGGCCAGAAGGCTCGCGGTCTGTCGCAAAGCGGTTTCGATTCGACCGGTGGACAAGGCGATGCCGGCTACCGCTGCTCGTATGTCGGTAGCTCGCCCGGCGGCCGGGCTCATGTCGAGAGCGGCCTTGAGGTCGTCGAGAGCCTCGTCGTAGCGCTTCATCGCCTTCAGGGCCAGGCCGTGTCCGTAGAGACACTCCAGGGCCACAGCGCGATCACCCGCGCCAAGGAAGTCAGCGAACCCCCGTTCGGCGCGTTGCAGTAGCCGCGTGCGTTGCTGTCCGCGACTTTCGTAGCGCATCGCAAGTTCGTAGCGAATCCAGTTGAGTCGATAGAGGAGCCTTTGCGCCAACACCTCGCGTTGCTTCCAGGCGTCGCTGTCCTGGGCAGCCTCGAGGTCGCCGTCCACCTTTATGACGTCGTCCTGCATGCGCTGGATCACGTCGGTGTACCGCTCGCGCATTCGTTCGACGGTCGATAGGATCAACTGCGCAGTGGGGCTGTCCATCGTTCCGCTGCCAGCCAGGCGGTGGAACAGGTCCACGGCTTTCTCGGTTTTCTCGGTAAGCGATTTTTCCGCATCGGGATTCCAGGCGCGGCGATCGAGCGACTCGGCCCGGGCCGTGACCGTGCGCAGCTGGCCGCGCAGCTCGTCCAGGTCACCGGCCGCCGCGATCTCGGGCAGCAGCGACAGCGCCGTCAACACGGCAGCCACGATTACGGCAGCCACCGCGGCGCCAGTTCGAGGCGATCGCTTCACAGGCGCGGCGCCGTCCCCATGGTGCCGCTGCGCGAAGAAAGCGGAAAGACCACGTTGGCCAGCGACAGGCGCAGGCACTGGTTGTAGAGGCGGATGACGTGTTCGTAGGGAATCGAGGCAGAGGCATCGATGACCACCAGCGATTGCTCGGGGATGCTTTTCAGGTGCTCGGCCACGGCAGCGAAGCCAGCCGCGGGCCAGTCGTCGATGAAGTACTGCACGCTCTCGCCGGCGTGGACCAGGCGCACGATGGTTTCTTTTTCCTGCAGCTTGAGGTCGAAGCGCTTCTCTTCCATTTCGCCGCCCATGGCGAGCTTTGAAGTCAGCAGGCCCTCGACGGTCGCCAATGAAATGGTGAACAGGAAATAGGTGAGCAGCAGGAACACGCAGTCGATCAGCGGCGCCATGTGCAGCTCGCCCGATCCGATACCGGAGCCCGATGTTTTCGGTCGACGCAAGGCCCTACCTCTGCTCCACGTTGTCGGCGACCTGCAAGGCCGCGAGGCTCACGTCGGTGATCCCGGCGTCGGCGGCCATCCGCATCACCGCCTGTACGTTCTCAAAACGACTCGAACGGTCGCCGCGCACCACGATTTCCAGTTTGCGATGTTCGCTGGCCTCTGCCTTGCGGGCCTCGATGTAGCGGTACAGTTCAGCCCTTGACCGTTGTATGCCCGACACCAGGTACACGCCTTCGCCCGACACGTTGACGGTCACGAGCTCAACCCGCTCGTCGGTTACCTCGCGGGCCTGGTCGGCGTTGGGCAGCTCTATGGTTTCTTCTCCTGCCTGGCCGAAACGGATCGACATGATGAAGAAGGTTATGAGTAGAAAGGCCATGTCTATCATCGCGGTCGCCCGAAATGAGATCGCCCTCGGCCGGTGTGAGTGAGCTCCTTTCACTTGCCGCCGATCCCGTTCCTCAACGGCGACACCGCGTCCTCGGCTTCGGCCACTACCTCGGCCGACAGCGCGTCGACCCGGTTGCGGAACATGCCGAAGGCATACAGGGAGGGGATGGCCACGATCAGGCCCATGACGGTGGTCATCAAGGCTTCGAATATACCGCCCGCGAGCCTACGCGGATCAACGCCACCGACGGCGACCGATATCTGGTTGAACGAATTGACCATGCCCATCACGGTGCCCAGCAGGCCGAGCATGGGTGCGATGTTGGCTATCATGTTGAGGTGTTCGATCTTTCGCAGCAGTCGACCGGCGTTTTCGTCGGCGCTGTCTTCCATCGCCTTGACGACAGCTTCGTAGCCACGGTCGTGTTCCTTGACACCTGCCGAAACTACGCGCCCAAAGAACGAGCTTTCGCCCGAGCCGGTTTTTGCCCGCAGCTCGTCAAAGCGTCCTTCGTCGAGCATCTTGCGCAGGTCCAAGCGTTCTTCTTCAGGCATGAGGGTCTTACGCCTGATCGACAGCGTGTATTCCACGATCAGGGCGACCGCCACCACCGACAACATCAGGATGACGTAGCCCACGATGCCGCCGAACTGCACGAGGTCCATGAGGCTGTAGTTGAGGGCACCGTTGGCAGCCTTCGCAGCGCCCTCCTGGGCCGCCGCCGGCGTCGCCGACAGCAGGAAAACGGTCGGCAGCAGTAAGGCGGTGGCTTTGAAGACGGCGGCCTTGCTCGCCGATCCGGGTGTGATGGAGTTTGTGGGCTTGTTCATGAAAAGGGGCTCCTCTGTTATCTTGATTTTCAGTACACGGCCTTGTAACGGTCTACTTCTTTCTGCCACTGCGAGCCGAAGGCAAAGTAGAGCACCTGCTCGGCCAGTTCTTCGTCGCTGCCGAGGGCGGCCATTTCGCCTCCGCCCGCGTTGGCCATTGCCCGGTAGCTGCGCCGGACTTCCTGGTAGAACTCGGGCAGGGGCGAGATTTTGTCCGGGGGCTCGCCGTACAGCCAGGTGTGGAGTCGGATCTCGTAGCGTTCGTGCATACGGCGGGTCAGGTCGATGGTGCTGAGAACTCCGCCGGTACCGTTGAACTCCCTGGCCAGCGCGTCGATGGCGTCGAGATCCGAGGCGTGCGGCGGCGAGCTACCTATCACGATGATTACTTTCTTGGACCTGCGTCGCCACGACAGCTCGTCCATGGCGGCTTCGACGCCCTGCCGGACGCCCTCTTCCCAGTCGCCACCACCGCCGGCTTCGATGTCGCCGATGAAGTCGCGGATCTTGCTACCGTGAAAACTGAGATCTGACCAACGAACCACGAAGCGCTCACCTCGGTCGCGAAAGGCGACCACTCCAATTCGCGCTATCGGCACCAGCTCTTGTATGCGGCCGACCAGCTGGAGGCTGTTGTTCTTTATATCGTCAATGACGTCCTGCATGCTGGCGGTCGAATCGACCACCAGCGCGACGTCCAGTCCCGACTTGCGCAGGCTGCCCAGGAAGCTACCGAAACGGGCCGAGCGGCTACCGGTGCTCGCGGTGGGGTTGTGGCGAGACGAAAGGTCGCGCAGCCGATCGGCGCTGGGCATGGGAGCGGCAAAGCTGGCCAGCTCGGGCAGGCGCACGTCCCGGGGGCGCACCCTTTGAACCTCTATGGGCTTTATCTCGACCGTTTCAATGAGGTTTTCGAGGTCGGCTTCATCGACGCTTTCTTCCTTGAGCGAAAGATGCACCCGCGTTTTATTTGATCTCAGGCCCAGGCCGAAGCCTTCTCCGCCAGCCGATATGGTGATCGTGGCCAGCAGCAACACCAGCAGGAGGTGGAACAGGGCCGACACCGTGTAGCCCTCGAGGCGGCGGCGAAGCCCGGTGCTGTGCCTCAGGGCGATAAAAAAACGCTTAATGAACAAGGTCTTGCAGAGTAGCCGTCGCGCGGAAGGCTGACAAGACGGTATTTCGGGCACCCCCTAAAGGGGGGCCGCTGTGAGGGCCGATTTTTGTTTTTCTCCACCGGTATAGTCAGAATAGAAAGATATGGCTACGGTAATAACCGACGAGTGTATAAACTGCGCCGCCTGCGAGCCGGAGTGTCCCAACACGGCGATCTACGAGGGCGGAGTGGAGTATCAGCACGAGGGCTCGGCCCACCAGGCGCTGTCCGAAGATTTTTTCTACATAATTCCCGACAGGTGTAGTGAGTGTGTCGGCTTTTTTGACGAGGAAGCCTGCGCGGTGGTCTGTCCCGTTGACTGTTGCATTCCAGATCCCGATCGTCCGGAGACCGAAGTGCAACTGATAGAAAGAGCGCGGGTCCTGCACCCCGACGAGAACTTCGGCGACAGCTTCCCGTCGCGCTTTTCGGATGACGCCGGTGGGGCCGACGCCGGCGAGCCTGCGGCAGAGGCTGGGTCCACTGCGACTGAAAGCGCGGCACCTGCGTCCCCGGTTCCCGCACCTGCGTCCCCGGTTCCCGCACCTGCGACCCCGGCTCCCGCGGCTGCAGTCACGGAACCCGTGGTGGAGGCCAGCTCGGTGCTCGACTTCCCTGTGCCCGTGCTGTGCCGGAGCTGCGAGGGCGAGTACGAAGTAGACTTCAGGTTTCTTACGCCCGGTACCGTGCTGCGTTGCCCGCTCTGCCAGGCTTCGTTCAGTCCGGGCCAACGGGTGTTTCTCGAAATCTCGCGTAGCCTTGATCGCTACGCTGACTTGATGAACGCGGAGGTTGACCGCCACGAGTCGGCGGTCAAGGGCGAGGGCGAGAGCCACGAGGCCAACATAGCCGACCTCAAGAAAGCCTCTGCTGACGAGCTGCGGCGTATAGTCGAGTCGCTGCTGGAACGCCCGCGGCGTTCCATGTTCGGCTGAACTCGACCGGCCCCCCCTGTTTTGCACACTGATATATACAATTTGCTTCTCGAAAGTCCCGATGAGGGCACCCCCGCTCGCCTGCTGCGACATGTATTCCCCGGTAGCGGCGAGGACACCGAGTTCGGCCGCAACTTTCTTCACCGCCTGCTGAGCGACGACGCGCGTTTCAGCAAGGACAGCGACAGCGGCAACTGGAAGGCGGACACCGACAACCACTTCAGCAGGGATTTTTCGCGTGTGCCGTTTGTCGTGGTGGACCTCGAGGGTACAGGCAACAGCCCGGGCCGCGGGGGCGTCACCGAGGTGGGCGCGGTGAGCTACATGGGCGGCGAGATCACCGGCAAGTTTGAACAGCTGGTGAACCCGGGATCGCCTATCCCCCCCTACGTTTCGCGCATCACCGGCATCACCGACGAAATGGTCGCCGACAAGCCTCCCTTTGCAGAGGTGCTGGCCGACTTCGTCGAGTTTGCCGGCGACGCGGTACTGGTAGCGCACAACGCGGCCTTTGACGTGACCGTGCTCGATACCGGCTGCCGACAGCTACTCGGACGTTCGTTGGACTTGCCCTACCTGTGCACCGTGGAGCTGGCCAAGCGCACCTGGCCCGAGCTGAGGCGTGTGGCGCTTGACTACCTGACCGAGCACTTCGAACTCAAGGCCGACGACAGGCACCGCGCTCTGGCCGACGCTGAGGTCACCGCCGGTGTGCTCGGCAAGTTCATTGAAGACATGAGGGGGCGGGGCGTGTCGACCATCGAAGGGGCGCTGGCCCTGCTCGACGAAGAAGAGCCGCGGCCTCGTCACGAGATAAACATCAGCCAGCAGTGTCTCGAGGCGCTGCCACGCGGGCCGGGCTGTTTCAGGATGACCGACGCGGGTGGCGATGCGCTGTACGTGAGCAGGTCGGACAACGTGGCCGAGGCCGTACTGCCGTGGTTCGTGGGCGCGCCGCATCTCAGCGACCGGCAGATGGGCATGGCAGCCAGCACCCGCGACGTGGTGGTCAAGGAGGCGGGCTCCGAGACCGAGGCGGCCATGATAGAGGCCGAGCACGTGCGTCGTTACGAACCGACCTACAACCGTGGCAGTAAGCATCTTCCGCGACCACACTTCCTGCGGGTCACGCTTGAAGACGAGTTTCCGGCCGTCTACGTAGCTCCGAGGCTGCGGGCCGACCGGTCGCTTTACCTCGGACCGTTCGGGACACCCGGGCTGGCCGAAGAGGCGGCGCGCTTGTTTGCGGCGCGTTTCGGTCTTCGCACCTGCGCCGGCGAGCTCGACGTGTCGCCGGAGTTCAAGGCCTGCGAGTTGAAAGAAAAGGGGCGCTGTTCGAGCCCCTGCGACGCAACCGTTGATTCCCAGTCCTACGCGCAGCAGGTGCAGGAGTTCAGGGCGGCCCTCGACGATGACGCCTTCGACGTGGAGAAAGTGCTCGGTAGATCTTCGAGACGCCGCTCGCGCAGGAGTTCGGCTTCGCGCATAGCGCGCGTTCACCGCAAGCAGCCCCTGCAGTGGTACGGCCAGCATTTTCTCGCGGTGTTGCCCGCTCTCAACGGTGGCAGGATGGTCTACGCGGTTGCCTGGGGACGGCTCGCGGCGACGTTTACCCTTCGAGCTGCCAGCGACGTTGAAAAACTGGAGCAGTGGTTCGAGGCTCTGGGCACCGAACCCCCGGATGAGCGAATGATGGGCAAGGTGGCGGTATCCACGAGCATACTGGCCGACTGGGCCGTAAAGCATGGGGGCCGAGACGGCAGCCGGGACGGGGAAAGCATGCTCAGGCTGGACTTAAGCGATCCCGGGACGATGGCCGACGCTTGCCGGCAGATCCGGGCCGAGTTGGCCGTCTGACGTGTTTCGGCGATTGAGCCTTCCCTTACCATCATCGCGACAGCTATCCTGAAGAGAGGATTCTTCGGTGACCCCCGCGGACAATGTAAGCAGCGACTCTGAGTTGGCGGTCGGCCAGGACGGCCGGGCGAGCGCCCTGTGGTGGCGCCTGGTCTCGGGAAACAACGCGTGGCTGTTCGGCGCCGCGATCCTGATCGGCGCGGTAACCGCGTTGGCCAACGTGGCCTTTCACTGGGCCATTGACGGCGCCCACGATCTTTTCTGGAACCAGCTCGGCAGTGGGCTGGGAATTGGTGGCCGCGATGTTGGCGACAGCGTACTGGACGGACTGGGTTCGCTGCCCCAAAGGTGGTGGCTGGTCCCCATCGTCCCCATGGCCGGCATGTTCCTGCTGGTCATACTCGACCGCTGGTTTCCCGGCGAGGTCCAGGGCTACGGCCTGCCCAACTTTCTTGAGAAGGTAAACATCAAGGGCGGCTACATCCGTCGCCGCTGGATAACACTCAAGACCTTGTCGAGCGCCATCACGCTGGGGTCGGGCATGAGCGCGGGCATCGAGGGGCCGATCGCGCAGATAGGCGGCTCGATTGGTTCGACGGTTTCAAGGGCCATACGTCCGTCGGCCGAGCGCCTGCGGGTGCTCATAGCCTGCGGCTCGGCGGCAGCGATCGCCGCGACTTTTTCCAGCCCGATCGCCGGCGTCTTCTTCGCCCAGGAGATCGTCCTGCTCGGCGAGTTCCAGTCCCAGGCCTTCGCGCTCATAGTGCTGGCGTCGGGCGCGTCCACGGTGGTGTCTCAGTACATGCGCGCCGATCACCAGGTTCTGCACGCGCCATCCTTCGACTACCCGATAAACCACGAGCTGCTCTTCTACGTCTTGCTTGGCCTGATGTGCGGCCTGCTCGCGGTTTTCTACATCAAGTCTTTCTACGGGATAAGAGACTGGTTCCAGCGCTCGCGGCTGCCGCGCAGCGTCACCCCCATCCTGGGCGGGCTCATAGTGGGTGTGTCGTTGATATTTTTTCCACAGGTCAGCGCCAGCGGTTACGCCACCATGAATGAGGTGTTCGCCGGTGGCCTGAGCGTGGGCCTGCTGTTGTCGCTGGTACTGGTCAAGATCGCGATGACCGGCGTGACGCTGGGTTGCGGAGGATCGGGCGGGGTGTTTGCCCCGGCCATGTTCATAGGGGCTGTGTTCGGGGGTGGCTTTGCGTCGCTGGTGAACATGCTCATACCCGGGGCCCTGGGCGCGAGTGGCAGTTTCGGGCTCATCGGCATGGGCGCTTTCCTGGCAGCCTCGACGCACGCACCGATGACCGCGATATTCCTGTTGTGGGAAATGACCAGGGATTACAACGTGGTGCTGCCCATCATGATCACCGCCATAACGGCCACCCTCGTGGCCCGGCGCCTGATGACCGACAGCATAGACAGCTACGACCTCAGTCGCCGCGGACTCGACATACACGCCGGCGCCGAGGCCAATCTGCTCAGGGGGCTTTACGTCCGGGGCCTGGTGAGTAGAGACTTCCAGCAGATTCCCGAGTCGATGGCCGTTACTGATTTTGTGCGCTACGTTACCAACAGCCATCACGTGTACTTTCCGGTAGTGAACCGGGACAACGAGTTGACCGGGATAATCAGCATACAGGATCTCAAGACAGTGCTGTTGCACCGTGATGCCTGGCCGTTCCTGATTGTCGGCGAGCTGGCCGAGACCGATGTGCTGACCGTTTCAGCCTCGGATAACCTCTACGATGCCATGCAGTTGATAACCGCGCGCGGACTTGAGCAGGTGCCGGTGGTTGATGAATCCGACCCCAAGCGGGTCATAGGTATGCTCAAGCGAGCCGACCTCCAGAACTTTTACCAGAAGCGCCTGCTTGCCAGGGAGCTCCACGGCTGATATCCGCCCGGGGGGTCAAGGTTGCAACGGCGATGGCAGACAAGGGAATAATCATAACGGCGGACGACCTCGGCATGTACCCCGAGGTGAACGACGCCGTCATGGACGGCTACGACTCGGGTATCATCTCGAGCACGGGCTTGCGCGTTAACGGTCCGGCTTCGCGGTCGGCCATGGTCTCGGCCTCCATGCGCTCGGGCCTGGGCACCGGCCTGCACCTGGTGTTGTGCGAGGGCACGTCGACGCTTCCGCGGCGCCACATACCCAACCTGGTCGACGCGGGCGGCCGCTTCGTGGACCGTCCCCTGGAGGCCATGTGGCTGTACCGCAGGGGCGGTGGACTGAGGCAGGAGCTGCGCGCCGAAATTCGCGCCCAGGTCGAGAAGTTCCTGTCCGGCGGTCTCGTACTGAGCTACGTTTCGAGCAGCTACAGCCTGCACCTTCTGCCCTCGGTGCTGTCCATACTCAGGGAGCTGTCGCTGGAGTATCCCATCTGGGCCATGCGCAAACCCTGCGGCCCGACCTGGAAATACAGTAGGGAGTTCGTGGTGGGTGGCTGGGAGCGACGCGCCGAAAACGCTGCCATGCGCCCCGCGCTTGCCTGGGGGCGACTGCGCTCGGGCAGGTTCCGCGGACCCGACCGGGTAGAGATCCTGGGCCGTCATCGTCCGGTGACCGAGGGTGGCATGGTCGAGTTGCTCGCTTCGCTCAAGAGCGGCGTCACCGAGTTGGTGTGTCACCCTGGATCGCTGCTGCCGCGTTACGACGGCGTGGGCGAGGCCGCGGCGCTCACCAGCCCGATGGTTCGCAAGGAACTCGCGGCGCGGGAAGACATCGACCTGGTTTCGTACCGGGATATTTCGGAAGAAGCCTGAGCCCGGCGGCGATATTTCCGGCGGCGATCAGATCCCGAGGGCGACGCTGAGCAGGCCGAGGAAGACGAGGAAGCCGAGCAGGTCGGTGCCCGCCGTCACGAACACCGACGAGGCCACTGCCGGGTCTGCGCCCAGCCGTCGCAAGCCCATGGGCACGAGCGTGCCGAGGGCCGCGGCGATGAGCATGTTGATGATCATCGCGGTGGCCATGACCGAGGCCAGCCTTACGTTGCCCGTCCACGCGTAGACAGTAGCCGCGGCCACCGAGCCCAGCACCGTGCCGTTGAGCAGGGCGATGGTCAGTTCGCGCATTACGATGCGGCGGGTGTTATGCGGGCTCAGCTCGCCTAGCACCAACCCGCGTACGACCAGGGTCATCGTCTGGACGCCTGCGTTGCCACCCTGGCTGGCCACTACCGTCATAAAAGCCGCGGCGATGGCCACCTGGTGTATAGTCTCCTGGAACAGCGAGATAGCCGCCGCGCTCACGGTGGCGGTCATGAGATTCAGTCCCAGCCACGGGAGCCGGGTGCGCAGGGCCTTTACGGGCCCGTGCAGGCCCAGTGGTTCGTCGCCCACGCCGGCCATCTTGAGCATGTCCTCGGTGGCTTCTTCTTCGATTACGTCGACCACGTCGTCAACGGTTATGCGACCGACCAGCAGCTCGGAAGCGTCGACCACGGGTAGCGAGAGAAGGTCGTATTTTTCGAACAGGTGCGCCACTTCTTCCTGGTCTACCGTCGCGCTCACCGACACGAGGTCACTGAGCAGGATCTCGTCTACCGAGGAACCGTCGTCGGCCATGAGCAGGTTGCGGACGGGTACGTAGCCTACGAGCTTTTTCTTGTGGTCGGTGATGAAGACGTTGTGAATATCGTGAAAATCGTCGCGGTGTTGCCTGAGGTAGGTGCGCACCTGTCGCACGGTGGTTCCAATATCCACCGACGCGACCTCGGTTTTCATAAGTCCGCCGGCACTGTCGTCGGGGTAGGAAAGCAGCCCCTGCACGTCACGCCGGGTCTCGGGGTCGGCCCGGTGCAGGAGCAGCAGCTTGCGGTCTTCGGGAAGTTCGCCCAGAAGGTCAGCGGCGTCATCGCTGTCGAGGCCTTCGAGCAGCGTGGTAATGTGCGCGTCGGCCAGGCGCGCGAGCAGGGCCGCACGGGCTGATTCGCCGACGTCGCTTATGACCTCGGCCGCGCGGTCGTCATCGAGTACCGAGAATACCGACAGGCGCTCGTTATCGTCGTCGAGCTGGTCGAGGATCTCGGCTATGTCGGCGGGGTGAAGGCGGGCGGTTTCCTGGCGCAGCACCAGGTCGTCGGCCAGCGCTGCCGCCGCAAACACGCGTTCGCGTACTTCGCGCTCCTGCTCGACGGTGTCGCTCATTTTCGTTTTCCCTTGTCCCCGTGCCGCACCCTGGTCAACAGGAGAGCCTCCCTGTCCGGGCTGTCGCCGTAGGTATAGCGCAGAACCTCCTGCAAGTAATAGTCGCCGGCCGGCGGCAAGGAGTTCTCGTTTACCAGCAGCCAGGTGTCCTGCTCGTCGAACAAGGGCAGGTGGTCGTCCACGCGGTACACGTTGCGACCAGCGTAGAAGACGGCCCCGTAGTCAAAGCCGCGGTAGAAAAACATCGGCGCATCTTTTTCGGGAAGCTGCACGTTGACCCTCGCCATGAAATCGCGCAGGCCCTGCTCTCGTCCGAGCTGGGTTTGAAACACCAAGGGCAGCACGAACTGCGACACGGCGATGGCCGAGGCGAACAGCAGGGCCGACGCGACCGGTTTGTGACGGGCAAGGGCTGCCACTGCGCCGCTCCCGCCCAGCAGCAGCGTGGCCGACCAGGCAACGCAGGCCACGGGATTAGCCGCGATGGTGTCGCGGATAACCGGCAGGTTGGCGGCGTCGCTGCGACTGAGCAGCGGGTCCAGCCAGGCGGTGACATCGACTCCGAGTGCTTGCGCGACCACCACGATCAGTGGCAGCGCCAGCACGGCGGCGACCAGGCTCGCCAGCCAGGAGAGCATGCGCGCGGGCCGCGCGTCGGAGGCGGCCCGGCCGGTGGATGCCATCGATGCCCACCAGATGCCGTAGAGCATGGCCAGCGCCGGGTAAAGGCTGAGCAGGTAGACACCTCTTTTTGATCCGGCCAGCGAGTAGATGAGCAGCGTGACTGCAAACCAGCACAGCAACAGTGTGGTGGCCTGGTCGTGCTCGCCGCGGCGTGCGCGGGCCACGAGGCCGACCACCAGGCCGGGTGCGAACAGGCTCCACGGTGCAAAGCCACCGAGCAGGGCGGGCAGATAGTAGAGCGGGGAGTGTACGTGACCCACCCCCGGCGTCTGGGCACTGACAAGTCGCTGCAGGTTCTCCTTCATGACCAGCTTTTCAAAAAAGGGCATCCCACCTTCCCAGCTGGCAGCCAGGTACCAGGCCGCCGCCAGCGACAGGATCGCCAGGCCTTTGCCGAGGCGCAGCCGGCGCAGGTATTCGCGGTCGCCGCGCAGCAGCAGGAAGCAGGCAATAACGGCCACCGGGATCACCAGGCCCACCGGTCCCTTTGCCAGCACGGCCAGGGTCGTGCAGGCGTAGAAACCCAACGACAGCGGTCTGCGGTCACACAGGTAGCCGCGCATGAAGAACAGCAGCGCGCCGGTCGTAGCCGCGGCCAGTACCATGTCCACGCGCGCGGTGGTGGCCGAGATAGTCCACTGCACGGTGGTGAGCAGCACCAGGGTCGAGAGGAAGGCAGCCAGTGGTCCGAAGAATCTCGCGGCGGCGGCGGCAACGGCGGCAGCGCAGGCTATCGACGCCGCGGCCGAGGGCAGGCGCGTTGTCCATTCTGAAACGAAACCCACGGCGAGGCTCACGAGCGCACCCAGCCAGTGAAACAGCGGTGGTTTCGACGGTATCTCGTGGCCGTTTCTCAGCGGCAGTATCCAGTTCCCGTTTTCTACGATGGCCTGCACGACAATGGCTTCGCGGGGTTCACCCTTGGTGTAAAAGGGGACCTGCGAAATCGGTACGACGTAGAGCAGCGAGGCCAGCGTCAGCAGCAGGGGCAGCAGCAGGAGCAGCAGCAG
>DBZX01000015.1:74918-91545 GCA_002311335.1 bacterium UBP10_UBA1149
TGGTGAGGGCGGCGTCGACACGACGCGCGATACTAGCCTGCCCGCGTAGCTGTTTCACCAGCCGGGTGCCTGCTGCCGCGACCAGCGGCGGGCTTGCGCTGGCGTGTAAGCCAGACCGGGGCTAAGCTTTGTCCGTGGCCGAGCTGGAAACGAGACAACTGCCCAGGCTGGGATCCGACGAGGTGGCGGATCTGCCGGGGCCGGGGCGCAGGGTGCTGCTGCTCTACAAGGCCGGCTGTCCCACCTGTCGCGTCGCCCTGCCCCTGCTCGAGCAGCTCTATCGCCGGGGTGAAGGCATTATCGATATCGCGGCCGTGTCCCAGGACAGCCTCGAGGAGACCGAGGACTTTGTTCGCGACAACAAGATAACCATGCCGGTGTACCTGGATAACCCCGGCTGGCCGCTCTCGACCGAGCTGGGCCTGGCCTCGGTGCCGGTACTGCTGCAGCTCGATGGAGGGTCACTGGGGTCGGCGATCGAAGGTTTCAGCCGCGAGGAGTACCGGCGGGAGATGGAGCTCATGGTCAGCGCTACAGGGCTGGAATGGGATTGTGCCTATCTCTTCGACACCCCGGAGTTACCCGACTTCAAGCCCGGTTGTGGCAGCCGCCACCTGCAGGGGTAGTCAGCCGGTCTCGAGCAGTTCTTCTTCGGTCACTTCAGATTCGTCGTCGTCGCTGCCGGCCCACACGATCTTGCGGTAGTCGAAGTTACGGTTTCCCAGCAGGTCGGATTTCACCACTTCGAAGTAGGGTGAGAGGTCGAAGTCCCGTGGTGTGACCAGGTTGGGGTCGCAGGCTGTGAAGACCCCGTCGTTGACGAGGTCGGGCTCTGCCCGGCCGAACCACCTCTTGCGTGGCTTGCCGGTGTCTACCTGCACGCGTCCGGAAACCCGCGGCGAGGTCACCAGTGGTTGCACCGGGTAACGTACCTTCTGAAAGGCAGCGGTTATCTGCGCCGAGCAGATTACTTCCTTGGACAGGGTGCCCGCGTGTTCGAGCATGCTGTGCCGGAAGCGCTTGGGGATCAGGGTCACCGGAAAGAAGTAACGAAGCAGGTCGAATATCTGCTCGATGTTGTACTTCGAGCCTATCTGGTCGATGACAGTGGCGAGCACCGTGTTGAGGTCACCGGGTCGCAGCTTGAAGGGGCGGCATATTCTCACGTTGTGATTGCGGTATTTTGACAGCGGCGCAGGGGCGACGCCGTTCTCGACCGTGGCCTCGACGAGTAGTGTCGAGGCTTCGTCGCCGTACAAGCGGTGAAGCTCGTCGGCCTGGGGCCCACCTCGCTTGAACAGCGCGTCGCCGACGTAGAGCGCCGAGTGCGACCACGAACTCTGCGTCAGGTACTTGATGACTTCGCTTATGCGCTGGCTTCCGTCCACCAGCAGGACGTCGCCCGGCTGTATGACATCGCGCAGGCGACCCATGTCACTGGGCAACAGTTGCCGGTAACCCATGCGTTCCCTGACAAGGGTGGCCGTCAGTCGGCGGATGATGAACTGTTTCAGACGCTGGTACATGTGCTCTCGGACCTGTCCGCAGTCATACATTCTAGCGCCCGGAAGGCCCGCTGGGAATGCATTTTCGTCTGCCGGGCCAATTTTACCCCTACCGGGTGGCGGCTTTTCCCGCTTAGCTGGTCTGCGGCGGCGGCGGCGCTGCGCGTCAATGGCGCCCCCTTGCGGGGGTCAGCCCACGAACAACTGTTGAACGACCACGCCCACCGAGATGGTGGCAAACGCGATGTAGAACAGGCTCACGCCCGACATGGCCAGTCGCGCGGTCATCGAGGGCCGGCACAACTCGGGCAATTCGCGGATGTTGCTCCACAGCAGCAGGGGGCAGTAGACCGCCATGGCTATGCCGCCGAAGAAGCCGGCCGAGAGCAGGAAGACAAACGGGGGCAGCGCTCCCCATGCCCAGGTGAGCGCGGTGCCCACCACCATCCAGCCCAGGGCTATGCCCCGGTACCAGTCCTTGAGGCTCCAGCGGCGGCTCCAGCGGTAGTTGTTGTGCAGCAGGTCTGCGCAGCTGCGGGCGACGCCGTCGAGCAGGGTGAGCTGGGTGGTGAACAGGCAGGCGATGCCTATGACCATGAAGAGGATTTTTCCTCCCGGCCCCCACACAGTGTCCAACATCACCGCCTCTTCGTAGAGCAGGGCCTCGTTGGACGGGACTATGCCGGCCGGGTGCAGCACCGCCAGTGCGGCAAAGATAAACAACAGTATCGTCACGAGGTTGGTGAGCCAGAAAAAGATCACCTGGTCACGGGCCATGTGTCTGAACCAGCGGCTCCAGCGGTCGGCGTTTGCGCTGCTATCGTCGGGGATCCAGGCTTCGTTTGATTCGCCGGAGTTGGCCAGACGCCCGCACATTCCCCAGCCCTTGTCGCGCAGGTAATACGAGAACAACAGGTTGGCGGTTCCTCCGGCGCCGGCAAAGACGATGGCTGACAGCAGTTGGTAGGGCGGCATGTCGGGTGGCTTTACGCCCACCGAGGCTATGCCGCGGGCGAGCTCGGCGACGGTCTCGCCGTTGCCCAGCCTGGCCACTATCACCAGCAGGCCCAGCAGCATGAAGACGACCAGGGCGGTGACGATTTTTTCCATCCACCCGTAGACGTTGCGCGGCCCGAACATGACCAGCGCCACGATGGCAAAGGTGAGCGCCGTCCAGACCCAGGGATCGCCGGGGCCATCGAGCCCGACCACGATCACCTTGACGGCGCCTGCGCAGGTGCGCGCCCAGCCCGGGACATCCAGCGACACGACGTTGAGCAGCAGGAACACCGGCACCCAGCCGCGCCCCCGGCGGGCCAGGGCCCCGTAGGCGCTTTCGCCCGTGGCCAGGGTGTAGCGGCCTATCTCCAGGTTGATGATCAGTTGCAGGCTCACGCCGAGCACGGCGGCCCAAGCCACCGTGGCGCCGAAGCGTGCCGTGATAACGGGCCAGATGACCAGCTCGCCCGCGCCAATGGCCAGGCCGACGAGCATGACGCCGGGGCCGAGCAGGCGGGTGAAGCCGCGCGGCTTGTCCGGCAGCAGGGCGGGGCGTAGCGGGGGAGGCGAAACAGACATCGGCTGAGTCGAATCCGCTGCTTTGCTCTTCAGAGTATGCCGCGGTCGAGCAGGTACTCGGCTATGAGCAGGGCTCCCTTGGCCGCGCCCATCTTGGTGTTGTGTGACACCAGCATGTAGCGCAGGCCGTGCCGGTACAGCGGCTCTTCGCGGATTCGACCCACCGAGGTGGTCATGCCGTCACCGGCGTCGCGGTCGAGCCTGGGCTGGGGCCTGAAGGGGTCGTCGTGCACGTATATCAGCGTTTCGGGCATCGAAGGCAGCTTGAGCCGCGCCGCCCGCTTGCCCGCCGTGCGCAGGGCCGCGGCCGCCTGGGCAGGTGTCGCAGGTCGTTCGAGTTCCAGCGATACGGCCTCGGTGTGGCCTTCGAGCACCGCCGCCCGCGTGCAGGTGCACGACACCTTCACCGAAGATTCCACGAGTTTGCCGGCGACGACCTTGCCCAGCAGCTTGCGGGCCTCGGCCGTCACCTTTTCTTCTTCCGAGGGAATGTAGGGAATGACGTTGTCTATGGCGTCCAGCGCGGCGACTCCCGGTGAACGGCCGGCTCCCGAAATGCCCTGCATGGAAACCATCGATACTTTCTTGACCCCGAAGCGTTCGTCCAGCGGCTTCAGGGTTATGGCCAGGCCGGTAACGGTGCAGTTGGGCTGGGGGAGGATGAATCCTTTCCAGCCACGGTTCTTCTGTTGGCGGCGTAGCAAGGTGGCCTGTTGCAGGCTGACGCCGGGTAGCAACAGCGGCACGTCGTCTTCGTAGCGAAAGGCGGAGGCGGTGCTCACCACCGGGGTGGTCTGCGCGTACATCGGTTCGAGGTCGGCGGCGACGTCGGATTCCACCGCCGAGAACACGAGGTCGACGTTGTCCAGTTTCAGGTCTTCCCCGTTCTCCACGATCATGCCGAGCACAGATTCCGGGGGACTGCCGCCAGCCCACCAGCGCAGTGAACCAGTGGATTCATCACGCAGCGCGTCACCGTATTTTTTCCCCGCCGAACGGGGGGAAGCCCCCAGTCGAGCGATCCTGAACCAGGGGTGCTCGGCCAGGGCCGCGACGAATTGCTGCCCGGCAATACCCGTGGCTCCGACAATGGCTACCTTCATTTTTCTCATGCCTGTCTCACTCGTAAGTGACAGAGTTTACGCGTACCTGCAGGGGATTGAAACCAGTTGCTGCTTGCGTGGGCAACCCTCATTGTTTGAACGATCGTGAAGTGGTCCCGGCACATGCGCTGTGTGCGAAAGGGGGGGTGAACTTGCCCGCTACGGTTGCCGGGGCTACTGTCATTGTGTATGGCACGTCCCTCCGCTCGCAAGAAAACCCAACGCATCGCATCGGTGCACGAGTTTATGGCCCCCTTCGTCCGACGCGTACTCGGCTGGAGAGTAGGACCCAGGGGAATACTCACGGCCAGGTGTTCGGCGGCGGGAGTCATCACGGTGGTGCATCGCTTTCGCGATGGGTGCAATGGCGATATCGTCGATCACCGCATTGCCCAGTTGAGGCCGGAGAAAGAAAGCGGCTACAAGCTCTTCTGGAAAAAGGGGAACGGGCGTTGGGCGGCTTACTACGACGATCGCGGAGACGCGGTCGAGGGTTCGCTTGCCGACTGCGTCGGCGAGATCTCCCGCGACCCCTTCGGCTGCTACTGGAATTCCTGACCGCCCCCGTTACAGTCAGTCGCTGTAAAATGACCTCTCCTTTCTGCGCGCTTCTGCGTCTTCTTTCGTGTTGCCTGTTGATCGCTACCCTGCTGCCGGGCTGCGCAGATCAACGACGGGTGCCGCGAATAGAGCCCGTGCTGTGGGGTTGGGAGCAGGCCCACGAGCCGGTAGACCTGCTGCTGCACGCGTTCAACACCGGCACCATGCGTATCCTGCCCGGCGCGATGGCCAGGGGCGGAAGTTGGCAGGAGGCCAGCGAAATCCCCGTCCCTGCCTTCGTGGTCGAGCACGAGAGCAAGGGCCTGCTGGTGTTCGACACCGGTTACTCACCTGCAGTAAGGGATAGCCCGGAGCAGTACCTGGGCCCACTGCTGGCGGCGCTCGATCTCTGTGATACCGAGCCCGGGCAGTCCTTGCCCGAGCAGATGTTGGCGGTGGGGCTGGACCCGGCTGACGTTGGCTACGTGGCGGTCTCGCACTTGCATTTTGACCACGCGGGAAGCGTGGAGGCCTTTGCCGGGGCCACCCTGCTGTTGCCGCGCCGCGAGGAAGAGGGCGCGTGGGGGGCGCGCTGGTTCGAGGATTTTTTCTTCGAGGAGGACTGGGACGACATAGAGCGGCGCACGGTAATCGACTACGCGGCCACCGAGCCCTGGGCTACTTTTGACGGGCACTACGACGTATTCGGCGATGGCAGTGCCGTGCTCGTAGACCTGCACGGCCACACCGCGGGTACGCAGGGACTGGTGCTGAGGGGCCGCGGCGGGGTGATACTGCTCACCGGCGACGCGGCCTACACCGAGGCCAGCTGGCGCTACGTGGCACAGCCGGCCTTCGCCCAGGACATGGACGACTGGTGGCAACAGGCCTGGCGCATAAATCGTTTTGTGGGTTTGCTCGAAGACGAGGGCGGTGTGCTGGTGGTGCCGGGCCACGATCTCAGGTCCGTGCGGGAGGCCGACCGCGCCGACCTGCGCTACCATGAGTTCGTGGCCGTGCCGGCCGTCCAGGCAGACGCCGACTGATGTTTTACACGATGTCGGTACACGTTGGCCGTACTTGGTATACTCGTTGGGGGCAGGGGAGCGTCGGTGTACCGGGAAAATAAAATCATAGTGGTCATGCCCGCGTACAATGCGGAGACTACATTGCGTCGCACCTGGGAAGAGGTCATGGCCCAGGGTGTGGTTGACCGGGTGATCGTGGTCGACGACGGCAGCGCCGACCAGACCGCTGCCATAGCGCGCACGTTTCCCGATACGACCGTGCTCAGGCACGACAACAATCTCGGCTACGGCGCCAACCAGAAAAGTTGCTATCGGCTCGCCCTCGAAGAAGGTGCCGACATAGTCGTGATGGTACACCCCGACTACCAGTACACGCCCAGGCTGATACCCGCGTTGGTGGCGGTGATAGGCAGCGGACTGCATCCCTGCGCCATGGGTTCGCGCGTACTCGGTGGCTACGCGCTCAAGGGGGGCATGCCGCTGTGGCGCTACATTGCCAATCGCTTTCTCACCGCGGTCGGCAACTTGCTGATGGGGTCAAAACTGTCCGAACTGCACAGTGGATACCGCGCTTTCTCCAGGCAACTGCTCGAGAAGTTACCGCTGGACGCCAATTCCGACGATTTTGTTTTCGACAACCAGGTGTTGGCCCAGGTCATGTGGTTCGGCTACACGGTGGCCGAGATCAGCTGCCCTACCAGCTACTGCAACGAAGCGTCGTCCATTAATTTTCGCCGCAGCGTGGTGTACGGGCTGGGCTGCCTGCGCACGGGTGTGCAATTCAGGCTTGCGCGCGCCGGGCTGCTGAAATCGCCACTGTTTCCGCCCGCCTGAACTGACTTCTTCGGGCCGGTTTCCCTGGGCGGCGAAACCTGGCCGCCAGCGGCTACAGGCCGTGGCTGTTGCAGTCTTCGAACAGCACGTCCATGGCCATGGCCCTGAACCTACCCCAGTTTGACCAGGACGGGACGATGTCTCGCAGCTTGCCGGCGTAGTCGGGCAGCTGCGTCGGCTTGGCCTCGACCCACTCGGTTATTTTTTCGCCGGGGTCGTTGCTCTGTAGCACGCCCGAGGTTTCGCGGGTGAAGAACAGGTAGGTGCAGAACCTCGACACGCGCTTGCCGTCGCTGTAACGGATGGCAGCCACGAAGCGGGCCACGTCTACCTCGAGGTTGGTCTCTTCCCAGATTTCTCGCAGCAGTGCGTCTTCTATCGCCTCGCCTTTCTGTATACCGCCGGTGGGCAGGCGCATGACCGAGCCAGGGTAGCTGGCCTTGGTCTGCAGCAGGAAGCCCCCGCTGGGCCGCAGGATGGCCATGCAGACTTCGCCGTGGCGTCGCCGCGAAACCGGCGGGAAATCCAGCGCAGGCAGCTCGAGGGTAAGCTGCCTGGGTGCGCCGTACTTACCGGAGAGATGTTCGAGTTGCTTGTCCACGTTTCTACCGGGCTCCCCCGCGAGCCGTGACACGAATGATACACGAGCACAGGCGCCGGGGTAAGACTCGCGATCGCTTTGGAGAAACGCCAACCGGCGGCCGCAGGTTTCAGAGCGCGGTTACGTCTTCAAAACGGCCGCTGGACACCGAGCGGTAGCAGGCCTCGGCCACGGCCACCGCGGCCAGCCCGTCACGGTAACTGGCGGCGGCCGTGGCACTGCCTCCCACGCCGGCGGCAAAGGCCTCGAGTATGGCAGGCACGGTCATCACCGGCGCGTCTGGCGTGAGCTCGCTCGGGCCATCGGGGCCCAGGAAGTGCAGTGTGCCCAGCACGTGATCGCCCACGAGCTGGCCGTGCTCGCCCGATATTTCGATCAGGCCGTTACGGCTGGTGCTGCTTCGCGAACAGTTGACCTGGGCCAGGGTGCTGCCGTTTGAGAGCTGCAGCGAGGCGACGAAGTTGTCCTCGGTGTCGGTGGTCACTGCGCTACGCATTGAGCAGGCTACCGAGGATATCTCGAGGCCGGTGAACCAGCGCAGCAGGTCGAAGCAGTGAACACCGGTGTGCATGATGTTGCCGCCGCCCGACCTGGCCGGATCGTCGAGCCAATCGAGTTGCAGCTGCGGCGGAAAACGCTGGCTGAAGGTGAGTGTGTCGATGCGGCCCAGCCTGCCGATTTCGTCGCGCATGGCCAGGCAGAGCGAGTTGAAGCGCAGGGTGTGCCCGGCGATGCAGTAAATGTTGGCCGATTCGACGGCCGCGAGCATGGGCCGGCCACTTTCGAGCCCCGCTGCGACCGGTTTTTCGACCAGCAGGGGTTTGCCGAGTTCAGCCGCCAGGGTCACTAATTCGGGCAGCAGCGAGGGCAGGGTCACCAGCACAATCGCGTCGACGTCGTCGCTTGCAATCAGTTCACGTGCGTTGCCCATCCAGCGACAGTCGAGTTCCCCGGCCAGGGCGCGGCCCGCTGCTTCGTCGCGGCGGCAGATGGCCGTCAGGTGCAAAGCCTCCACGTCTTGCGCCGCGTGGCGCGCGTAGCGGCTGCCGTGGCGGCCCAGTCCGATGATTCCAAGCTTGGTGGACTGCATGGGTGGTCAGGCCCGGCGCTTGATCCAGTCGGCCACGGCGCGGCCTATTTCTTCGCCCGAGTCTTCCTGCACGAAGTGCGAGCCCTTGACGGTGACTTCTTCCTGGTTATTCCAGCCGCGGCAGAACTCGCGCGCCGCACCGACCAGGATGGCCCCCGGCTCGGCGTTGACGAAGAGCTTGGGGACGTCGCAAGTGGTGAGCCACTGGCCGTAGTTGGCGACGATTTCGACCACGTCGGCGGGTCCGCCCGCCAGCGGAATCTGTCGTGGCCAGGTCAGCGTGGGCCGCCGGCCTTCACCCGCCTTCGCAAAAGGTCGACGGTACTCGGCCATTTCATCGTCGCTGAGGTCGCGCAGAATGGAGCCGGGCAGCACCTGCTCAACGAAGACGTTTTGTTCGAGCACCATGTCTTCGCCCGCTTCCGAGCGGAAGCCCTGGAAGACGCCGCGGGCCGCGTCCGGCCACTCGTCCCAGGTGAGAGGCATTACTATGGCTTCCATGTAGGCGATGCCCTTCACCGCTTCGGGGTGGCGGAGGGCCCAGTCAAAACCCAGAGCAGAGCCCCAGTCGTGGACCACAAGCGTCACGTTCTCGGTCACGCCCAGGGTCTCGAGCAATGCGTCGAGATATTCGCGGTGCTCCACGAAGGTGTAGTGGTCGGGCCCGCTTTCGGGCAGCTTGTCGGAGTCGCCCATGCCCACGAGGTCGGGCGCTATCAAGCGGCCGAGTCCCTCGAGGGGAGGCATGACGTCACGCCACAGGTAAGAAGACGTCGGGTTGCCGTGCAGCAGCACTATGGGGTCTCCCTCGCCCTGTTCCACGAGGGCCATGGTCAGGCCGTTGATTCCGGTGAAGGTCTTGCGTTGTTTCCAATCCGCCATGTCAGTTTCCTGTGAAGGTTGGTCGTTTCTTGTTGACGAAGGCGTCCAGGCCCGCGCGAAAGTCGGCCGTGCGGCCCGAGTCGGCGATGGCCCTCGCCTCGAGCTCCATCTGTGTCTCGAGCGATTCCTGCAGTCCTGACAGCAGCAGTGCCCTGCTGCGGCCGTAGGCCAGGGTGGGTCCGGCAGCGAGTTTTGCAGCGAGCTTGTCGGCTTCCTGCGCGAGTTCTTCGTCGTCGACCACGCGTGTGACCAATCCCCAGTCGAGCGCCTCGTCGGCCGACAGCACGCGGTTGGTAAGCACCAGCTCCTGGGCCCGTCGCAGGCCGACCAGGCGGCTCAAGAAGTAGGTGGAGCTGCCATCCGGCGTCAGGCCGATGCCTGTGTAGGCCATGGTGAAGCGTGCCGAGCGCGCGGCCACGACGAGGTCGGACAGCGCGGCCAGGGCCAGGCCGGCACCGGCTGCCACGCCGTTGACCGCGGTAACCACCGGGGCGTTACCCCGCAGCAGTCGCGACCAGGCCGAGTGCATGAAGCCGGTCATTTCCTTGAGCAGGGCAGGGGCCCCGTCGCCTGCAGACGCGAAGGCGGCCACGTCTCCGCCCGCGCAGAAGGCCTTGCCCGTGCCGCTTATGAGAACGCACCTCGCGGCGGGGTCTTCGTCTATGCGTATGGCTACGTCTGACAGTTCACGGCAGGTTGGCAGGTCGAGCGAGTTCATCGCTTCGGGGCGGTCAAGCGTCAGCCGCGCGATTCCCTCTGAGACCTGGTAATTGATGTTCTGGTAGTCGTTGGCTTCGTTGGACAAGGCAGTTTACCCCCGTCGCGACGAATCCCACGCCTGCCAGCCTGAGTCAAAGTGCATGCGTTCGATCCGGAAGCCTCTACGCTACTCGGCCGAAAGCACCGTGACGTCCGGGGCGCTGTCGAGGCCGGTGCGCACCAGGCGAGCGGCCGAAACCCCGCCGTGGATCTGCATCTCAAAGAATGCCAGCGTCGCCGCGCGCGTGAGTTCGTGCTGGCGGGCAAAGAACATGTGCGTGGGCGGGGGCAGAGGGCAGATAGGCTCGCAGGCCGACCCCGTGGTGTCTATGCCGGCCGCCGCGCCGCCGAGAAAATCCGGGTCGAAGCCGCCGCTGGCCGGCAGGGGTCTCGGGTCACCGGGTTGGAGAAATACGCCGGTACAGATTCCCTCGTCGCCGTTTTCTTCGGGGGCGAAGGTGAGCCTGTCGGCGAAGCTCATGTGGGTGCCGCCGTCGAGGGTAACCAGGAACTTCGACGGATCGGCCAAGCTGTAGGGCACGGCCTGGTTGCTGTTGTATGGAGTGATGAGGTCCTCGTCGCCGCCCAGTATCATCAGCGGTGCGCTGCCGCCGTCGTAAAAGGTCTCGGTAAACGCGCAGGCAAAGGGAGCGAGCGCCACCACGGCGTCTATGCGCGGGTCTACGAGATCCACGTGGTAGCCTGACAGCAGCACGGTGGCTCCGCCCAGCGAGTGACCGGTGGCACCCACGCGGCTGGTGTCTATCGCCCCGTAGAAGAAATCATCCGGGTCGGCGTTCATGGCCTCGAGGCTGTCGAGCAGGAAGGAAAGGTCCAGTGCCTGGTTCGCCAGGTCGAGAAGCGTCGAACCACCGGGGGCAAACAACCACGACAACGGAAAGTTGGGGGCTATTACTACGTAGCCTCGACTGGCGAGGTGTCGGGTGAGGCCGGCCGAATCAGTGTTGACGCCACCGAAACCATGCGCGCGCACGACCACCGGCCACGGAGCACCGGAGGTCTGCAGGGGGGCGTTTACGTACTGTCCGAACGCCGGCGAGATTATGGCCGGGTACCAGATCTGTACTTCCAGGCTGCGTTCGGCGGCGCCGGGAAAAACCCCGTTGGCGGGCACCGTCCTGCTGCTGTCGACCAGCGTGAGCGACTTGTTGCCCACGCCGTATTCACGCAGCTCGGCGAAGTCTTCTACGCCGAGGTCGGCCAGGTCGGCTTCGATCTCGATGTAGGCGTCGTCAACGTGGGCCGACACGGCGGCGGTGTCTCCTGTTGAAGGGCACTGGCCGCCGGCCTTGGTTTCGGCTTTCTGGAAACCGGTCGCGAACTTGGAGTCACACTTGGTAAAATCGGGCGCGGTACCCTTGGCTTCGGCCTTGGCCTGGGCCTTGAGAACGCAAGCCAGCTGTTTACCGGAGGCCTTGAGCTTGGCCGCCCGGCACTTTGAGGCGGTCTTGGTCGAGTCGCCGTTTCCGACCAACTCGAGCGTAACCTGCGAAGCGACCAACTCGAGCCTGGGCTCCACCGCGGCCACTGTGCCACCCGCGCGGCACTGCTCCTTGGCTTCGACCTTGGCAAAAGCTGCGGCCAGCTTGCTCGCGCACTTGGACACGTCGGCGGTGGTGCCCTTGATCTCGGCCTTGGCCTCGGCCTTGAGCCTGCACAGGCCGGCCTTACCGGCCTGCTTGAGCTTGTTCATCTTACACTTGGTCTCAGAGTTCGGCCCCGCAAAGGCGGCGGGCGCGGTGGCCAGGGTAACAAAAACAAAAAGGCCCAGAAGGGTGACGACGTTATTGGGGCGGGCGGTCTTCATGCGGTACAGTCTCCCGGGGTACCTGCGAGGGCAGGGCCACTGCAGACTATAGAAAGGACGCGGGTGTTTTGTCCAGTGATTTAACGCGCGACCCCCCCTTGTGGGGGCTTGCAATCGTTGGTGCGCGAACTTATTCGTCCCAGGTGACCGCTGCAGCAACTACGGGGGCGACTATCGAGCCGCTGACCACACGGCGCATGCCCCACGTCCTCAAGCGTTTGCGCGACGCCTACGTGGGGTGGAACGCTCCAGTGGTCACGCTCATAGCCGAGACCACGCGCGACCCGTACCGCGTGCTGGCTTCCTGCATCCTGAGCCTGCGCACCCAGGACGGGGTCACGTCGGAGGCCAGTCGGCGACTGTTCGCATTGGCCCCCGACATAGAAAGTCTCGCGCGGGCCGACCCGGCCGAAGTGCGCGAGGCGATCTACCCGGTTGGATTTTACAAGACCAAGGCCCCGCAACTGGTAGAGATGTGCCGACAGATAGTCGAGGATCACGGCGGCCGCGTGCCCGACGACATCGACACGCTGCTCACCTTCAAGGGGGTGGGCCGCAAGACGGCCAACCTGGTTCTGACCTCGGGTTACGGCAAGCCGGCCATGTGCGTGGACACCCACGTGCACCGCATTTCGAATATCTGGGGCTACGTGTCAACGCGCACGCCCGAGCAGACCGAGATGGCGCTGCGGGCAAAACTACCCCGGCGCTACTGGCACGAGTACAACGACCTGCTGGTGGCTTTCGGCCAGACCGTGTGTCGACCGATTTCGCCAAAATGCAGCGAGTGCCCGGTGGCCAGGTTTTGTCCGCGCCTGGGCGTGGGCAAGAGTCGCTGAGACGCTCACGCGCGGGTAACGCGGCGGTACACGCGCGGCAGCTCGCCGGGCAGCGAGCTTATGTCGTCTATGACCGAGTAGCGCGCGCCGGGGCACATGTCGCGCAGGTAGTCGTGTCCCGAGGGGTCTATGGTTATGCAGAAGCTGCCCACGCCCGAGCGCTCCAGCTCCTGCAGGGCCATGGCGGTGTCGCGTATACCGTAGGTGTTTGAGCGCCGGTCTTCGCCGTAGTCACTGTCCTGCGGAAACCCGTCGCTGAGAAGTATCAGGTGGCGGGAGCGCGCGCTCACGCGGGCGAGCTTGTCGGCCGAGTGCCTCAGCGCGGTACCCATGCGCGTTGAGCGCCGGGGCTGGATGGCGCCTATGCGACCCTTCACCATGGGCCCCATGGTCTCGACGAAAGACTTGACCTGGTAGTACTCCACGTTGTGTCGGCCGTTACCCGAAAATCCGTAGATGGCCCAGGAGTCGCCGATATCGCCGAGCACCTCGGAAAGTACCACCAGGGTTTCCTTGATGAGGTCTATGACCAGGCGTGGCTCGCCGTCGCTGTCGGCCAGGGGCTCGTCGGTAGACGCGCTCATGTCGACCAGGAACAAGGTCGCCACGTCGCGTTCTTCGCGGCGACGGGAGATATAGAAGCGATCAGTGGGCGACCTGCGCGACTTGAGCTCGGCCTGGGCGTCGACCAGGGCGTTGAGGTCGAAGTCGTGGCCGTCTTCCATGCCGCGTACCTTGCGGTACTGCTCGGGTTTCATGCGGTTGAATTCCTGCCGCACCTGCGAGAGCAGCTCGCCCGAGCGGCCGATGACCTCGAGATAGTAGTGGCCGCCGTCGCCCTCGATGCTGGTCTCCTGCAGGCTGCACCACTGGCGGCGGTAGTCCGACACCTGGTAGTCCCACTCGTCGTAGAGATAACTGTCGGTGTGCACCTGTTCGCGCAGCCAGCCACGCACGGCGGCCGTATCGCCGCGATCCATCATGGCACGCAGTTCGCGCAGCGAATCCGAGGGGAGCTTGCCCAGCAGGTCGGTGATGTAGAGTCCCAGCCCCGGTTGCTCGCTACCGTGCGACTCGGAAAGCTTTAGAGAATCGGCCTGCTCGAGCAGACGGCGGATTTCGTCAGTGCTCAGGGCCGTACCGGGGGCCTCGTCGTCGCCGTCGGCTTCGGACAGTTGCAGCTCGCGCTCGTCCGGGTCCAGGAATTCGCCGTCGTCGGGGCCGGCCGTGGCCTTGTCGTCACCCGCTGCGCCGGGCATCGGGCCTGCCGGGTCTTCGCCCATGTCGCCAGGGTCGAGAATCGTCGCCCCGCCCAGCTCGATGAAGTTGTCAGGGTCGTCGGGGTCCTCGGCCCTCGAGTCGGCCAGGGCGAGCAGCGGGTAGAGGGCGGCAAACAGCGTGGCGCTGTCGTACACACTCGCTTCGGGATGGCGGAGTTGCCGCAGCGGTTCGGCCAGGGTCGCGGCCGAGCGGGCCAGCCGCGGCTCCAGGTCTTCGCGTTTGAACCCGCCCACGGTGAGATGAAACAGCGCTTCGAGCAGCAGGTCGGCCGGGCGATCGGCCGCCTGTGGCGGTGGGTTGTCGGCGTAGTGGGCGCCCAGCCGTCGCATGTCGATGGCCAGGCCGGGAAACTCGCGCTGCAGGCAGGCGTCTATTCTCGCCCCGTCGAGCAACACGAACAGGCCGTGTGCGAGCAGCGGGTTGGGGTAGGACTCGAGCAGGGCCGCGAGGCCCGTCGACTCTTCGGCCGGCTTGCTCTCACGACCTGCAACGGCGGGCGGCGACCAGCCCAGGTTCTTGAAGTGATCGAGTTTGAAGTCAAAACTGCCGTATTCCCAGCGGCCGGCCACGTGGGCAACGGTGAGTTTGTACATGAGCAGGTTGTCTTCGCTGCTCGAGAACAGGCTCACTCTTTCGGGAAGGCGCAGGCTTGTTTCATCGCCGGGCGACAAGGGCGGCCTCAGCCAGGTGCCGGTCGACGCAACGAGCTGAAAATGTCGGCGTGACATCATGCGAAGGTAGCGCTGCATGAGGCCTTCTATCTCTTCGAACTGCATGCTCGCGCTGTGCTCGACGAGCAGTTTGTGAGCTGTCCTGGTGTGTATGGCCAGGTGGGCGAGCAGTGCCGCCTGGCCGCGGTCGGCCAGCTCACCCGCTTGCTCGAGCCACAACTCGACGCCCTCGCGCCCGCCCTCGTCGAGCGCCCGGTGCATGGATCTGAGGTAGGTGGGCAGCGCCGCGGGCAGCAGGCGTGCCACCGCGGGTGCGCGCGACAACAAGAACAAGGCGTCGTCCTGGTCGAGGTCGTGCAAGGTGGCCGACAGCAGGTGCAGCGCGTCGGCCAGTCCGTCGGCCACTGTTGCCGGCTTAAGCGCTTCTTCGACGGCTTCGAACAATGCACGGCGACAGTCGGGGGCAAGCGATTTCAGCGCTGCCGGCAATGCGCTGACCAGTTCGCGTGCCGCGAGAACGTCACCGGCGGACAGGTCAGCGCAGAGCTTGAGACAGCGCTCCTGCTCCGAGGCTTCGAGGCCGGCGAGTTCGTTGGCGAGTCGCGGCGGCCAGGGGGGAGCCTTGCGGCGGCCGGGTTGGGGGGCCGACACGCAGCGACTCCAGTGACCCACCGACCCCGGGGCGAGTACGTCCAGCAGGCCGGGCATCGTTTCCACCAGCGCCCGGCCGGCCATTTCCTCTCGCCAACCGCCGTCTGCGAGCAGCTCTAGGGTGGCGTCGCGCCAGGCGAGCAGGGCGGTGGGGTTTACCGTGCCGCTTTCCAGCGCCGGCGTGGTCGCCTCGGCAAAGTCGCTGCCCAGTCGACGCGAGCGCTCCAGCAGAGCGGCGCAGCAGGCCAGCCACTGCGCGGGTTCGAGCGGCGAGCCTTCGCGGTAGAGAAAACGGCTGGCCTCGAACCACGCGGACGCTGCGTCGCGCTGCTCGAGGTCCTGCCCCAGAAGGGTGATGGTGTCGGCCAGCCAGTCGTGCAGGCGCGCGGGCGAGTCGCGGGCTACCGCGGCAGCCGCGACCAGGAAGGAGTGCGCCAGGGTGACCGAGCGAAGCGCCAGCAGGTCGCCGGTGGCCAACAGTTTTTCACGGTCGGCGGGTGGGAGTGAAGCCACCGTCTCAAGCGCGGCTTCGCCCTCACTGTTGTCGGCCAGGTGGCGGCTCGACAACCACTTTCGTTCGTCGCTCACTGCGTCAGTCGGGCGGGAAAATAGACGACACCAGTTCGGCCACGGCTCCCTGCGTGGCTGGGTCGTCGCTGAGGGCCCGTATCATGGTCGCCTCGCAGGCCCGCTGCCGGGTGGTGCCGTGGTTGATCAGCTGGGCAGCGTAGAGAAGCAGGCGGGTGCTCACGCCTTCTTCGAGTCCACCCGACTTGAGTTCGCGCACGCGCTCGCCGAGGTGGGCAAGGTCCATGGCCGTATCGAGATCAACGCCGCTTTCGTGGGCGATGATTTCGGCCTCGCGGTCTCGCGGCGGGTAGTCGAACTCAAGCGTCACGAAGCGTTGTCGAGTGGACGGCTTGAGGTCCTTGAGTACAGATTGGTAGCCGGGGTTGTACGACACCACGAGCATGAACTCGGGATGGGCCTGGGCGATCTCGGCGCGCTTGTCGATGGGCAGTATGCGCCGGTGGTCGGTGAGGGGGTGGATGAGCACCATGGTGTCCTTGCGAGCCTCGACCAGCTCGTCGAGGTAGCACACGCAGCCGCTGCGCACCGCGCGCGTGAGCGGGCCGTCCATCCACACGGTCTCGTCGCCACGGATGAGATAGCGGCCTACGAGGTCGCTGCCGGTCAAGTCCTCGTTGCAGGCAACGGTGATGAGCGGCAGGGGCCGGTCGTCGCTGGCCTTGACGAGTTTCCACGCCATGTACTCCACGAAGCGGGTCTTGCCGCAGCCCGTGGGCCCCTTCAGCAGTATGGGCAACTGCAGCTTGAAGGCGGCCTCGAAGATCTCGACCTCGTCGTTTATGGGCAGGTACCAGGGGGCGTTTTCGTCGTGCTCTTTACCGCTCACGGCAGGTCCTCAGGCTGGTC
>DBZX01000015.1:91685-98136 GCA_002311335.1 bacterium UBP10_UBA1149
TGTCGACCAGCGCTATGTTGATCGCGTCGTCGAGGGAGCTCTTTTCGGCCAGCGCGGCCAGGGCTTCGTTGATACGCGACTTGAAAAGATTGCGGACCACCGGTGGCATCTTGTCCATGGGGAAATTATTCAGCTTCACCTCGGCCAACGAATCAGAACTCCAGGTGATGGAGACCACCCGCGGGCCCACTATGCGGTGGCCGAGCAGCAGTCGGTCGGCGCCACGCTGGAAATCGCTGGTGGCATTGCTCTCGGCTTTGCCACCGCCGCCGGCCGTTGCTGCAGCATCGCCGCCACCCGTGCGGCTACGCGGTGTGGGCCCGGCTGCCTGTCGACTCTCCAGCGAAGCCACGAGGGCCTCGACACGACGTTTCTGTTCCGGGTCGGTGGCGATGGCCCCTGCCTTCTTCAGGCTCGCCAGCGCGGCCTCGCGGTCGCCCATGCCGTTCTGCACCAGGCCGAGATTGAACCAGGCCTGCATGAAGCCCGGTGTTTTCTCGGTGACCTCGCGGTATGTGTCGCGCGCCTCTTTGCGTCGGTCCTGGAAGAGCAGCGACGAGCCGAGGTCGGTGCGTACGGCCGCGTCGTCGGGGTCGATCTGGAGGTAACGATTGAAGAGTTCTTCGGCGCGCGCGAACTGCCGGGCGTTGTACTCCAGGTTGCCGTACATGCGGATGGCTTCGGGCGAGTCGGCGTCGAGCTCGAGCACGTGGCCCAGGGCCTGCCGGGCCTTGTCGACGTAAGACGGATCGATCAGGCCTGCGCGGTAGCGCGCGCGGGACAATATCAACCAGGACTCGAGGTCGTCGGGGCTGGCCTCGGCTGCCTCCGAAAGCCTATCGAGCACGCGCGTTACTTCTTCGGGCAGTTCCACCATCGGGTGGTCGGCCGGGGCGAGGTTGAGCGCGGGGGCTGAAGCCGTCGCCCCGGTAGCGCCGGGTGCACCCGATACCGCCCGCTGCTGGGAGGGAGGGGGGGCTTCGAGCCGGTAAACGCCCAGGCCGCCGAGGGCAAACAGCAGGCCAAAAACCGCGAGTGCGAGCGGGTTTGCCCTGATTTCACGGGGCTTGTCACGCCGCGGGGTGCCGCAGTCGCCGCACCAGGCCTGCCTCGAGGAGAGGCTGGCTCCGCATTTAGCACAAGTGTTCGATTTTGATTGTCTGCTCACGCCCTTACGTCCTCACCTGACTTATCAGGTATCCTTACGCTGTTGAAGTCCGCGCGACCGGCCCCGAGGCCGGGTGGAGGAAGCCGCCGGCCAAAAAAACGGCAGCTGCTGCACGGCTGTTCTATAATCGGGGCTGGCTGCCTGCATGGCGAGTCACGGTGAGGGAGACCACGGTAAAGCGACAATGATAAACAAATTGAAACAGGTTTGGTCAAACTTGAACCCTACGCTCCGGTCGTGGCTGTCCACGGCAGTGAAGGCCGTCATAACGGTGGGCGCTTTCTACCTGCTGCTCTCGCATCAGGTGACCACCGACGATGGTCGCAGCGTGACGACCTTCACCGCAATCCGCGAGTTCATACCCAATATCGACATGGGCAACTTCTGGAAGTTCGTGGCGCTGGCCGCCGGCATAAAGTTCATAGGCATACTTGCCAGCATGTATCGCTGGGTGCTGCTGCTCAAGGGTCAGGGCATAGCCCTCCCCTTCAAGCATATATTCGGCTCGTTTCTCATCGGCCGTTTCCTGGGCACCTTTCTACCGTCCACCGTCGGTCTTGACGGCTACAAGCTCTACGACGCAGCCCGCTTCAGCAATCGCACTGTCGAGGTAACGGCCGCGACCGTGATCGAAAAAGTCCTCGGCGTCCTCGGGATTTTCTTTACCTTTCTCGTCGCAATGCCGCTGGGCATTTCGATTTTCGGCGATAACGCTTTTCGCGTCGCCGCGCTCACGGTGCCCATAGCGTCGGCCGTGTTGCTGCTGTTTTTCACCATGCTGTTCAAGCCCGGCCTGGTGCAGTGGATGATAGAAAACTTTCCCATCCCGGCGCGCGACAAGATCGCGGATTTCGTCACGCGGGTGTCCAAGGCCGCGGCGGCCTACAGCGACAAGCGCATGTTGTTGCTCAACGCGGCGTTTCAGAGCTGGATCGTGCACTTCACGACGGCGGCGATGTACTTTTTTACGGCGCTGGCAGTGGGTGCCATGGGCGCGAGCTTCTGGGAGGTTACCTTTGCCTCGTCTATACAGATTTTTGCTACCGTGATATCGCCGTTTACCATTGCCGGCGAAGGCATCCGTGAAATCGCGCAGACCTACCTGCTGGGCGAGAAAATGGGCACTTCGGAGGCCATAATATCTGCCGCGCTGGGCTTCTGGGCGGCCGAGGCCCTGACCCTGACGGGCGCGTTCTTTCTCTGGGCTCGCCCCAAGGATTACCGACCCGAGTGGGTGCTGGTGGACGGCGAGCCCGTGGTCGTGACGGCCGACAGCGGCCAGGCCTGATACGCCCAGGCTTGAGAGTTACATCCGGATAACGACCGGCACGGAAGGTCGTGGTGCGAAACGCGGTCAAAAAAAAGGCCGGCTCCCGTGAGGGAACCGGCCTTGCCACTTTCGCAGCGGGCTTTCTGGCAGATTCCAGGTCAGCCCTTCTTCTTGATCTCCGCGGCGATGATGCTCTTCCACTGTTCAAAGGAACGGCCCGTGGGCTTCTTGCCGTTGATGAAGAAAGTGGGGGTACCCCGTACACCGACGGTGCCCGCCTCTTTCATCTCTTCGACTATCAGCGCCTGGGTCTTGGGCGAGTCCATGTCTGCCTTGAACTTCTCAACGTCCAATCCGTCGATCTCGCCGGCGGCCTTGGCGTAGAAATCCGCGTTCAGGCCACGGTAGTTTTCGAAGATCTTGTCGTGCATCTCCCAGAACTTGCCCTGGTTGCCGGCTGCAACAGCAGCCTTCGCGGCAGGCATGGCCTGCTTATGAAACGGCAGGGGGTAGTTCTTGAAGACAAACTGTACGTCGTTGGGAAATTCCTTGACTATCTGATCCACCAGACTGGTGGTTTGTGCACAGAATGGTCATTGAAAGTCCGAGAACTCGACCACCGTAACGGTCGGGTTCGCGGCGCCTTTCCAGAACGAGTTGCCCTTCTTTACGGGGTAGATCTTGTTCGGGTCGTCCTTGGGCTTGGATGGTCGCGCTGCAGCGGCCGGGCCCTTGGCCAGTATTTTTTTCTGACCGGCCTCCAGGCCTGCCAGTTTTCCTATCATGTCTTTTTGTTGTGCCTGTACCTCGTCGACCTTGGCCTTTATGTCGGCAACTTCCTGCGGGTCAACGCAGGAAGCCACGTAAAGGGCCAGGATAGCAACGATGGCCGAGGCGTAACGTGCCTTCGATCCCATTGGGGTGCATCCTCCTTGGAGCTGATTGTAACGCGTTATTCTTCCGTTGCAGGCCGGGCCTGTCAAGGTGCGCAGCAAATTTTTCGGCCTGGTGGTCGGCAGGGGGCATTGAGGACAAGGCCGCGGGCTGGTATCCAGATAGGGGGATGAGCGTTTTGGGGGACAGTACGATGGGCGGCAAAATGGGCTGGGGAACGCCACTCAAGTTCGTCGTGTCGCTGCTGGCTGGCTACCTGGTCTACCGGCAGATGGGCGATCCCGGGGTGCTGGCGGTTGCACTTCTACAGGTCGATCCACTGGTCGTGGTCGGAGCGGCGCTGCTCTACCTGTCCGGCCAGTTCATGACCGCCTGGCGCTGGAGCATCATATCGGAACGCGTAGGTTTTAACGCCGGGCTGGGCGCCGTTACCCGTTTTTATTTCATCGGCATGTTCTTCAACCTGTTCGGCCCAAGCACCCTGGGCGGCGACGTTGTGCGCGCACTCTATCTTGGTCGTACCGACGGCCGGCGCGCGGTGGCCCTCAACACTGTGTTGTTCGACCGCCTGTCAGGACTGGCCATGCTGGTGGTGGTGGTGGTGGTGGCCATTGGCGTGTGGGGCCGCTTCAGTCTGCCGCCGTGGTTGGTCTGGCTCACCTGGGCCCTGGGCCTGGCCATGCTGGTGGGCTGGTGGCTTATTCCCATGATCGCGGGACGATTGCTGGGCGACACGAATCGATTACGGCGCTTGCTCGAGGACGACCTCGCCCCGTTCTGGTTCGACCGTGGGCTGTTGTTGCAGGCGGCATGGGTGTCACTGGCCTTTCACAGCCTGCAGGTTGTGACGCTTTACTTGCTGGGCACGGGCCTGGGCCTGGACCTGCCGCTGGCTTATTACTTCGTCTTCCACCCACTGGTGACGATACTGTCAGCCCTGCCGGTGAGCTTGGCCGGCCTGGGAATAAGGGAGGGCGGGTACGTGTGGTTTATTGTCCACGCCGGGGTATCGTCCGAGCTGGGCGTAGCGCTGGGGCTGTTGTGGCTGATCGTGCTGCTGGCCTCGTCGGCGGTGGGCGGCCTGGTGTTTCTCGCCGATGATTCCGGCATGCCGGCGCTCAGGGGAAGCGAGGGCGAGGCCTGACGCTTCGCTGTGCGATCTCCGCCGCACTGACGCAGCCCTGGATTATTTGCCGCGGTGGTTCCAGAGCCCGTTGTCGTCGTAGGTGACGGCAAACTCTTTTTCCATCAGGCTCACCGCCTGGAAAACAGTTTTCTCGCGGCCGGGCTTGAGAGAATCGGGGTTCTCCGAGCAGTACCAGGCCATGTCCTGCAGCAGGTCGGGCCCCGCCTCGGCCGCGTTGAGAACGTACACCGGCACGTCGGTGAGCAGGTGCTTGTAGAGCAGCACCGAGCGTTCGATCCTGTCGAGTATGAAGGCGCCCAGCGCTTCGTCACCGTTCATCAGCGCCGCCACGTCGCCCTTGCGCGCCGCCTTAAGCGCGTCGAGCAGGCGGTCGCCGGTCACGCCCTGGCCGATGAGCAGCGAGGAGACGTCGCAGCTGTCGTTGTAGAAGGGTTGAAAACTGCCATCCGCCGCGCGGCCTTTCATTATGAAGTCGAGAGCCTGGGCAGGCCTGAGCCTGCGGACCACGAAGTCGAGGTCGGGGTCGTCCTCGAGCAGCATTATGAGGCCGAGCTTATGGACGTCGCGGTCGCAGTAAAAAATGTCCCAGTCGGGGTCGTAGAAGAGACGCTCGTGGGGGTAATCGTGGGTGCACTGGCCCAGCACTTCGCGTCGTCCGTCGGCGCCGTAGTCGGCCATGGGGTTTTCGATTACGGCTTCGTTTTCAGACAACACCAGCTCGCGGCTCAGCAGGCCACGCGTGCGAAGGTAGAAGAACCTTTCGGTTGGCCAGGTGTCCCAGTTGCCGCTGCCGTCCTTGTTCTGTCCGGCCGGCACGAGGTTGATCCAGTCGTCCTGGGCCAGGTAGCCCACGCTCTTCATGATCTCGGTGGCTTTGGTCTCGTCGCTGCGCACCGTGTAGCGACGCTTGAGCTCGTTGCGCCGGGTGTCGATGTTGCGTTCTGTCCAGAAGGTGGCTGCGCGGGTTTTGCCCGAGCCGTCGCCACCCATGAACACCGTGCAGCTGCCGCTGCTCGACAGTATTGCGCTCGACGCGTGGGCGCCGATGACCTCGGCCACCGCCATCACCGCGGCGGTGCCGGAGTGAACGCCCCGGCATTTAATTTCACCGTGGTAATCAGTGTTTATGGCGATTATGACGACCGAATCACCTATGTCGTCGAGCTTGCAGGCGTAGAAAAAGCACGAGGGAGTAATAGACTTGGTCGAGGTGTCGAAGAACTGCGAGTCTCGCAGCCTCGTCGGCAGCCCCAGCTTGATGGGGTTCTCGTCCTTCTCCTTGAGCTGGCTGACGAACTCCTTGTAGGCGCGTTCGTTGGGCGGGATGCCTACCACGGTAATCGTGCGCACTATGGGCACTGGGCGGTTCATGCCCTCGAAGCGCTGCTCGAGTACCCCGGCGAGTTCGAGGTTGACCGGGTCGTTGAGCTGAAAAAAGTTTACCTGCGTGGTGCGATAGAGCTGCGGCACGTTGCCACGATGCTCGGCCTGCACGCCGCCGCTGAAGAAACGGGCGCGCAGGGTCTTGCCGCCGGTCAGCACGTTCATGGCCTCGAGCCAGGCCCGCGCTTCTTTCACGTCGCGGTCGTGGTTCTTCTTGTCTATGCGCGCCACCAGCCGGGACGAGAGCGTTGACTGGGTGGTGTTGTAAGAGCTCATCAGCGGACCGATGGTCGGATCCTCGGCTGTCTCGAGGTCAAGGCGCAGGATCACGTCGCCGCGGTCGTTGATGCCGACTTCGCGCAGGCCGGGGTTGTGTCGGATGTAGAGGCCGTCGAGCCATAGCAGGCGGCCGATCTGCGTCTTGGTCACGCCCGAGAGATCGGCTGCACCATCGGAGAACTCGGTGAGCTCGGCGGGCACGATGTAAGAGGCCATCTGCTTGGTCATGTCCGAGTTGAACACGCGCACGCGGCGGCCGAGTTCGGCTATGGTGATGCCGGCGTTTCGGGTCCGGTCGCGGTCAATGGCG
>DBZX01000015.1:98147-106384 GCA_002311335.1 bacterium UBP10_UBA1149
CGGTCGCGGTCAATGGCGCTTTCCTCTGCCAGCAGCAGGCGGCCCTCGGCGTCGCGAGCCAGCTTTCTCGATGAGACAGCCTTGGGCTTGAGAAAGAGTTCAATTTTTGTGGATGCGTTGGTGTCGCTCGTCATTAGTGTGCCCCTGCGGAAGATGTAAACTCGCAAGTTATATGGAATGCCGTCAAATCCGTCAACGTGGGCAACTCGGGAACGTGGCGCGATGGTGACCCGGCTGGAGCCCGAAACGCTGCTGGCCATGAAGGATCACGCCGCCCGAAGCTACCCGGACGAGTGCTGTGGGCTGGTTCTGGCCTCGCCCGAGGGGGCTCTTGAGGTGGTGCCGATTCGCAACGTGCAGGACGAAATGCACCGCGTTGACCCCGTGGCTTACCCCCGAACGGCCCGGACCGCCTACGTGGGCGACGCTGGCGAGCTGCGCCAGGCGCTGGAAAAAGCCGATGGGTCCGGCTGGCGGCTGGTGGCTTTCTACCACTCCCACCCGGACCACGAGGCTTATTTTTCCGAGGAGGATGTGGCCCAGGCCACCCCCTTCGGCGAGCCCTCCTACCCCGAGGCCCTGCAGATTGTGATCCCCGTGCAGGAGGGCAAGCCCGGGACCGAGGCTGTATTTACCTGGTCGGAGGCCGATGGCAGCTACCTGCAGCTGGACTGAAGACGGCGCCAAAGGGCCCTGAAGGGCGGTTCTGCAGCCTTGCCTTGGACCGGCTTCCGGTATTAGCTGACGATATCTGGTCCGGGCCTGCCCGGACTGTTCGTTCAGAGGGGAGTAAGCATGACGAAGCGATCTTTTTCGAGAGCACCTTTTTCGAGAGTAATAGTGGCCCTGTTGACCGCCGGCAGCTTGCTCGCCGTGGCGCCGAGTGCCGAGGCCGCCAACCTGGAAGCCGAACTCGGCGTCGGCCTTTATACCGGCCTGGAGGACGGGGCAGACCTGGACGCGGGCTGGCTGGGGCGCGTCGGCCTGGTGGCAGGCCTCAGCGACAGGTTGGCTCTTGAGCTGACAGCCACGCGCATCGAGGCGAAGGACAGCGCGACTTCGGACTACCGTACCGCCGAACTCTATACCGTCGGCTTGAGGCTTTACACCAACAGCAAGACCGACGCGCGCACCCGCGTGTTCGTGGCGGCTGGTGCCGGCCGGGGCTCGGGCCTGGGCGACGGCACTACCGAGGTAGGCTATCTCGGCGGTGGCGTGAGGTTGCGCCTGGGCGACAGCAGCGGCCTTACCCTGAAGGTCCCGGTGCTGGTGGATCTCGGCGGTGGCGATACGCAGACCACCTTCATACCCAGCCTGAACGTTTTCCTGGGATTCTGAGCCGGGCCTCCGAATGCCCGCGGGTGAGCCCGCAGGGTATTGGCCGCGCCGGGCTGTTGGCAGTCTGAAGAGATGCTCGTAACGGCCAACGGCAGGCAGATCTCCTGCGAAATCGAAGGACCCGCGGATGCTCCGGCAGTGGTCTTTGTCCACGGCCTGGCTGCCTCGGGCTCGGTGTGGGCCGAGCAGGCCGGGCTTCTCAGCCAGCGCTTTCGTACCGTTCGTTTCGACATGAGGTCGCACGGCGATTCTTCGCCCGACCCTGCACCCTGTACCCGTTCTGACCTCGTGGCCGACCTGGCCGGCCTTCTCGACGCGCTCGACCTCGTGTCGGTGTCGCTGGTGGGCCACTCGGCTGGCGGCGTGGTCGCCATGCAGTCAGCCGTCGAGATTTCCGAGCGGGTGGACAGCCTGGTGCTGGTGGGTACGGCCAGCGAGTGCAACGAGCGCACGGCCGCCTGGTACCGCTCTACGGCAGATACGGCGGTCACCGAGGGTGGCGAGTCGGCGATGAAGGCCATGGGCATGAAGAAGGGCTCTGGCCCCTTGCCCGACGGTGCCGGCCTGGGGCAGATGGCGCGTGCGATGGCGAGCATCAATGACGAGCCGCTGACCGAGGCCCTGCGTGCGGTCGAGATACCGACGCTGATCATCGTCGGCGACAAGGATTTCCTGGGCGCCGGCGGGTCGGTGATACTCAGCCGCACGATAGCCGGCAGTGAACTGGAGATCGTTGAAGGCCGTGGCCACGGCATCTACATCGAGGACCCCCAGTGGTTTGCCACGCGCGTTGGCGATTTTATCGCCGCGGCAGTTCTCTAAGCAACGCGCTGGCCGCGCAGGGTATGCGGGCCCGTAGCTTCTATCTTCACGTCCACCAGATCACCGACCGCGGCCCCGTGCGGGTCGAACACCACCGTCTTGTACTGGGGGTTCTTTCCCGCCAGCCAACCGGCCTGCTTCTTCGCCGGTGAGTCGGCCAGAACCTGCGTCAGCTGCCCCAGCATTCGCTTGTTTATGGTCCCCGCGCGCTCCTGCTGCTCGTCGATCAGCCGGCTCAGCCGCGCCGATTTTTCTTCTTCGCTCACGGTCTCTTCGATGTCCTCGGCCCGCGTGCGCTCGCGTCGCGAGTACTTGAACATATAGGCGTGGTCAAAACCGACTTCGTCCATCACCGCCGAAGTGGCTTCGAAATCGCTCTCGCTCTCACCCGGGAATCCCACGATGATGTCGGTCGACAGGGCGATGTCGGGCACAGCGGCGCGCACCTGCTCAACCAGGCGCCGGTACTGCTCCATGTCGTGCCCCCTGTCCATGGCCTTGAGCACGCGGTCGGACCCGCTCTGCAGGGGCAGGTGCAGTTGCGGCATCACCTTGTCGCAGTCGGCCATGGCCTCGATGTCGCGCGTGCTCATGTCGGCCGGGTGGGGCGAGGTAAAGCGCACCCGCTCGATGCCGTCCACCGACGAGGCCATCCTCAGCAGCGCGGCAAAGTCGACCCCGTCGTGCTCGTAGGCGTTCACGGTCTGCCCGAGCAATACGACTTCCTTGTAGCCCTGCTCAGCGATGCTGCGCAGCTCGTTGAGCAGCACCGGGGCGGGCAGGCTGCGTTCGCGACCGCGCACGTATGGCACAACGCAGAAGGTACAGAAGCGGTTGCAGCCGCGCATGATGGTCAGCCACGCCCGCGTGCCCGCGCCGCGCACGGGGCTTATGTCGGCGTAGGTCTCGTCGCGGTCGAGCCGAAGTTGGGCAAAGCCACCCTCGGCGTTGAGCAGTTCGCCCAGTCCGCGGTAGCCGTCCGGGCCCACCACGAAGTCGAGGCCGGGGATGGCGGCGAGCAGTTTTTCGCGGTGGTGCTGCGCCATGCAGCCCGCCAGTCCTATGCGCACGCGCGAGTTGCGGCTGGCCGATATGAGCGCTCGCACGCGTTGGGCCACGCGTTGCTCGGCGTGCTCGCGTATGGCGCAGGTGTTGAGCAGCACGACACCGGCGTCGAGCGGGTCAGCCACCGGCCGGTAGCCGGCCTTCTCAAGCACGCTCTGTATCAGCTCGCTGTCGGCCAGGTTCATCTGGCAGCCATAGGTCTCCAGGTAGAACCCGCGTTGCCGCGAGGCCTCGGCCACGGTCGAGGGACCGGCGTCCTGCTTGTCGGCTGCCAACTGCATTTGCTTCTTATAGCGGGCACCCGGGTCCGCGGGAAACGAGGCGCGCATAGCGAGGGGGCATGTCCCGCGCCGTTGCTGCGCGATCGCCCCCGGGGCTTCGCTTGGTCTTGTGCTGCAACCGTGGACAATACGGGACTTGAGCGTTCAGGAGCACAGAAAGGACGGCCAGCGCGTGGTAGCCTGCGTGGTCGTCACGGTTTCAGACACGCGCACGGCCGAAAACGATTCGTCGGGCGACGAACTGCAGGCGCGACTCGAGCAGGCGGGCCACCGGGTGGCCTCCCGCGAGCTCGTGGCCGACGAACCCGATCTCGTGCGTTCCCTTCTCAAGGGGCTCCTGGCGGCGGGCGAGGCGGATGCAGTGATCCTCACCGGTGGCACCGGCCTGGCCCCGCGGGACGGCACCTTCGAGGTGGTAGACTCGCTGCTCGACAAGAGGCTCGACGGTTTCGGCGAGCTTTTTCGCTCGCTCAGCTACGAGGAGATAGGCGCTGCGGCGATGCTCTCGCGCGCCGTGGCCGGCGTGGCGGGCAACGTGCTGTTGTTCTCGCTGCCCGGCTCCACGGCAGCCTGCCGGCTGGCGGCCGAGAAACTGCTCGTGCCCGAGCTGGGGCACCTGGTCGCGCTGGTAAGACCGGCCGCAGAATTACGATGAGCGCCATAAGTATCCGCGTGCTGTACTTTGGAATCGTGCGCGAGCGCCTCGGCCTGGACGACGAGCAGCTCCAGCTGGCCGCCGACAGCACGGTGGCAGAGCTGCTGGCCGAACTGTCGCACAAGCGCGGGCTCAACGAGGCCGGCGTCGCCAGCTTGAGGGTGGCGGTCAACCGCGAGTACGTGGACAACGGGCACAAGTTGGCCGACGGTGACGAGGCCGCCATTATTCCGCCGGTGAGCGGTGGCTGTGACCGCGAGGAGCCTGGCCGCAAGGAACCCGGCGACAGGGAAACTGGATGATAGAAATAACCGACACGATCATCGATGTGGCGGCCGTCGAGGCAGCCGTCGGGGGTCCGGGCGCTGGCGCCGTGGTGACCTTCATGGGCACCACCAGGGACAGCAACCGCGGTCGCCGTGTTATCAGTCTGGAGTACGAAGTCTACGCCGAAATGGCGGTCGAACAGCTCACGGGCATCGCCGATGACATACGCTCTCGCTGGCCGGGATCCGCGGTGGCCATGGTACACCGCAACGGCAAAGTCGAGATAGGTGAGGCCAGCGTCGTAATAGCGGTCTCAACTCCGCACCGGGCCGAGGCCTTCGAGGCCTGTCGCTACGCCATCGACCAGCTCAAGCACGTGGCGCCGATATGGAAGAAAGAAACCTTTGAGGGTGGCGAGGTGTGGATAGGTTCGCTGGCCGATTGCGATCATGGCGACGACGACCACGGCGACGACGACTGAGCTTCAGCTTTCTTCCGCGGGTACGAGCGGCCTGTTGTCGGCTGCTACACCGGCAGCGTCGCTGGTCGCGAGAAAGTAATCGAAGAGTACTCCCTGCATGACGAGCATGGTCAGTTGCCAGACCACCACGAAGGGCACCTGCATCTCGGGCGGTACCACGAGCGCGCCGGCCGGACCCAGGTTGATCAGGAACACGTAGGGCGTCAGTCGCCAGCGACAGGCAGCGGTGAGTTGGCTGCTGGCAAACAGCGGCCACAGCCACGGCACCACGCCCTTGAGCGCCGGGCGCACACCACTGAGCAAAGTGCCGAGGTCTTCGCGCCGCTGCAGCACGACCACGAAGGGCAGTAGGCAGAAGCGCACGAACAGCGACAGGTACACTATTATGCCCATTGCCGCCGACACGGCGGGCATCAGCTCGCTGCCGCGGGTGGCCAGCATGGTACCGGCCACGGCCACCGTGGCAGCGGCGGCGCAAAGCAGGGCCGCCAGCATACCGAAGAGCAGCAGGCCCAGCCCGCGTTCGGCGAACAGCGCCAGCACCTCGCGCCAGCCCACGGTAACGCCCAGGTGGGCGGCGTGAAACAGCACTACCGGCAGGAACATCATCAGCAGGGCGATGGGAACGGTGAGCAGGGCCGACAGGGCCCCGGCGCTGCCGTCGACCGGGCCGGCGGCGGCAAGCACGGCCAGCAGGGCGGCCAGCCCCAGCCACAACGCGAGATCGCGACGCACCAGTCTCCAGGCCCTGCGCATCTCGGCAGGAAAAATTACGAACAGCCAGTTGATGATCACCGCGTGTGCCTCTCCCCACGGTTAGCCTGTGCGTGCCCAGCGGGCAAGCGGCGGCGGGCCCGCGCACTGTCCCAACGCTTGTGTTCAACGCTCAAAGGTCGTGGTAGCCTTGAGGAGTCGTGGTTCTGCCCTCTAAGATGACCAACCGGGGCATCGCCTGCCTGCTCGTGGCGGCGTTTGCGCAGGCCTGCGCTCCCGGCGCTGCGCGGCTGAACGGCCTTGGCCTGTCGGACCTGCCCCAGACTTACGCCAACATGGAAATAAGCGCTGCCGACCAGGCACGCGGGCACTTCCTGGTCTCGCTGGTGGCAGCCGATGAAGGCGACAACCAGCGCGCCACCCGCGAGATGCAGCTCGCGGTTTCGCTGGACCCCGACGAGCCCTTACTGCGCGAGCGCCTGCTGCACCTCTACATACGCTCCGGACAACTCGACATGGCCCTGGCCCAGGCGCGCTTGCTGTCCGATATCGACCCCGACGATTTCAAGAACCAGGTTCTGGTGGCCGACCTGCTGGTGTCATTGGCCCGCTACGAAGAGGCTATAGAGCAGCACGTACTGCTGCTGGTCGAACATCCCGACAACGTGGAGGTGCTCGTGCAGCTGGGCGCGCTCTACAACCGTACCGGCGACTACGAAGGGGCCGTTGCCGTGCTCGAGAAGGCGACCTTTTATGATCCCGACTCGGCCATTGCCATTTCCTATCTCGGTCGTTCCTACGCTTTGTCGGGCGACTTCGAGCGCGCGAGCCTGTCGTACCGCAGGGCCACCGAGCTGGGCCCGGTGTCCGACCAGGTCTACCTCGAGATGGGCTACGTCTACACGCGCCTGGAACTGACCGAGCAGGCCATCGAATCTTACCAGCGTGCGCTCGACTTCAACCCCGACCTGCTGGCCGCGCGCAGGGAACTGGGCAAGTTGTACGTCAGCCAGGGCCAGCTCGACGAAGCCCTGCGGCAGTACGAGGGCTTGGTGCCGCGCGAGGTCGATCCTGTCGACACGCAGGTCAAGATAGGCCTGATAAGCCTGCGGCGGGGCGACTACGACAGGGCGCGCACGGAGTTCGAGTTGGCGCTGGCCGCCAGGCCCGACGATGGCAGGGTGCGCTACTACCTTGCCAACACCTACCTGCAGGAGGGCGACACCAGGGAGGCAGAGCGCCAGTTGCGGCGCATACCCACCGACTCGGGGCACTTCGCGCAGGGCAGCATGGACCTCGCCCACGTGCTGGTGGCAGCCGAACGGATTGCCGACGCCATAGAGGTTCTCGCCGCGGTGGTGAAAGTGGACCGCGACAATGTTGACGCGTTACGATTCCTGATCACGCTCTACTCGCGCTCGCACGACTACCAGCGCGCCCTCAAGGCGGCCCGGGTGCTGGTGGACGCCTACCCCGGAAACGATTCCTACCTCTACCTGATGGCGCTGGTAAACGATGAAATGGGGCGGCGCGAGGAGGCGAACCGATTGCTCAGGCAGGTACTCGAGATCAACCCCGAAAATGGCATGGCGCTCAACCACCTCGGCTACACTTTTGCCGACCGCGGCGAGAATCTCAACGAGGCCGAGGACCTCATACGCCGCGCGCTGGTGGTCTACCCCAACGATGGCGCCATTCTCGACAGCCTGGGTTGGGTTTACTACCAGAAGGGAGACTACGAGTCGGCCGTGGTCGAGCTTGAGCGCGCGATGGAGCTCATAGGCCACGACCCGGTGGTGCGTGAGCACCTCGCCGACGCTTACGTCAAGGTGGGGCGGGTGGCCGAAGCCCGGCGGGCTTACCGCGACAGCGCGGCCCGCGGCGAGGATCACGACCTGGTCGAGCGGGTGAGGGGCAAGCTCAGGGACCTGGAGAAACAGCTATCCGCGACCCCGCCGGAGCTGTAGTGAACAGGCAGCCGCTGGCGATCCCGTGCGGGGTGATGTTTGCCGCCGTCGCGTTGACGCTCGGCGCGTGCTCCACGCAGGGCAGCAGCGCCGTGGAGCTCGCCCGCTGCACAAGCCAGGCCGACCTGCAGGCGGCGTTCGTTGAGCGTGAGCAGTCCGTGGCCACCTTCAGGGGGCAGGCCCGCTTCGAGTACGACGGGCCCCAGGGTCACCGCAAGCTGTCGTGGATGGTGAGCGTGGATGGTGCTGCGCGGTTGCGTATTGACGTGATGACGGCCTTCGGCCCGGCCTGGTCGGTCACGGTGGAGGGCGGTCGCGTCGCCGCCTGGGATCGTGGTGAAGGAGTACTTTACCTTGGAACGGCGGGCCGCGAGAGCCTCGCGCGCATGACTGATCTCGACCTGCCGCTTAACGACATGATCTACCTGCTGCGCGGCCTTCCACCGGCCACTGCCGGGGATGTTCTTGCCAGGGCCTGGTCGTCGGACGACGGCTGCACGGTCTCGTCGGCTTCCAACGGCACAGATCGCTGGTCGGCCACGCTGCGCGCACGGGCAAGTGATGTCGTGGAGGCCCAGCGCTACGGTTCAAGCGGCCAGGTTTCGTGGCGCGCGCAGTTCAAGGACTGGAAGAAAACCGACGGCGCG
>DBZX01000015.1:106429-144363 GCA_002311335.1 bacterium UBP10_UBA1149
AAACCCGGCGGCGCGCCCCTGCCGCACGAGTTGCAGTTGGAGCTTTCCGACGGTGGCAGGATACGGCTGGTATACTCGAGAATCTGGCGAAACCTGGACATGGGCGACGAGCTGTTTCGGCTTGAGCCCGGCCCGGGGGTAAAAGTAGTGGAGGTCTGATGTTGCGGCTGCAAATAAACAAGACGAGGCCAGTGTCGGGGCACAAGATGCAGGGCCTGGTACTGGCGGTGGCTTTGCTGGCCCTGGCGGGCTGCAAGTCCGGCCCCGGCGGCAACGACGCTGGCCCGGCGGCCGACATCGATCTTTCGCCCGCCACGGGGGACGCCTTACTCGAGGGCAGCATCGGCGACGCCTCCAATCTTATTCCCATGCTCGCCGGCGACAGCTCGTCGCACTCGGTGGCATCGCTGGTGTTCGACCCCCTGCTCACTTACGACCGCAACCAGGACCAGCTCGAGCCCAGGCTCGCGAGTAGCTGGGACGTGAGCGAAGACGGGCTGGAGATCACCTTTCACCTGCGCGAGGACGTACGCTGGCAAGACGGCGAGCCGTTTACCGCCCGCGACATAGAGTATGGTTTCAAGACCATCACCGACCCCACGACCCTGACGGCCTACGCGGAGGACTACCGGCAGGTTTCGCTCTTTGAGGTCATCGACGACTTTACGTTCAAGGTCACTTACGACAAACCCTTCGCCCCGGCACTGGCCAGCTGGAACAACCTCGTGGTCTTGCCGCGCCACCTGCTCGAGGGGCGCGACATAAACTCAGCCACCGACTTTGCCCGCCACCCGGTGGGGCTGGGCCGCTACACTCTGGAAAGCTGGACCGCCGGCACCACTATCTCGCTGCGGGCCAACCACGACTACTACCGTGGTCGCGCATATGTGGAGCGCGTGGTCTACCGCATCATACCCGACCAGCAGACCCAGTTTCTTGAGCTCAAGACGGGCGGCCTCGACATGATGGGGCTCACCCCGTTGCAGTACAGCCGCCAGACCTCGAGCGACGCCTTCAAGAACAACTTTGCCCGCTACAAGTACCTCGCCAACAGCTACACCTATCTTGGCTACAACCTGCGCAACGATCTGTTCAAGGACCAACGCGTGCGGCGGGCCTTGACTCACGCGATAAACAAGCAGGAAATCGTCGACGCGGTACTGCTCGGGCTGGGCGCACCGGCGCGGGTGCCGTACAAGCCCGGCACTTTCTGGCACAATGACAGCATAGAGGACCTCGCTTTCGACCCCGCCCGCTCACGGCAACTGCTGGCCGAGGCCGGCTGGAGCGACAGCGATGACAACGGCGTGCTCGACCGCGAGGGCAAGGAGTTCGAGTTCAAGATTCTCACCAACCAGGGCAACGACCTGCGCTTGAAGACCGCCACCATCATACAGCGGCGTTTCAAGGAGATCGGCGTCAAGGCCGATGTCCGGGTCATAGAGTGGTCGGCGTTCATCAACGACTTTGTCGACAAGCGCGCGTTCGACGCGGTGGTGCTGGGCTGGTCGCTGGGCCTCGACCCCGACCAGTACGATATATGGCACTCGTCGAAGACCTCCGAGAAGGAGTTTAATTTCGTGTCGTTTGCCGACCAGGAAGTCGACGACCTGCTCGACAGCGCGCGCCGCAGCTTCGATCGCCAGGAGCGCAAGAAGGCCTACGACAGGTTCCAGGAAATACTCGTCGAGCAGCAGCCCTACACGTTTCTCTACGTTGCCGAGAGCCTGCCCGCCGTCCACCGTCGTTTTCACGGCATAGAGCCGGCGCCGGCCGGCATCGCCTATAACTTCGAACGCTGGTACGTACCCGCGGCCCTGCAGAAACACTCGCTGAGTCCGGGGGGCTGAGTCGGCGTGATCGCTTACCTCTCCCGTCGACTGCTCGGCCTCGTACCGCTGCTGCTCGGCATCACGCTCATTTCTTTCATGGTCATCCACGTGGCGCCTGGTTCGCCAATGGATCTTCTCACCGACATGAATCCCGACGCGAGCCCCGAGCTGCGCGACCGCTTGGCCGAGCACTGGGGGCTCGACGAACCGCTACCCGTGCAGTACGCGATGTGGCTCAAGCGCGTGGTGGTGGGCGACTTCGGCAACTCGCTGTCGCGCGATCCGCGGCCGGTCATCGACAAGGTGGCAGAGGCCCTGCCCGTGACCCTGGTGCTCAACCTGATGTCGCTGTGCCTGGTCATGGCCGCGGCGATTCCCATAGGCGTTTACTCGGCCACCCATCCTTACTCGCGCAGCGACCGCGTGGCCACGGTGTTCGTGTTCCTGGGCTTTGCCATGCCCACTTTCTGGCTGGCACTGTTGTGCATGATGCTGTTCGGCGTGGAGCTGGCGTGGCTGCCGGTGTCGGGCCTGCAGTCGTTGGACTATGACTCGCTCGGGCCGTGGGACAAGGTGCTCGACCGCGCGCGCCACCTGGTATTGCCGGTGTCGATTGCGGCCATCACCAGCCTTGCGGGCATGTCGCGCTACATGCGTTCGAGCATGCTCGAGGTTTTTCGCCAGGACTACGTGACCACGGCGCGGGCCAAGGGACTTTCCGAACGCGTGGTGGTCTACCGGCACGCGCTGCGCAACGCCATGCTGCCGGTCATCACCCTGCTGGGCCTGTCGGTGCCGGGCCTCATCGGCGGTTCGGTGATTTTTGAAACCATTTTTGCCATCCCCGGTATGGGCAGGCTTTTTTACAACAGCGTAATGGGTCGTGACTACACGGTGGTCATGGGCGTGCTGGTCATAGGCGCGGTGCTCACGCTGTTGGGCAACCTGCTGGCCGATGTTTCCTACGCGATCGCCGACCCGAGGTTGAGGCGAAGATGAGCATCTTGTCGCGCATAGCGAGTAACCGGCTCACGATGGCCGGTGGCGTGATGGTGGCCTTGCTGTTTGCCGTGGCGGTGCTGGCGCCGGTGATTTCGCCCTACGATCCGGGTGCCGTCAATACCCAGGCGATACTCGAAGCGCCGTCGTTAGCGCACCCGCTGGGCACCGACGGCATAGGCCGCGACGTGCTCAGCCGCATGATTTACGGCGCAAGGGTTTCGCTGATGGTGGGCTTCGTAGCCGTTGGCATCGCCAGCCTGATCGGCGTGCTGCTCGGTTCTACGGCCGGTTACTTCGGCGGCATGATCGACGCCGTCATCATGCGCTTCGTGGACGTGATGCTCTGCTTCCCGTCCTTCTTTCTCATACTGGCGGTGATCGCTTTTCTCGACGCCAGCATCTGGAACATCATGGTCGTCATCGGGCTTACCTCGTGGATGGGTGTGTGCCGGCTGGTGAGGGCTGAGTTCATGGCCCTGCGCAGCCGCGAGTTCATGCTGGCCGCCGAGGGCCTGGGGCTGCCGTCGTTGCGCATCATGCTCAGGCACGGGTTGCCCAACGCAATGGCGCCGGTGTTCGTGGCCTTCATCCTGGGCGTGGCCGGCGCTATTCTCACCGAGAGCGCGCTCAGCTTCCTGGGCATAGGCGTGCAGCCGCCCGACCCGAGCTGGGGCAACATTCTCACCGAGGGCAAGAACACCATAGAGGTCGCCTGGTGGCTGTCGGTCTGTCCTGGCGTGGCCATCCTGCTGACGGTGCTCGCGTACAACCTGCTGGGCGAGGGCTTGCGCGATGTCCTCGACCCGAGGCTCAGGGAGGGCTGAGGCAGGTGGCCGCATTACTCGAGTTGCGCGACCTGGTGACGGTGTTCGACACCGCCGACGGCGTGGCGCGGGCCGTCGACGGCGTGAGCTTCAGCATTGATCGTGGCGAGACCCTGGGAGTTGTCGGCGAATCGGGCTGCGGCAAGAGCGTTACCGCCCTGTCCATTCTGCGCCTGGTGCCCGAACCGCCCGGCCGCATAGAGAGCGGCAGCGTTCTGTTCCAAGGTACCGACCTGCTGCAGATGAGCGAGCCCGAGCTGCGGGCCATACGTGGTAACGAAATTGCCATGATCTTCCAGGAGCCCATGACGTCGCTCAACCCGGTTTTCACTGTCGGCTTCCAGGTGGCCGAGGCCTTGCGATTGCACCGGGGGTTGGGCAAGCGCGAGGCCGAGCGCGAAGCCGTACGCATGCTCGAGTTGGTCGAGATTCCCGAAGCCGAGTCGCGCGCGAGGGACTACCCGCACCAGCTCAGCGGCGGCATGCGGCAGCGGGTGATGATTGCCATGGCGCTTTCCTGTACCCCGAGCCTGCTCATTGCCGATGAGCCCACGACCGCGCTCGACGTGACCATACAGGCGCAGATACTCGAGCTGCTGGGCGAGCTTCAGCAAAGATTGGGAATGGCACTGCTGCTCATAACCCACGATCTCGGCGTTGTGGCCGAGAGGGCCGACAGGGTCATGGTCATGTACGCCGGTCGCGTGGTCGAGCAGGGCCCGGCCGACTCGGTGCTGGGCAGTCCGCGGCACCCATACACCCGTGGGTTGATCGCTTCGCAGCCGCGGCTGGGGGCCACCGGCGAACGGCTGCAGCCCATAGCCGGCATGGTGCCGAGGCTTACCGAGCTGCCATCGGGCTGCCACTTTCGCACCCGCTGTTCGCTGGCCACCGATCGCTGCGAGCGCGAGGAGCCCCTCCTGGAGGGCGGCGCGCACGAGGTCGCGTGTTTTGAAACGTCGGTACCCCCGGCGGGCAACGGAGGTAGGCATGGCTGAAGTCGAACCGTTGCTCAAGGCCCGAGGCCTGGTGAAGGTGTTTAAGACCGGCGGCGGTGTGTTCGGCGGTGGCAGTGCCGAGCTGCGCGCAGTGGACGGCGTCGACCTCGACGTGTGGCGCGGCGAGACCCTGGGTATCGTCGGCGAGTCAGGCTGCGGCAAGACCACCCTCGGGCGGCTGTTGCTGAGGTTACTCGAGCCAACGGCCGGCAGCGTGGAGTTTGATGGCCAGCAACTCACCGGCTTGTCGCGTAGGCAACTGCGGCCTTTCAGGCGTCGCATGCAGGTTGTCTTCCAGGACCCCTACGCTTCGCTCAACCCGCGTATGAAGGTGGGCCGCATCATAGCCGAGGGCATGGAGTTCCACGGCCTGGCCTCGGGTGCCGAGCTGCGCACCCAGGTGCTCGAGCTGATGGAGAGGGTGGGGCTGGGCGCCGACGCCTGGGATCGCTATCCCCACGAGTTCAGCGGTGGGCAGCGGCAGCGCATCTGCATCGCGCGAGCGCTGGCCGTAAAGCCCGAGCTGGTGGTGGCCGACGAACCGGTGTCGGCGCTGGACGTTTCTATACAGGCGCAGATACTCAACCTGTTGGGCGAGCTGCAGCAGGAGTTTGGCTTGACCTTCGTGTTTATCTCGCACGACCTGAGGGTCGTGGAGCATTTCAGCCACCGCGTGGCCGTGATGTATCTCGGGCGCGTTGTTGAAACGGCACCGTCACGCGATATCTACGAGCGTCCGTTGCACCCTTACACGGCTGCGCTGTTGTCGGCGGTGCCCCGCGTAGACGCCAAAGCGCGTACGCAGCGGGTGGTGCTCAAGGGCGACGTGCCCAGTCCGATCAGCCCGCCAGGGGGCTGTCCGTTTCATCCGCGCTGCCCGGTTGCCGAAGCGCGTTGCTCGTCGGAAGTGCCACAGCTGCTACCACGCGGCGATGAGCGCAGCGTTGCCTGCTTGCTGGTATAGCGCCAGCTCCTGGAAAACGGCGTTAGCGCTGGTCGCGTGAACGTATGCGCGCGGCCTTGCCGGTGCGGTCACGCAGGTAGTACAGGCGACTTCGGCGGACGATGCCACGTGCCTTGATCTCTACCTTGTCGATGCGAGGGGAGTGAAGTGGAAAGGTTCTTTCGACGCCGACGCCGTAGGAGGTCTTGCGCACGGTGAACGACGCGCCGCTGCCGCCGCGGGACCGCCGTATGCAGACGCCTTCGAACACCTGGATTCGCTCTTTATCGCCCTCGACGATGCGCGCGTGCACGCGCAGGGTGTCGCCCGGGCGAAACGCCGGTAGCTCTCGCAGTTGCTCTGCTTCTATCTGGTCTATGATGTTCATTGGCGCAATCCTCGGTCTTTCTAACCCGCCTTTCTACCCTGTGCCGCGTAGCCGGTCAAGAATTACCGCCGCTGCGGCCCGCACCGACAGGTGATTATAGTCGCCGGGGCCGTTGACAGGCGGCAGCCTGAGATCGCAGCGCTCGACCAGCTCATCGGTCATCCCCCAGCCCGTACCGAGCAGGAGCAGCCAGGGCCGGCTGTCGTCGGCCAGCTGCCGGGCGGCTTGTTTCCACGCCGTTTGGCGGGGCATGGGGCGGGCACTGGTGGCCACCAGGGTAGGCAGCTCGCCGGTTTCGCGCTCGATCTCTATGAGCACGCCTTCGAGGTCGCGCTCCAGGCGCACCAGCTCCATGGCCTGCCGGCGATTGTCGTTGTAGCTGCTGCCAGGGCCATCCTGCCAGTGGCGCAAAATTTTTCTCACCAGCCCGCGCAAGGCATCCACGGGTGTGACCACGAAAAACGCGTGGGCGTGGTATGTGCGGCAGCTGCGCGCGATGTCGTGCACGTCGATGTTGGTCACCGAAGTGGTCACCACGTTGTGATTGCGGTCGTACACCGGGTAGTGCAGCAGCGCCACGTAGAGATCGGACACGGTCAGTCGTCCCCGGGCTCTTCGCCACGGCCAACGCCGCCGCTGCGGTCGCCAGCCACGAGATCGGGGCGACGTGCCCGTGTTCGTCGTTCGGACTGTTCCCGTCGCCAGCGTTCTATCTCGGCGTGGTTGCCCGACAGCAGGACGTCGGGGACGGCTTCTCCCCTGAAGACAGCGGGGCGCGTGTACTGCGGGTACTCGAGGCGGCCGTCACTGAAGGATTCGTGGCTCGTGGATTCATCGCTGCCCAGCGCGCCGGGCACCAGGCGTGTGACGGCGTCGATGATCACCAGGGCGGCCAGCTCGCCGCCACTCAGAACGTAGTCGCCGATGGACAACTCCTCGTCGAACAGCGGGCGGATTCTTTCGTCCACTCCCTCGTATCGACCACAGAACAAGAGCACGCGTTTTTCGTCGGCCAGCCTGGCGGCGGCTTTCTGGCCGAAGCGCCGTCCCTGCGGCGTGAGCAGCACGCTCACGCCCGGCGGCGCCGTGCTGCTCACCTGTTCAACGGCCGCGAACACCGGCTCGGGTTTCATCAGCATGCCCGGCCCGCCACCATAGGGAGAGTCGTCGACCGGGTGTATGCTGCCGCCGGTAAAGTCGCGCAGCTGGTACGCGGTGAGGCCAACCAGTCCGCGTTCGACGGCCTTGCCGGTAACGCCGCACAGCGAGGCTGGCGAAAACATTTCCGGGAACAGGCTGATGACGTGAAACTCGGGGCCGGGGCGACTCATGCGCTGTCTTCTCCCCCGCGGCTGAAGTCGAGGCCTTTCCGGTTTACCACCACCCGGCCGGCCTCGCTGTCGATGCTCGTGACCACTGATTTTACGACGGGGATCAGGGCGGTGACTTCGGGACCCTCGACCTTCCATACGTCGTTGGCCCCGGTCTGTATCACCTCGGTAACCAGGCCCAGCACCGAGCCGTCGCTGTCTTCTACCGTCGCTCCGAGAATGTCGTTTTCGTAGTAAGCGTCGTCTTCCGCGTCGGGCAGGCAGTCTTCGGGTATCCAGGCGTCGCTGCGCGCGAGCGGCTCGGCGGCGCTGCGGTCTTTTACCCCCACCAGCTTGAGCAGGGCGTCATCGTGCCTGCGCTTGAGCTGATCGATGGCAGCCGACAGCAGCTCGTCTCCATCGCGTCTCAGTACCACCCGGGTGCCGGGCAGCAGGGCGTCCATGATGTAATCGTCGGCCTTGAGCAGCAGCGCGCCTCTCAATCCGTGGGCGCGCAGGATCCGTCCGGCGAGCAACTCGCCGGGAAATGGCTGTTTGGTTGAAATCTGACCCGGAGCCTGCGCCGCAGGCCCCTAGTCCTCGATGATCTCGAGGACGGCACGGCAGTTGGTGCGCGAGGCGGCCGCGTTGAGAATGGTGCGCAACGACTTGGCGGTGCGCCCCTGCTTGCCTATCACTCGGCCGAGGTCCCCCTTGTCCACGCGTAGCTCAAGCACGGAAGACTCATCGCTGATGGAGTGGGTCACCTCTACGGCCTCTGGCTTGGTAACCAAGTTGGCCGCCAGGAACTCCAGCAGCTCCTTGAGGGCTTCGCCCTGGTGCTTTACCGCGTCGAGTGCGTCGTCGGCAGGCCGGCTTTCTTCATCAGCTTGGCTACTGTCGGCGATGGTATCGCTCCCTTCTTCACCCATTGCTCGATTTTCTCCCCTTCAAGTTTGACCTCCGGCGGATCTGACACCGGGTTATAAGTACCCAGAACTTCAAGGTACTTCCCGTCCCGTGGAGCTCGCTTGTCTGCAGCCACCACCCTGTAGAAGGGGCGCTTTTTGGTTCCGCGTCTGGTCAATCGAATCGTAACAGCCATCAATATGCTTCCTGGGTTTCCCGTGCGCCACGGTCACCCGCGGTCAGATTCCTTCAGTTAATACTAGACCTTGCGGCTCTTCTCAAGGGCTACGGCCTATTTTCTGATATCAGTGGTCAACAAAAGACCCCCCGCCGACTGTTAGGCCGACGGGGGGTCAAGGTTTTCTTCCCTTAAAAACAGGGAATTTACATCATGCCGGGCATGCCCCCGCCCATTCCGCCCATTCCACCCATTCCGGCGGCAGCGGCGGCTGCCGCGTCACCAGAGCCCTTCTCTTCGGGCTTATCGGCCACAGCGGCCTCGGTGGTGAGAAGCAGTCCCGCCACCGAAGCGGCGTTCTGCAGGGCGGTACGGACGACCTTGGTGGGGTCGATGATGCCGGCCTTGAGCAAGTCCTCGAACTTGTCAGCTGCCGCGTTGTAGCCCAGGGCACCCTTACCGTTGCGTATGCGATCGATGACTATCGAAGGCTCGGCACCGGCGTTCCTGGCGATCCAACGGGTAGGCTCTTCGAGTGCTTTCTTGAGCAGGTCGAGGCCGACGCGTTCTTCGTCGCTGGCCTCTACCTTGTCCAGTACGTTCGCGGCGCGTACCAGCGCCACGCCACCGCCGGGAACGATTCCCTCTTCCACCGCAGCGCGGGTGGCGTGCAGTGCGTCCTCGACGCGGGCCTTCTTTTCCTTCATCTCGATCTCGGTAGCGGCACCGACCTTGATCACCGCGACTCCGCCCACGATCTTGGCAAGCCGCTCCTGCAGCTTCTCACGGTCGTAGTCCGAAGTAGTGTCTTCGATCTGGTTGCGGATGGTGCCGATGCGGCCCTGTATGTCGGCCTTCTTGCCCGAGCCATCAACGATGGTGGTGTTGTCCTTGTCCACCACTATGCGCTTGGCACGGCCGAGATCGGTGAGGCCCACGTTCTCCAGCTTGAGCCCGAGGTCCTCTGAGATCACCTTGCCGCCGGTGAGCACGGCTATGTCGGTGAGCATTTCCTTGCGGCGGTCGCCGAAGCCCGGGGCCTTGACGGCTACGCAGTTCAGGGTTCCGCGGATCTTGTTCACCACCAGCGTGGCCAGGGCCTCGCCCTCGATGTCCTCGGCGATCAGCAGGAAGGGCTTGCCCGACTTGGCGATCGTTTCGAGTACCGGGAGCAGGTCCTTCATGTTCGAGATTTTCTTCTCGTGCACGAGGATCAGCGCGTCTTCGAGTGTGGCCGTCATGCGATCGGGGTCGGTCACGAAGTAAGGCGAGAGGTAGCCGCGATCGAACTGCATGCCCTCCACGACCTCGAGGTTGGTATCGAGGGCCTTGTTCTCTTCGACCGTTATGACGCCTTCCTTGCCGACCTTGTCCATGGCCTCGGCGATGATATCGCCGATGGTGCTGTCGGAGTTGGCCGAAATAGTGCCCACCTGGGCAATCTCAGCGCGGTCCTTGGTGGCCTTCGACATCTTCTCGAGGCTGCTGGTTATCGCGAGCACTCCCTTGTCTATGCCACGCTTGATGGACATCGGGTCGTGACCTGCCGCCACCATGCGGCAGCCTTCGGTGAATATCGCCCTGGCGAGTACGGTCGCGGTGGTCGTGCCGTCACCGGCAACGTCAGAGGTCTTGGAGGCGACCTCTTTCACCATCTGGGCACCCATGTTCTCGATCTTGTCTTCGAGCTCGATGTCCTTGGCTACCGATACGCCGTCCTTGGTCACGTTGGGCGCGCCCCAGGACTTTTCGAGAACCACGTTACGACCGCGTGGGCCGAGGGTTACTGTTACGGCGTCGGCAAGGATGTTGACGCCTTTGAGAAGCTTGTTACGGGCTTCCTGGCTGAAACTAACTATTTTGGCCATGTTACTGGTCTCTCCTCCGAGCGGGTTTTACCCGACTGGGTTTTTCTTTTCCTTGGTAGCACTACGGGCCACCACGGGGTTGCGTTCAATTGGTCTACGCGGCTCAGCCTTCGACCACGCCGAGGATGTCGTCCTCGCGCATGATCAGGTGCTCGATACCGTTTATTTCGATCTCGTTGCCGGAGTACTTGCCGAAAAGGATGCTGTCGCCCTTTTTGACGCCGGGCTTGCGCACCGATCCGTCATCGTTGATGTGGCCACCGCCAACGGCGACCACTTTGCCTTCCTGGGGCTTTTCCTTTGCTGTATCCGGAATGATTATGCCGCCGGAGGAAAGTTCTTCCTCGGCGATTCTCTGTACGAGTACACGATCCTGTAATGGACGAATCTTCATGATGTTTGTCTGCCTCCTGAGCCTGACGAGTATTGAGTCTTAAAATTAACGTAACGAGGGCGCTTCGTAGCCCAGTAGACGGGTTATTTGCTGCCCAAACCTTGCGAACATTAATGGCGGGCAGCCGCGTGTCAAGGATATTCGGCAAAAAAAACCGCCCGCCCGCCTCTGAAGGGCGCTTTTTTACCGGGGAAGGCTGGCCCCGGGGCCGGTCGCGCGGGCCCGGGTTTCTAGCGCCGCTTGGCCAGTTCTTCGCTGTATTGCCGGTAGAGCAGGTCCCACTCGCTGCTGCCCTCTGGCACCTGTCGGCTGAGCGACTCGATTCGCTGCCTCACGGCCCGGTCGAGCTCGGGGTCGTGGGCCCAGGCGGCCATGATGACCGAGGCCAGCACGCGCAGCGCCGCGCCTTCGTCCACCACGCTGACGCCAGCAGTATTTCTCAAGGTCCCGAGGGCGGTCGTCGCGATAGACTCGACCCTCTGGTCCGACATTCCCCGTCCACCGCCGCTCACAGGGCAAAGCCCCTGGCCTGGGCGATGCGTTCTTTCAGCCCCCGCAGCAGCGTGCTGCGGTCCATGCCGGAGGTCGAGCTGCCCAGCTTTTCAAACGTTCGTTCGGCTTCGAGCTGTATGGAGGCTTCGGCGGCAAAGTTGGCCGAGACCGCTGCCGAAACGGCCTCGGCTACCACGCCGTGGGGGCCTTTTATTGCTGGCGAGGCCTCGTCGAGCAACTTGCGGGCAGCCTGCATGGCGACGTCCTCTATCGACTGCTTGCTGCGGTCTTTCATGCTGCGTGCCCCATCCCGGGGCTACAATACCGGGGGCTGGTGGCTACCGCCAGAGATAAACGATGGTTGGGCGATGGTGTCGGCGGCCCTGTTGAAAACTCTGCCAAGGGCAGTAGGCTGGTAAACAGATGATGGTCAAACCAGCTCCCCTGGCAGCAGGCGACAGGGTCGCCCTGGTGGCCCCGTCCGGGGTATGCGACCCCGGCCGCCTGGCAACCGGCGTGCAACTGTTGCGCGATTGGGGACTGGACCCGGTCACGCTGGCCGTCGATGGGCGGTTTCGCTACATGGCCGACTCCGACCAGCGGCGCGCCGCTGCCCTTACCGAGGCTTTTTCCAACAACGACTACCGGGCCGTGATGGCGGTTCGCGGAGGTTTCGGCTGCGCTCGCCTGATCGACCGTTTTGACACGGCGCTGGTGGCTGCCAATCCCATAATACTCACCGGTTTCAGCGACCTTTCTTTGCTGCTCAACCGCGTGGTGCAGGAAGCCGGCGTGGCCTGCTACCATGCGCCCATGGTCGCGGCCGATCTCCCGCGCCTCGGCGAAGCTGCCAGGGAGTCGTTCCGGCGTTTCCTCTTCGGCGAAGACGGCTGGTTTGCAGGCCAGGCCGAGCAGTGCTGGCGCGGTGGTGTGGCGGAGGGCCTGCTGGTCGGGGGCTGCCTTTCGGTGCTGGTCACTACCCTGGGAACCCCCGCTGAAATCGACACCGAATCACGCATACTGTTTCTCGAAGACGTCGCTGAGAAGCCCTACCGCATCGATCGCATGATGACCCACCTGCGACAGGCCGGAAAACTCGATCGCGTAGCGGGCCTGGTGCTTGGACCCATGACCGATTGCGATGACGGCCAGGGTCCCGGCGTTCTCAGGGACATAGTTCTCGAGGCGTTGGCTGGCATTGACTGCCCGGTGGCCTGGGGGCTGCAGTCGGGGCACGGCTGCGACAACGGTGTGCTACCTTTCGGATGCAGGGTGAGACTCGACGCTGACGCGCCAGGCCTCGAGCTGCTCGAGTCGGTGCTGTCCCCGGCCACGAGGTCGGGGTAGGCCGACTCCACGAGTTAAGCAAGGTGAGTAAGGGTGGGCAGGTATGGGCCGGGTTGGAGTCGCTGGTCGAAGAGGCCATGGGCCGGGGCGTGAGTCCGGGCGTGGTGCTGCTTGTAGGCCGGGGCGAAGACGTAATTTACCAGCGCGGCTGGGGTCGCCTGGGACTGGGCGAGAACCCCGACGTAGACAGCGCGGTTATACCCGCTACGCGTTTTGACGTGGCCTCACTGAGCAAGCCCCTGGCGACGTTTGCCTCGCTTGTGTTGCTAATGGCAGAGGGGCACTTGCTGCTGGGCCAGCCGGTGGCCGATTTTTTTCCAGGCTTTGGCGGCGTGGGACCCTTTGCCGGTGCGGGAGCAGGTGGAACTTCGGTCACCGTCAGCCAGCTGCTCACCCACAGTTCGGGCTTGCCCGACTGGGTGCCGTATTTCAAGGCCCCGGAATTTGCCGCGGCCGGGCCGCAGCCGTTCACCTTCGACAAGCGTCGTCGCAGCCGCCTCGTGGCCGAGGTCGCCCGCCAGCCGTTGGTGTACGAACCCGGCAGCGAGTCGCGCTACAGCGATCTCGGTTTCATACTGCTGGGTGACATCGTAGAGCAGATCTCCGGCGAGGGTCTCGACGAGTTTATCACCTCGAGGCTGCTGCAACCGCTTGGCACGGGGGCTGGTTTCCGTCGTCCGGGCTCAGGCGTCCGGGGGCAGCCCGACGCCGAGTTAGCTCCCTGTGGAATCTGCGGGTGGCGGCAGCGGCTGGTGCAGGGGCAGGTGCAGGACGAGAACGCCTGGCTTATGGGCGGGGTGGCCGGGCACGCGGGATTGTTTGCCTCGGCCCGGGACATCCACCTGTTGGCCGCTGAGCACGAGGCCGCGCTGGCTGGCAAGTCAACGCTGCTCGACGGCCGGCTGCTGCGCCACCTGCTCGACGCCGAGCCGTCGGTGCCTGGCTCGACCTGGCTGCCCGGCTGGGACACGCCCACGCCAGGCGCCTCGACGGCCGGCAGCCTGGTCGGCGCGCGCGCGCTCGGGCACCTGGGCTACACCGGTAGCTCGCTTTGGATAGACCGCGACCGGGGGGTGCACGTGGTGCTGCTCAGCAACCGCGTTCATCCCCACACTGGCAACCGCGGCATCGCTGCGCTCAGGCCGGCGGTGCACGACGCAGTGTTCGAGTGCGTTGATTCGCTGTCTCGACAGCGGTCACGCAAGCGTGCAGACTGAACGGGTCGTGGCAGGCAAATCACAACACGTACATCTCGTGGCTGTATGCGGCGTCGGCATGGCGCCGCTGGCCGTCATGCTCAAGCAGTCGGGCTACACAGTGAGCGGCTCCGACAAGGCTTCCTATCCGCCCATGGGGCAGGTGCTGGCCGACGCCGGCATAGAGATACTCGAAGGTTTTTCGCCCGACCATCTTGACCCCCTGCCCGACGTGGTAGTTATCGGCAACGCGGTGTCGGCCAGCAACCCCGAGGCCGCGGAGGTCGAGCGCCTGGGGCTGCCGCGCCTGTCATTCCCCGAGGCGGTGGCCCGCTACTTCCTGCGCGATCGGCGTAGCCTGGTGGTGGCCGGTACGCACGGCAAGACAACCACCACCGGCATGCTGGCGCGCGTGCTCGAGGTCGCCGGCGAGGACCCCGGCTACCTGGTGGGCGGCCTGGTGCGCGACCTCAAAGGCTTGGCGCGGGCGGGCCGGGCGGGCGCCTGGTTTGCCATCGAGGGCGACGAGTACGACTCGGCCTACTTCGACAAGGGCCCCAAGTTTGTTCACTACCAGCCGGCGGCGAGCATAATCACCAGCGTTGAGTTCGACCACGCTGACATCTACCGCGACGTGGAGCACGTCAAGAGTTCCTTTGCGCGCCTGGTCGAGTTGCTGCCCGAAGGCGCCCCGCTGGTGGTTTGCGGCGACTATCCCCACCTGCTCGACCTGCTTGGTTCGTCGCCGCGGCCGGGCTTGATCAGTTACGGTTGCGGCGACAACAACCAGTGGAGGCCCACAGAACTCGAGCACGGTTCGGCCGGCAGTTCGTTCCGACCGTCGCTTGAAGGTGAGCTGGGCCCGCGCTTGCAGCTGCGGCTTCACGGCAGCATCAACGTGCTCAACGCGCTGGCGGTGTTTGTGCTTTCGAGACAGCTCGGTATATCCGACGCCGCCGTGGCCGAAGCCCTGGCGGGGTACCGGGGTGCCGCCAGGAGGCAGGAGCTGGTGGGCAGTGCTGCGGGCGTGGACGTGATCGATGATTTTGCCCATCACCCCACCGCGGTTGCCGGCAGCCTGGCTGCCATGGCCGACGCGTACAACGGGCGCAGGGTGTGGGCGGTGTTCGAACCGCGCTCCAACACCAGCCGCAGGTCGGTCTTCCAGGCTCGCTATACCGAGGCCCTGGCCCTGGCCGACCGAGTCGTCCTGAGCGAGGTGTTCCACAAGGAGAACGATACCCTGGCCGAGGGCGAAGCGCTCGACACCGAGGCCGTGGTTGAGGAGCTGAACAGCACGGGCACCCCGGCCTGGCAGGCCGACGGTCCCGACGTCATACTCGACCGCCTGCCGGGCGAGCTCAAAGCGGGCGACGTGGTGCTGTGCATGTCCAACGGCGCTTTTGGAGATCTTCCGCGCCGCCTGCTGGCCGCTCTCGGCGGCTGAACTGTTCTATTTTCCGGCAGCGCTGTCGCCGCTGGAGCCATACACGCGCTCGAAATTGCGAGCGTTGCGGAGAACCTTTTTCACGTAGCCACGGGTCTCGCGGTAGGAAATTCTTTCGATGAACTCATCCTCGTCGAGGCCGTCCAGCCGGTCGAACCAGCGTTGCGCCGCGTTCTCGCCCGCGTTGTAACCGGCCAGCATGAGGACGGGGTTGTCGTTGAAGCGCCGCGCGAGCGAGGCGAGGTAAGCCGTGCCCAGCGCGATGTTGACGTCGGGCACGAAGAGGTCGTCGCGCGAAGGCTCTGCCCGGTCCGTCGCCCTGGCCACCCGCCTGGCGGTGGGCAAGAGCAGTTGCATCAACCCGTAGGCAGCGGCCGGCGAGGTGGCGTGCGCGTCAAAAACGCTTTCCTGTTTCATCAGCGCGTAGACCAGCGAGGGGCGGATCTTCCAGCGACCCGCTTCGCGCCCCACGATGTCGGCATGGGCCCTGGGGTAGAGAAACGGGTACAGCTGGGCATCGTTGAGCAGGCCCTTGCGATAGAGCTGCAGTGCCACGCGCAGGCTGCTGTTCCAGGCACCCGACGCGGCCAGCTGCGGCAACAGGGCCAGCAGTTGCTCGCTGCTGCGGCCGCTCGTCAGCCGAGCGGTTTCGGTGGCCCCGTGGTGGCCCAGGCCGGCGATTCTCAGTGCTTCCGCCCGCGCCAGTGTGCGCCGTGCAGAGGCGTCAAGCGTGACCGTTGAGCGTGGAAGATTTTCGACCGTGGCCGCGGGCGCCCTGAGCGGGAGCCGTTGCTCGACCAGCCAGGAATAAAAGCCGTCGGGAAACTCGGCCAGCAGCTGCCGGTAGACGGCCAGGGCCTCGTTGCTGGTCTTGCCAGCCGCGCGTTCAATGGAGCGGGCTTTCCAGTACAGGGCGCCTTCGCGTCCACTCGGGCTGGAGGGCCTGCTGACTCCTGACCCACGGGCCGGTGGCTTGGTGGCCTGCACGATGAGACCGAACTTCCACGCCGCGCCAGGGTAGTTGCCCGCCCGGTACGAGGCCCAGCCGGCCCGCCACGCGGACTCACTGCGGATGTGCTGGTCAGGGCTTTTTTCGGCCGAGCGATAGTGGGCGGCCGCGCTGTTGTAGCGGCGGGCCGACTCATGGATGCGGCCCGAGGCGTAGTGGGCTTTGTGCTCTTCGTCCAGCCCCGACCCCAGCGACAGAAATTTTTCGAAGCGTTGCAGGGCCAGCGTCGACTGGTTCGCGTTCCAGCTGTACACCGCCGACTCGTACAGCAGTCGCGCCGACCGGCCCGGGTCGCTTTCGCCCGCAGATTTCTGCGACAGCCACCAGGCAGCCGCCTGCTTATCTTTCAGGGCCGCGGTCGAGCGGGCCCGGCCGAGAATCGAAGTCGTGCGCGATGGGTGGCGCGGAAAGTCCTTGAGCAGCTTGTCCAGCATCGCTACGCGTTGGCTGTGCCTGCCCTCGGCACCCAGCAGCCGGGTCTCGGCCACCAGCTGCTCGGCGCTGGTCGGCAACAGTTTCGGGTTGTCGCTTTGCAGATCGGATGCCAGCTCGGCGGCCGGCCTGCCCGATTGACCGCCGGGGTCTCTTGCCCTGGCGCGGTTGGCCAGCTCGAGCGAACGCCGGGGGTCCGAGGCCTGCAGGCGGCGCGCAGCCGCCACCGCGATGGCCGCAAAATCGGCGTTGAGGGTGGTTCCGCCGCGGTACTTTTCGGCCAGCTCGAGTACGCGGGCATCTGCTGTTTCCGGCAGGCCAACCAGCAGCGCTGCGCTGGCGGGCGCCACCGGCGAGTCGGGTACCAGCGCCAGCAGCTTCTCGAGTTCGGCGGCAGCCGCAGTTTTTTCATCGGCGGCCGCTTCGGCGCTCAAGCCGGTAGCAGCGAGCCTGCTGCGGGCCAGGAAGTAGAGCACGTAGTCCTGCAGCAGGGCGAAGTCGTTTTTCAGGGTGAGCAGGGTGCGCCGGGCCAGGGCCGGGTCGTTGTCCCCGCTGGCTGACAGGGCCGTCACCGCAGATCCCAGCCGGGCGGCGTGGGTGGCGTCGGATCTGCCGAGCAGGGATTTTTCGGGTGCCGCCAGGGCGCTGCAGGCGGTAACGGCCGGGGCCAGCAGTGTGGCTGTAAGCAGGAAGGAAAGCGCTCTAACTCTGGTCAGCACGTGGTCTCCTTTTTGACTTTACCTGAGCGGGTTCAAGAATACAGGCCATGGATACCGGCCGCCTCGTATTGGCGTCTGCCTCGCCAAGGCGGCGCGAGATTCTCGATCGAGAGGGTTACAGTTTCGATATTGACGTAGCCGGGGTCGAGGAACTTCAGTGCCTGGGCGAATCAGCGCTGCACGCCACTATCCGCCTGGCCCTGGAGAAGGCCGACGCGGTGGTGGGCCGGCGCCACCCGGGCGAAGTAGTCCTCGGCGCCGACACCACGGTGGTGGTAGGGGAAATGATGATGGGAAAACCCATCGACCGCGCCCAGGCGGTTGACTACCTGCTCATGCTCGCGGGACGCAACCACCTCGTCTACACGGGCTGGGCGCTGCTGGCGGCCGGCGGCGGTACGGGCCTGGCGCCACCCGTCTGCGGGTTTACACGCTCGGTGGTGCGCATGAGGGAGTTTTCGAGATTGGAGGCCGAGCGCTACGTAGCAATGGGCGAAAGCGACGACAAGGCTGGTGGTTACGCGTCGCAAGGGCTGGGGCGCGCGCTGGTGGCTGCGGTAGTGGGTTGTGTGGACAACGCGATCGGTCTGCCCGTGGCGCAGCTCGAGGCTCCGCTTGCGCGCCGGGGAGTTCGGCCGCTGCAGCAAGGAGGGGGAGACGGTGGCGGTAGCCGATAGTCTTGCCGAGGTCAGGGAACGGCTGGCCGCGGCTGCTGCCCGTGCCGGCCGTGCAGACCGGCCGCCGCTGCTGGTGGCCGTCACCAAGAACCAGCCCGACGAAGCCCTGCTGGAGGCGGTCAGGGCGGGGCAGCTCGATTTCGGCGAGAACTACCTGCAGAAGGCCCTGCCGCGTATGCAGATCGCAGGCCTCGAAGACGTTCGCTGGCACCTCGTGGGACGCCTGCAGTCGAACAAGGCCAAGCGGGCGGCCGACGCTTTTTACCTGCTGCATGGCATCGACTCGGCTTCGGCCGGCCGGGCCTTGTCGCGCGCTGTTGTCGCGCGGGGAGAAGCGGCCGCGCCTTGCCGCTTGTTGTTGCAGATCAAACTTGGCGGCGGCCAGGGGCGGGCCGGGGTAGAAGAGGCCCGGGCCGAGCAGCTCTTGAGGCAGTTGGCCGACATGCCGGGGCTGAGCATCGAAGGCCTTACCGGCGTAGCCGACCCGGGGCAGGAGGCGCGCCCGCAGTTTGAACGGCTGCGATTACTGCGGGAAAGACTGCGGGGGCTGGACCTGCCGCGGGCAGCGATGGTTGAGATATCTGCCGGCATGTCGGCTGACTACGAGGACGCGATCATGGAGGGTTCAACGATGGTAAGGATAGGCAGGGCTGTGTTCGGGCAGCGTGAAAGGGGCGAGTCGTGAGCAAGCAGGCGCCGGTTGTCGGTTTTGTTGGTGGCGGCAACATGGCTGCTGCGTTGCTCAAGGGCTTGCTGGAGCCGGGCGATGACGGCGGCGGTGTTTCTCCAGGGTCAATAGTCGTCTGCGAGCCCCTGGCGGTCCGCCGCCGTGTGCTCAAGCGGCGCTTTGGAGTCAACGTCACGGCTGATCTCGCGCAGCTGGCCGAGGCCGCCCGGACGGTGGTGCTGGCGGTAAAACCGCAGGTCATGGACGAGGTTATGTCGGGCCTGTCGCCGCTGCTGGGGCGCGGCAAGCTGGTCATCTCTATCGCGGCCGGTGTACGCCTGTCGCGCATGGAGAAGGCCCTGGGGCCGGGCGTGCGCACTATCCGGGTCATGCCCAACACCCCTTGCCTGCTGGGCAGCGGCATGTCGGTGCTTTGCGCGGGGGCGACTGCGCGGAGAAAAGACCTCGCGGTGGCCAGGACCATGTTCGAAGCCGTTGGCGAAGTGCTCGTGGTCGAAGAAGAGAAGCTGATGGACGCGGTTACCGGCTTGAGCGGTAGCGGCCCGGCCTATGTTTACCTGTTTGCCGAGGCGCTGGCCCGGGGTGGCAAGGCGGCCGGACTCGACCAGGAAACCGCTTTGCACCTGGCCTGTCACACCTTGGCTGGCGCCGCCAGGATGTTGCTTGAGAGCGGGCAGGGGCCCGTCGAATTGCGCAAGGCGGTTTCGTCGCCGGGCGGCACCACGCTGGCCGGCCTCGCCGCTCTCGCCAGCGGGGGGTTCAGCCAGACGGTGGCTTCGGCCGTGAAGGCAGCCACGAGGCGGTCGAGGGAACTCGCCGTTGACACGACTGGCCGCCGTTCCTAGTTTCGTTCTGTTCCCACGAGGGAAACAAAAAACAACGGAAGCTAACCAAGGTGCCAATCTACGAATACGAGTGCCCCGTCTGCGGGGTTTTTGAACACAGCCAGTCCATGTCCGACGATCCCCTGTCGAGCTGCGCCACCAAGGGTTGCCGGCGCAAGGTGAAGCGGCTGATTTCGTCGTCGTCGTTTCAGCTCAAGGGCGGCGGCTGGTACTCGGAGGGCTACCAGAAAGGCTCCGGGGGCGATTCATCCAAGGACTCGGGCTCCACTTCGTCCGCCGACTCGTCCGCCGCTTCGTCGGCCGACTCGTCGTCTGACTCGTCGCCCAGCAGCGGCTCCGACAGCAGCCCGGGCAGCGGCTCAAGCAAGGGGTCAGGCAAGAGCTCGAGCAAAACATCGGCGAAAAAACCCACGAAATAAGCTGCATCGCGTCAAAACCAGGCACAAGGCCTTGACTTTCATGACGCAGTGAGTAAAACAATGCACAGGTAAGCGTTACGGCCAGCTTTGGGGCTGCCCGCACATGGATACGGCAGCGGTTTGGGTACAGACTTAAACCGGTGCTTCCTGGGCGGGTTCCCGTCCGGCACTCCCCCTGTTGGGGGGGCAAAGACGGGACCGGATGACGCGGTACGACAGGAGGAAAAAATGGCAACAGCAAAGAAGCAACCTACACCGCTTTTCGGTAACGTGACTAACACCGTGGACAGGGTCCGTGGCGAGGTCGAAGGGGCCGCGGAGCGTTTCGGACGTCGCGCGGTGTCCATGCTCCCGGAGCAGCAGCAGGACCAGGTCGACAAGGTGGTCGACAAGCTGATCGACAGTATCGGTGAAGTTCGCGAGGACCTCAACGGTCGCGTCGACGAACTGCGTGAGCAGGTCGAAGAGCGCCTGGGCGACGTCAGGACCCAGCTCGACAAGAGGGTCACCGGGTTGCGCAAGCAGACCAATGGCCGTCGCCGTGAGCTGACTTCCACGGCCCAGAAGGAAGCCGGCAAGCTGGCCACGCGCCTGGCCAAGTGGCTCAAGCTGCCCGTGCGCGGCGATGTTGATTCGGTCAAGCGCAGGCTCACCGCCATTGAGCGCAGGATCGACGCCCTCGAGAAGGGGTCACGCCGCAAAGCAGCGGCCTGACCCGGCAATCCAGTACAGCGGGGTTGATCGAGATCGGGAAACCGATTCGGTCAGCCTCGCTTTTTCTTGCCCGCTACCTTCCGTCCCACCCGCCCCCAGCCACCGCCGCCGGGGGTCTGCACGCGCACGCGGTCGCCGGCGGCCAGTTGGAGCTCGGTTTTCGAGGCGATGGCTTTCGTTCGGCCGCCGCTGCTCACCGTATCGCGGCCCGGTAGACCGGGCTTTCCGCCCGCCAGTCCCCAGGGACCCTCTTGCCGCCTGTCGGCCAGCAGTGTCAGCGTGGCCGGCACAAGGACCTCTATTTCTCGATCTATTCCATCACCGCCGCGGTGCTTTCCGGTCCCGCCGGAGCGTCTTCTCAGCCCATAACGGATTACCCTCAGGGGGTAATAGGACTCGAGCAGTTCCACGGGCGTGTTGAGCGTGTTGGTCATGTGGGTGTGCAGCGCGTGGCAGCCCGGACCCGACGGTCCGGCGCCGGCTCCTCCCGCCACCGTTTCGTAGTAGGCAAAGTGGCAATCACGTTTTACGTCCCAACCTCCGAGCGTAAGGTTGTTCATCGTGCCCGAGCTCGCCGCCGGTATCCGTCCGGGCAGCGCGCGGGCCAGGGCCCGTAGCAACAGGTCTACTATACGCTGCGAGGTTTCGACGTTGCCTCCGGCTACGGCTGCCGGAAAGCGGCAGTCCACCAGCGTGCCCGGCGTTGTGAGTATGTCTACCGGCTCCATCATGCCGCGGTTGGCCGGTACCCGGCTGCCGGCGAGACAGGCCACGACATAAAAGACCGCCGACGTGGTCACAGCGAGGTTGGCGTTGAGCGGGCCCCGGCATTGAGGGGCGCAGTCTCGCAGGTCGATCTCCAGGCGTTTGCCCCGCCGCCGTAGCGTGACCGAAAGTCGCAGTGGCTGCGGGTCAATACCGTCGTTATCGAGTGAGTCGCGGGCGCTGAACTCGCCGACGGGCAGCTCCTTGATCATGGCCTCGACCAGGCGGCGGGAGTAATCCTGCAGCTCCTTCATGGCGCGCGTGATCCGCCCCGGGCCGAAGCGAGTCGCCAGTTCGGACAGGCGCTGATCACCGCTGCGCAGGGCCGCGACCTGGGCGTCGAGGTCGCCCATCCTCTCGGCGGGCACGCGGGTGTTGGCCAGGAACAGCTCCATCGTTTCGCGCACCACGCGGCCACCTCGGTAGAGGTGAACCGGCGGTATGCGGAATCCCTCCTGGTGGATGTCGGTGCACAGCGCCATCGAACCGGGTGCGTGGCCGCCCACGTCGGCGTGATGGGCGCGGGCCGCCAGCCAGGCAAAGGGCCGGCGGGCGCGCCCAGCCCTGCTCGACTTGTCGTGGCCGGCGAGGAAGACCGGCGCCACTACGGTGAGGTCGGGCAGGTGGGTACCGCCCGAGTAGGGGTCGTTGAGCAGCATGATGTCGCCGGCGATAACGTCTCCGCTGTCAGCCGTCATGGCCTCGATGGCTGCCTTGACCGACAAGGGTGTCGAGCCGAGGTGCACCGGTATGTGCGCGGCGTGCGACACCATGCCGCCAGCCGCGTCAAAAATCGCGCAGGAAAAATCGCGACGCTCCTTGATGTTGGGCGAGAAGCCGGCCTGGCAGAGCACGGTGCCCATTTCTTCGGCCACCGCAACCAGGCGGTTGCTGAAGAGCTCGAGCTCGACGGGATCGAAGCGTTCAGCCACCGTCTTTCTCCAGCCGCAGGTTAGACTCGCCGTCTACGCGGGCGGTCCAACCGGTAGCGATCAGCGAGGTCGAACTGTACTCGGTCACCAACGCTGGCCCCGCGAAACGGTCCCCCATCACGAGGTCGTCGCGACGGTACAGCGGCAGCCTTCGTTTTCTGCCCTCGAGATACACGCTCACGTTATGCGCGGGCGTCGGGGTCCTGCTACGGCCAACCGTGGCCACGGTTCTGCGCTTGCGGCGGCGGGCTTCGGTTGCGGTTACGTGCAGCGCGCAGGCCTCCACCGGCCGCGAGTCGTCGTGGTGGTGAAACAGCCTGTGGTGCTCGCGGTCAAAAGCGGCGCGGAAGCCTGGCTTCAGCGGCACTTCGATTTCGCTTGACTGGCCAAGGTAGCGCAGCCCCACGCTTCGGCTCAGCCGTATCCGACCCGGCTGGCAGCCCTGTTGCAGTAGCTCGGCGCGGGCCTGTTTTTCGAGCGCGAGGCAGCGTTGCCTGAGCTCCCCGATGTCAGGGTCCTGCAGTGACAGCGCGGCCCTCAGGTCGCGGCTGAAGCTGCCCTCCAGCACTCCCCCCGCCGAAAGCAGGCCGGGGTTGCAGGGCAGCAGTACGCTGGCCATCTGCAACGAATCGGCCACCGCGCAGGCGTGCAGGCCCGCCGCACCGCCGAAGCCCAGCAGGGTTGCGCCGCGCGGGTCCTGGCCACGCTCTATGGTTATGCGGCGAATGGCCCTCTCCATGTTGGCCTCCACTATCCTGAGCACGCCCTCGGCGGCACGTTCGGCCGACAGGCCACCCATGCGCTTGCCCAGTCGGGTCATCACCCGGCGTGCCCGCGCAAGATCGACAGGCATTTCACCGCCTAGCAGTCCGCCGCCGGCGAGTCGCCCGAGCAACGCGTTGGCGTCGGTTACCGTGGGTTCGCTACCTTGCCCGTAACAGGCGGGGCCGGGCGTGGCGCCCGCGCTCGCCGGTCCTACCTTGAGCGCGCCGCCGGCGTCGACCGACGCTATCGAACCGCCACCGGCGCCCACCGTGTGAATGTCCACGGCCGGGCAGCGCAGCGGGATGCCACCGATGACGGTGGTGTTGGTGAGAGGGATAGTCCCGTTGATCAGCGTGACGTCGGTGGAGGTGCCCCCCATGTCGAGTGTCACGGCTTGCTCAAGGTGAACTGCGCGCATGACCTCGAAGGCCGCCGCGACTCCGCCCGCTGGCCCCGAAAGCATGCTGCGAACCGGCTCGCGGCTCACCGTCTTTACGCCCAGGCAGCCACCCGAGGATTGCATGACGCGAAAATCGGGCGTCCCGCACTTCAGCGCGAGGTCTTTGAGGTGCCGTTCCACCCGCGGGCGCACGAAGGCGTTGGCCACCGCGGTCGAAGCGCGCTCGTACTCACCGGGTTCGGGCGAGAGCTGCTGCGAAAGGGTCACCGGCACGCCGAGGTGGCGCAGGGCCTCACCCACGGCTTTTTCGTGGGCCGGGTTGACGTGGGAGTGCAGCAGACACACGGCTATCGATTCGACCCGCGCTCGTCGCAGCTTGCTGGCCAGTTGGTCGAGAGCCGCCTTGTCGGGGCGCAGCAAAGCTTTGCCGTCGGCCGCGCTTCGTTCGGCCAGGCCGAAGCTCATGTTTCCTGCCAGCAGGGGTTGCTCGCGTCGCGGTTCCAGCCGGTAGAGTTCGGGGCGGGCCTGGCGGCCGATTTCGAGCAGGTCTTCGAAACCCGCGGTGGTGACCAGTGCGGTGCGCGCGCCTTGCCGCTGCAACATTGCGTTGGTAGCTATGGTGGTGCCGTAGCCCAGGCGGTCGGGCGGCGTTCCGTCGAACAGGCGCGCCAAGGCGTCGAGTACCGCGCGGCCGGGATCGTCGGGCGTGGACAACAGCTTGCACCAACCGCTGCTACCGTCCGAACGGCGGTAGACCACGTCGGTGAAAGTCCCACCGGTGTCTACGCCTACCTCGAGTCTGCCTTGAGCATTGCTCTGCACGCGTTCGATTTTACCGCGGGCCCGTGGCGCAGGGCGCTGCCCGCCCCACGAGTTGCCGTCAGCGGCAGTCAATAGCCGTTGCCGGCCGGCTTTAACAACCCCGCCCGGTCGGGCTCTTGCGGGCGTAGCCGGGTGGGGTAAGAATGATGGGCGATGCGTTTTTCTACGCTTGTTGCCGTAGCCCGGCACACGTTCGCTCTCATGGCCGTGGCCGCCTTCCTGGCGGTGGTGACGCTGTTGTCGGCGTCCTTGGTCCTGGCGACACAACCTCCGCTACCGCTGTATATGGCTGCAGACCTGCCGGAAGCCGAGATCGAAGAACCCGGCGCTTCGCAAAAGGATCTCCTGGAAGACGGCCCCCGGGCGGCCCCCTGGCAGCCGGTTTCGGCTGCGGGCGAACGCCGCCTGGCCATAGCCGGCAGCGACCGCGTGCTGCTTTCCATGGTCCCGGTACAGGTAGCCGCCGGTGGTCGCGTGTTCGTGTACGGCGAGCTACCGGCCTCCCTGCTGGGCCGAAAGCTAGAGGCCGAGGTGCTGCTCTACGAAGAAGGCGCTTGGAAGCGAAGGCATGTTTTCAGTCCGGGCGAGGGCAAGCTCGGCCGCCTGAGCAGCACGCTTGTTGCTCCCGAACGTGAACCCGGACCGGTGGTGGCGGCCTTGTACGCGCAGTTGGCCACCAACGGTGGAGCGCGCACCATCAGCAGCCTGCCGGTAAGCATTCCGCGCTCGTCGGAACTGCGTTTTGGATACAGCGTAGATTCCGAGGACTGGAAGGGTCTTGCGCCGGTGTCCATCACGGTTCGCGCGCGGGTGTTCGAAGACGGGCGGCCCGGGCTGCAGACGCTGAAGCTTTTCAGCGCCACGCTCGACCCTGGCCAACTGGAGCCGGCTTGGTTTGATATCGACGTGGATGTTTCGTCGCTTGGCGGCAGGCAGGTCAGCATAGAGTTCGAGTCGCGCTCTGTGGGTGGCGGCTCGAAAGTGGTACCGGCGGTGGTGTGGAGCTCGCCCATGGTGGTCGCCCGGAAGAGCCGAGACAGGCGTCCCTCCCTGGTCATCGTCGGGCTCGATTCATTACGCTATACGAGCATGGGCTGCTGCGGTTCACGGCGCGACACTACGCCTTTCATGGACGAGTGGTTCGGTGGCAACGGCGCGATCTTTGACAACGCGTCGACCCCGTCGGTCACTCCGCAATCGGCGTGGATGAGCTTGTTTACCGGGCTGTACCCGTCGGTGCACGGCGTGCTCGACAACAACGAAGAGCTGTCACCGCAGGTGGACACCCTGGCCGCGTTGCTGTCACGGGGGGGCTACCGCACCGTGGCTTTCACCGAGGGTGGTGCCGCGGGAACCTCGAGCCCCCTGGTCGCCGGTTTCGACAGCTTCGTGGCCGACGAGGGCTACGACCTGGCCGACACCGAGGGCCGCCTGGCCGGCACTCTCGAGGCCGCGGGCAACTGGGTCAACGCGCACTCGGACGAACCCTTCTTCATGTTCGTGCACAGCTATCGGCTGCATGCACCGCACCTTCCGCCGCGGGGCTACGGCAGCATGTTCAAGGACGACAAGTTGTTTGCCGACAGCCGCGTCGACGAGGGCGCCCTGGTGCGCTACGAACGCGAACTGCGCTACGTGGACGACCAGCTCGGCATCTTCGTGGACTCGGTGGTGAGAAAACTCGGCGGCAACGTAGTGGTGGTGGTCACCTCCAATCACGGTCAGGAGTTTCTCGAGCACGGTGCGAGGGGCGCGGGCAGCCATCTCTACGAAGAATCGTTGAAGATTCCGCTCATGATGAGTGGCCCGGGCATAAAAAAGTCTACCCGCTACGACGCTTCGTTGAGCCTGGTGGACCTCGCGCCCACGCTGGTTGAGCTGTTGGGCATCGACGCGCCACCGGGCATACAGGGAGTGTCGCTAGCCAGTTCGCTGGGCAGCGGCCTGCCGTTTTCGCTGTCGCCTCGGTTCAGCGAGGCCAGGGGGCGGCTGCGCGTTGACGAGAGCGGCAAAGGCCTGCGCTGGAAATCTCCCGCTTACGCGGTCAAGCAGGGACGCTACAAGCTCATCATGCAGCCGACCTCGGGTGGTGGGCAGGATCTGGAGGCCTACGACCTCGCGATTGATCCGGCTGAGCGCAACAACCTGCTGGCCGGCGGCGGGCAGGCACCTGCCTGGGCGGCCACACTGACCGAGGCCCTCATGGGCTATCCCGTTGCCTGTCAGCAGGTGGCCAGGGGTGCCGGCCCGAGCGTTCAGCGCGGCTACGCCGGTCTGCTCAAGTCGCGCGCGCTTGGCGAAACGACCGCCCGCAAGCGCTGAGTCAGCCCGCGGTCACCGATACGTTTTCGATTCTCACCGAGGGCACGAGCGCCGAGCTGCTGATCAACCTGCGCTCGGACGAGAGCGCGCTTATGTCGCGCAGGGCCTCGAACAGGTTTCCGGCTATCATGGTTTCGCGTATCGGCCGGCGCTGTCCGTTCTCGACCAGGAAGCCGTTCTTGACCACGCCCGAAAAGTCTCCCGTCACCGCGTTGGTGCTGCCTGAAAAACGGTTGACGAGTACGACGGGGCCGCCGTTGCTCGCCAGCAGATCGCTTTCTTCACCGGCGGCCAGCTCGATGTAGCTCGGGCCGATACCCGGGGGCGATGACGCCGACCCCGCGGCGTGGCCGGTCGAGCGGGCGTTGCCACCGGCGAGGGTCGCTTCGTGCTGGTTAAACAGGAAGGTGCGCAGCCGGCCGCCTTCGATGATGGTAGTTTTTGCCGTCGCCACGCCTTCGCGATCAAAGGGGCTCGAGGTCACCATCGAGTCGACGGTCGCGTCGTCGACCAGGTTGAAAGCCTCGCAGGCCACGAGCTGCTCGAGCTTGTCGGCCAGGGGGCTGCGGCCCTTGCGGACGGTGTCGGCGCACAGCGCCCCCATCAGGTTTGACAGAAGGAACTCGGCAACGGCTTCGGGAGACAGCACAACGGGGCCGCGGTAACTAAGGCCCTTACCGGCGCCCAGCCCGGCCACGCACTTGTCGGTAAAGCGATCTGCCGTCTTGAGCAACGCCGCTTCGAAGCCGTCCAGCCTGCAGCTCGACTCGCTGTCGTAGTCAAAGCTGGCAATGTCTTCTCCGTCCACCGCCATGCCGAACAGGGATCCGCCGGCCATCGTAGTGGATTTTTCTTTCTCGATTCCCAGCGAGTTGACGAGGGCGCTGCGCTCGATCGAGAAGCTCACCGACCCCGAGTCGATGGTGACGCGCGGGTCGCGCGACTTGACCGCTTCGGCCAGAGTCGCGGCGAGGCGGCTGGAGTCGGACACTGTCATTTTTTCGATCGCCGGGTCGTAAAGGCCCTCGATGGTAGTGCTGTCACCCGGGGGTGCGAAGGCGTTGGCCTCGTCGGCCGGGATGACCGAAGCCTGCTCGAGCGCTTCTTTTACGCTGTCGGCCAGGCGTCGCTCCGATACGTCGTTGGCGGTGACGAAGGCCTTCGAGCCCTGGCTTATTACCCTGAGCCCGAACACGGTTTCCTCGCGGGACTGAACGGTGTGCACCTCGCCCGACTCAATGTTGGTTTCTACCCCGCGGCCGCTTTCGACCATGGCTTCGGCCTGTTCGGCGCCGGCGTCAATGGCCATGTCGACCAGTTGTTTGCAGATCTCCAGCGGATCCCGGGGCGAAACACTCCCCCCTGTCGAGCTCACTGCTCGCCCCCGAGCAGGGCCTTGCATCTAATGTAGGGTCCGCCTGCGTCAACCTTGGCCGGCTGCCCCTTGCCGCAGTATCCCGACCCGAGGTCCCAGCGAAAACTGTCCGACACGCTATCCACCGTTGAAAGCACGTCGAAGGCGATACCGGTCACTGTGACTCCCTTGACCAGCGCCCCGAGTTTGCCGTCCTTGATCTCGCGCGCTTCCTGCACGCCGAACATGAACTCGCCGGTGGCGTCGGCCTGGCCGTTGCGAGGGCCGTCGAGGAGGTAGCCGTGGCTCGTGCTCGCGATCATCTCTTCGAGGCTGGTCTGCCCGGGCTCGAGGTAGGTGTTGCGCATTCTTATGAGCGGTTCGTTGGCGTATTCCCAGGCCCTGGCGTTGCCCGTGGGCGCGACACCGTAGCGCGCCGCGCTCTCGCGGTTGTGGAGGTAGGACTCAAGTATGCCGTCGCGGATGATGACCGTGCGACCGGCGAGCACGCCCTCGTCGTCCACGGGTATGGTGCCGCCGGCGCCGTCTTCGAGTTCCGAAGCGCCACTGTCGCACAGCGTGACCAGGTCGCTGGCCACGCGCTGGCCCAGCTTCCCGGCCGCCACCGATCCTGCTTGCACGAAGTCGGCTTCGACAGTGTGGCCGATGGCCTCGTGCACCAGCAGCCCCACTATCGAGGGCGCCAGGATGACCGAGGCGCGGCCGCCCTGCGGGTGCCCGGCCGACAGCAGGTCAACCGCGGTGCGCGCCGCCTTGCTGGCAAAGTACTCGCCGTCGCCGTGGCGAAACAGGCACTCCCAGCCACCGGTAGTGCCAATCGCTTCGAAGCCGGTCGACATCTCTCCGTTTCTTTCGGCCACCGCCTGCAGGCGCAGCTCGGGTCGCACCAGGCGAAAACTCGCAGCTGCCCCGTCGGTAGTGACGATGGCTTTTTCTTCAAAAATTTCCGAGTAGCCGCAGGTAGCAGACGAAACCGACGATGAAGAACTACGCACGGTTTCTTCGAGCTTGCGGGCCATGCCGACTTTTTCTTCGAGCGAGCGTTGCTCTATCTCGTCGACTCCCGGTTGGCTGAAGTCACCGGTGGCGAGCTTGACCTCGGGAAGGTCGGCTACGGCCTCGCTTCGCAGCGAGGCGCCCGAGCGCGCGGCGGCCCGCGCCGACTCGATGGCTCGCTTGACGTCGGCGGGTTCTGAACTTCCGGTGGAGGCGAATCCCCAGGCGCCGTTCTCGAGCACGCGCACCCCCAGCCCGGCAACCGAGCGCGAGCTGCTGCTTTCGACCTTACCCTTTTCTACGACCACACCGCGGGAGGTCTTGGCGTGGTATCTCAGCTCAACGAAGCCACCTGCCGAGGCGGCGGCCTGCTTGAGGGTCTCCATTACTTCAGCGGCGGACATTGGCTTATTCTAAGCATGTTTTCGGGTTGTTCAACATCCGGCGACGCGGGGGCTTGTGTGCCCGCTCGCGCTGCGGTAATTAGCCGGGTGGATTCCGCACCTGCATCGGGTGTACCGGCCAAGCCGGGGCGCAAGATCAAGGTAAATCCCTTGCGTTGTAGGTCGGAATCCTGCGATGGCCTCCTGGCCTTCGAGGAAACGGATGAAGGATTTCTTATGGGGAACATGATCCTTCTGGCGGATGAGGTTGAGGGGAAGAGGTTTTTTCCGTGCCCGAAGTGCAGGGGTCGCAACCTGGTCGACGAAGTCGAACACGGTGGCAGGACCCGCGTCCGCGTTTTTGGTTTTGAGCCCGGCGAGTAGCGAGAGAGCGGCCTCTGCCGCTTGCTGTTCTTCGGGCGACAGTCACTGACAGCCACTGGTTCTTTTTCGTGCACCGGGTAGTGCCTTGCGCGCTTTTGCGCGCTCGGTTGGTGTACCGAGTGATAAGTTTGAACAAGTACAAGGTGTTGCGTGCGCAGAGCGCGGCGCTGCCGGTGGCCGCGCTGGCCTGCGCGCTGCTCGTCATTCCCTCGTTTTCGGGTGCCGCTTCGCTTCCGGAGGGACCACGCCAGGGCGTCGCAGCGGAGGCGAGCCGACGGCCGAGCAGCCAGCAGCTCAACAGGCTGGACCGGCTCGAGCCCCTGATTCGCTACTTCACCTCCTTGTCTTACGGTCCCGACGACGCGCGCGTGAACGGCGACTACATTCGCGCCTTGATACTCACCGAGTCGGGCGCCAACATACGCGCCCGCTCGCGCAAGGGTGCAAGGGGCCTGACGCAGATCATGCCGTCCACGGCGAGGTGGGCCGTGGCTCACCTCGCCCGCGAAAACTACGACTACCTGTACGTAGACGAGGGCGTGTTCAAGGATTTCGTGGCCGACGATCTTTACCATCCGGGCTTGAACGTATTGTTGGCCTGCTACCTCAACGCCACTTACAACCAGCGTTTTGATGGACAGATTGAGTTGATGGCCGCGGCCTGGAATGCCGGGCCCGGGGCGGTGCGGCGCTATGGAAACCAGCCGCCCCCTTACCCCGAAACACTTACCCTGATCAGGCGAGTGCTGGGATACATAGATTTCTTCACGGCTACCGTCGGCGTTAATCCCGCATCACCCGGGCTGGCTCTCAAGTAGCCAGCTCTCAAGTAGCCAGCTACAGCGTAGCCGGCCGGCCTGCGGGGTCGGCGGTCTAGTGAAGGGTGCGTACGCGCTCGTTGCTGGCGCCGGCCACCGAAGCGTCGTTGTGCGAGCGCTCCCTGGCGAAGGGCAGCAGGGTCTCCATTACCCAGGAACCTTTTACGCGCTTGCCGGTGAAAACCACCCGTGAAGAAGACCTCTTTGAATCACTTTTCTCGTTACGCTTTGCCATGCTCGTTTTTCCTCCCGAAAGACTGTGGGTGGATAAAAGCAGGGCTCGTGCCAGCGTCGTGGCAGGCAGTCAAAAATAGTTAAGTTGTTGAAATTGCAGGAGAAGCGACCTCGCAGGCGCCATGGCAAAGGGCACGGCAATGAACCGCGCGGTACAGGATTGTCCGCTTCAGCGGCCTTTGAACTGAGGGCGGCGTTTTTCGAGGAAGGCGGTCACGCCCTCGGCGTAGTCCTCGCTCTGAAAACAGCGCGAGACAAGCTCGTTGACCTCGTCGGGCGATATGCGGCCGACTCTGCGCGAGGCCTGTTTTGAGTAGGCCAGCGCGAGGGGAGCGTTTGATGCTACCTGGGCAGCCATTTTCCTGGTGGTTTCTTCGAGCTCGTCCGAGCTTACACAGCGGTGCAGCATTCCCATGCGCAGCGCTTCTTCGCCTTGCACGAAGCGGCCGGTGAGCAGCAGGTCCAGCGTCGTGGCCTCTCCGAGCAGGGCCAGCAGCCGCTCGAGCGCGTGGTGCGGGTAGGCCAGGCCGAGGCGGCCGGCCGGGATGCCCATGCTTACGTCCTGCGCGGCTATCCTGAGATCGCAGCCGAAGGCCAACAGGCAGCCACCTCCTATACAGGGCCCGCCCAGCATGGCGATTGTGGGGACCGAGAGCTTCTCAAGCGCTGCGAGCGTGTCGCGGCTTCCCTCGTCGTAGCGCCGCGCTTCTTCGGGGTCTGAACGCAGGGCGCGGAACTCGGTTATGTCGGCCCCGGCAACAAAGTTACCCTCTGTGCCCGTCACCACGATCACCCGCACTTCTTCGTGCGAGGCCAGGTCTTGTAGCAAAGCGGGAAACGCCTGCCACATGTCTCGGGTCATGGCTCCGCGGCTCTGCGGGCGGTCAATTTTGAGCCAGCCAACGGCGCCGTCTATCGAGCTCTTCAGTTCTTCGGTGCTGTTCACGCTGACAACTGTATAACGCTGCCAGGGTTTTGGTGGAAGTCAGGGCTGAAAAGGCCAGCCGTAGAGGGGGGTAGGGCCTGTTCCGGGGGGGTTATTTCAGGGGGAGGCTGGCGTTGGCAAAGGTTCCCGAAAGCTTGACCTTGCCCGAGTTGATGAGCTTGAGAGCCGTCGATATCAGGGTTCCCTCGGTGCAGCGACCGTGGCTTTCGTCCTCGATCGTGACGAGCAGGTCGAGCAGGGTTATCTTTCGGACGGTCTTGTCAGTCGAAGCCATGCCCGGGCTGAAGCAAAATGCTTGCCTGATGAAAAGCAGCAAAAAAGGCCTGTAAATGGGGGGTCTAGAGATTCAGGGATGCAAGGGCCGGACGTAAGCGCGCAGTACTGCACGAAAACGTAGACCCGGGGGAGGCCGCTGGCCAGCCTCAGCGATGTCGGCGCGTTGTAGGGTCGAGGCTGGCCGGTTCGACGTGGACTACCACGTCGGTCACCGCGGGGTAGCTCTGTTTTATCCTGTCCTCGATTTCCTCGGTGACGTGGTGCGATCGGAGTACACTCATGTCGTCGGGCAGGTAGAGCTGCAGGTCAACGTAGATGTCGCTGCCGTTGCTGCGCGAGCGAACCGCGTGCATGCGGCCCATGGCCCGGTTGTTCTCGAACAGGGCGGCTATGTCCTCGCTGGGTATGGGAGCCGCGTCGGACAGTACGGCCAGCGCGTCGCGCATGATGACGTAAGCCGTGCGCGCTATCAGGGCACCGATGCCAACTGCTACCAGGACGTCGAGGCCCGGGTAGCCCAGGCGTACGGCGGCCAGCGATCCTATTACCGCCAGCGATGCGTATACGTCCGAGCGCGTGTGGGCCGCGTCGGCCTTGAGCACCCGGCTGTTGAGCCGCTCACCGGCAGAGTGTTCCCAGCGGGTTACGGCGATGTTGACGAGCAGGGTCGCGATCATGACGGCAAACGCCAGCGGGCTCGCTGTGGGGACAGATCCGCTGCGCGACCTGTCCAGCGCCGCGCCCAGCACTTCCCAGGCCGCCAGCACCAGGAAACCGGCGATGACCAGTGCCGCCACTACCTCGTATCGGCGATGCCCGTAGTGGTGGTCCGCGTCGGGCGGCCGCGCAGCCGCGGTCACGCCCAGTATGCCGACCACGGTGGCCAGGCTGTCGAACAGCGAGTGGTAGCCGTCGGCCAGGATGGCGATGCTGGCCGTCATCGTCCCGGTCACCAGCTTGGCAATCGCGACCGACAGGTTGAGCACCAGCACGGCCGAGAGCACCCCGGTGGCACCGGTACGCCTCCCGGAAAGCGCCCCGGGCTTGTCGCTGTTGCGGCTTTCGGAGGCCATGAAGGGCATCATGTCAGCGAGAGGGGCAGATTCCAACGTAGCCTGCGGCCGGTCGCCCCTTATCGTGCATGGCTTGTTACCTTGACGAAAAGTTGGTACTCAATGTCGATAAGCCGTTCCCCGGGGCGGTTACGCGTATATGGGTAAAGACGGTATAGAGGTAGACGGGACGGTCAAAGAGAACCTCCCGAACGCATTTTTCAAGGTGGAGCTGGAGAACGGCCACACCGTGCTCGCCCATATTTCGGGTAAGATGCGTAAGTACTATATCCGTATCCTTCCAGGCGATGCAGTCAAGGTGGAGCTGTCGCCCTATGATCTGACCAGGGGTCGGATAATCTGGCGAGAGAAAACGCCCCCCCGCACGCCTCGCAAGCGGCGCTAGCCGGGGTGGCCGCCGCTGGGGAGTGGCCAAATTGGTAAGGCACCTGATTCTGGTTCAGGCAACTGAAGGTTCGAGTCCTTCCTCCCCAGCCATTTTCGTCCACTGACTTTCCTGCTTTTTCGAGCTCCTGCCCGCCCGGCCGTAGTGTCTTCCCGCCGGGATTTTCCCCGGCGTTCACAAATGTTCGTTTACCGGGTCGAGTGAAGCATCGCGGTCAACGCTGCCGCTGTTGTTGCGGGTGCAGGCTTCTGGCACGTCCATTGCTCATGCAGCAGCGGGTAGTTGGGCTCGAGCCCAGGCAGACCCGGGGGAAGTCTTATGGGCGACCAGTTTTCAGACGGGGATTCACAACTTTCAACAGGTTACGAGCCCGCGGTGCAATCGCCGGTGGCGATACTGCGCTGGTCCGGGTTCGTCCTGGGGCTGGTGGCGGTTGTGGCGGCTGTGGCCGCGGTCATGCCATCCAACGGCGAGCTGCAGCTCCGGGCAGGAGAGTCGGCGCAGACCGTAGGCATGCTTGAAAGCCTGGGCGGTACGGTCGCCGTAGTGCCGGTCAACGCGCTTTGCGGTAACGCCCAGTTGGATGAGGGCGAGGCCTGCGACGACGGTAACCTTTCCAACTCGGACAAGTGCCTGGCTAATTGCAAGCTGCAGAGCTGCGGAGACGGATTTATCCACGTTGGCTTTGAGCAGTGTGACGACGGAAATTCTGACGACGCCGACAGTTGCCTGGGCAGCTGTCGCAGTGCTCGCTGTGGCGACGGCTTTGTCCAGGCCGATGTTGAGAGCTGCGACGACGGCAACGCTGACAACACAGACGCCTGTCTGGATAGCTGCGAGACTGCTTCCTGCGGCGATGGTTTTGTGCAGGCCGATGTAGAGAGCTGCGACGACGGCAACGCTGACAACACAGACGCCTGCCTCTCGAGCTGCGAGGCCGCGCCGGCCGAGTTGCCCGAGCTGTATACGCAGGCCGAGGACCTGGACCTTGCCGATTTCAGTCTGCAACTGGGTGCGTTCACTTCGCTGGCCAATGCCGAGGAGTTCATGGAAGCAGCTGCCCAGGTAGTACCTGGCGTGCGTGTGAGCCGGACCGAAAGGAACGGCAAGTCCTTGTACCGGGTCGTCCTGGGACGCTACCCGACCGCCGGGCAGGCGGAGGTCATACAGCACACGCTGGCCATGGCAGGCATGGGCTCGCTTTTGAAGGTTCGGCGCTAGCCTGCCGCCCAGCCCCCTGCTGTTCATAAATGTCCAGCAAGGGGAGTCGTTGAACCGCTGTCGATAGCTCTTCAGCCTGCCACCAGCCTGTAAAACCGCCCCGATAACAAGTCTTTACGGCACATAGCCCAGCTTCCGGCGCTCCCTCTTTTCCAGCTCATACGGTGGCACGTCCATTGCTCTTGCAACTATGGGTATTTGGCCCTGACATGGGCCAATCCAGGGAGACCAGGGGAATGGATGACAGAATTTTTGATATGAACTCAAAGCCTTTTTGCAACGATCGGCCAGACGAGAGCTGCTTCGATAGCGCTAACACTCGTGAGGCGGTGGCTTCGTTGCTGCACGGAATACGGTCGCGCAAGGGCTTTATCACTCTCGTGGGTGACCAGGGAACCGGCAAGACGTCGCTGCTGCAGCGCGTCGCCGACGAGCTCGAGGGCGAGGCCGAGGTCGTATGCGTGTTCGACGCGGGGCTCGGCTTCGACGAACTGCTCGAGTACCTCTGCGTCCAGCTGGGCCTGGACACCGACGACAGCCGCCGCATGAGCCTGCTCGACAAGCTGAACGCCTACCTGCTCGATTCGCTCGTAGAGGGCGGCAACGTCGTAGTCATAATCGACGATGCTCACCTGATCGATGAGAGGCTGCTCGAAGAACTTCGCCTGCTCACCAACCTCGAAACTTCCACAGAGAAAATACTGCAGATCGTCCTGTGCGGAGAGCGCTCTCTCGAAACCAAGCTCAAGCGCCACTCGCTTCGGCAGGTAAGGCAGCGCGTAGGCATGCGAGCAGTTCTCGAACCTCTGGCCAAGGACGACGTCGTTGATTACATCGACTCTCGCCTGGCCCCCTGGGAAGCGAGAGCCGAAGACATTTTCAGTGGTGGTGCTATTCGCCGTCTTTCCGGCGGCCGCAAGCCCACTCCCGCCAGCGTGAACAGCCTGGCCGCGAGAGCCATGGAGATCGCCCTGGAGAAAGGGCTGCCCCTGGTGCCAGCTTCTTGCATTCGAAAAGCCGAGGCCGAACAGCGACGCACTCTCAGGGGCGAGGGCTCAGGATCTACCGCTGCCGCTCTGCGGTGGACGGGATACGGTGGCGCGGCTTTCGCAGCTGCTGCGGTGGCCGTGCTGCTGACCAACAACTGGCAGGGCAGTGTTACGAACGTAGTGGCCCCTGGAGCTGAGCCCGTGCCGAGCTACTCGAACTCGGTGCAGCTGGCACTCGACGAACTTCAAAGCCAGAGCGAACTGGCCGACAGCGCGCTTGCCGAGGTTTCCAAGGCGAAAACCACCAGTGAAACGGCCGCTGCCAAGACCGTGGTCAGCGAGGAGGGGTTGGCTGATAGCTTGCAAGCCACGGTGCTTGTTGCAGCCGTGGCGCCTGTGCAAGCCGACGTCGTGGCGGCCGCCTCGTTGGTAGAAAACCATACTGCGGATAGCGCTTCGGTAGAAAGCGATCCGACAGGCGATCACTCGGTGGACAACATCCTGGCGGATGATGCCTCGGTGGTAGTCGTTCTGGCCGGCGACCTGTGTGGGAACGGCGAATTGGACGAGGGCGAAGAATGTGACGACGGCAACCCGTCGAACTCCGATGCCTGCCTGGTGACCTGTGAGCTCCGCAGTTGCGGCGACGGTTTCGTGCACTCTGGTTTCGAAGAGTGCGACGACGCGAACTCGAACAACAGCGACGAATGTCTCAACAACTGTCGCAAGGCTCGTTGTGGAGACGGGCAGGTCCTGGCTTCCCTTGAGGAGTGCGATGATGGCAAGGCTAACAGCAACTCGACGGCGGACTCCTGCAGGGTAGACTGCCGTTTACCCTTTTGCGGTGACGGAGTGGTGGATGGCGACGAAGCCTGCGATGACGGCAACGCCAACAATAACGACACCTGTCTCGACAGTTGCGTGACCGCGGTTTGCGGCGATGGTTTTATACAGGTCGACGTAGAGCAGTGTGACGCGGGTGCAGACAACGACGACGGCACGGCCGACGTTTGTCGTACCGATTGCAGTCTGCCTTCCTGCGGCGACGGCGTGGCCGATTCCGGCGAGATCTGCGACGACGGAAACAGCTCTAACCAGGACGGTTGCATTGAAGATTGCACTCTCCCGGTTTGCGGCGACGGCTACTTGTTCGTGGGCATGGAAGAATGCGACGAGGGCGACCGGAACAGTACCAGGCTTCCCAATGTCTGCAGGACGGATTGCACGAGGCCTTCCTGCGGCGATGGCGTGGTCGACACCGGCGAATCCTGTGACGACGGAAACAGTGACAACAGCGACGCCTGCCTTGACGACTGCCGCGTGGCTTCATGCGGAGACAGCGTGGTGCAGGCGGGCGTAGAAGAATGCGACTCCGGGGGCTTCAACAGCGACTTGCTCCCCGGCAGTTGTCGGAGCGATTGCGTTCTGCCCACCTGTGGTGACGGCGTGGTCGATTCGGGCGAGGCTTGCGACGACGGCAACGCCGACGACAGTGACTCCTGCCTGGCCAACTGCGTCTCGGCCACTTGCGGTGATGGGGTTGTATCCGTTGGCGTGGAGTCCTGTGACGGCGGAGACGCCAACAGTGATATTGTTGCCGGTGCTTGCCGTAACGACTGTTCGTTGCCCTCCTGTGGTGACGGAGTTGTCGACGCGGGCGAGAGCTGCGACGACGGCAATATTTCGAACGATGACAGCTGCACGGCAAAATGTGAGCATGCGTTCTGCGGCGACGGCTTCGTACAGGTTGGTGTAGAGACCTGCGACGCGGGCATCGGGAACGGCAACCGGATCGGCGATCTTTGTCGTACGGACTGCCGCGTAGCTTCCTGCGGTGATGGAACTGTCGATGCCGGCGAGAGCTGCGACGACGGCAATATTTCAAACGATGATAGCTGCACAGCGAAATGTGAGCATGCGTTCTGCGGCGACGGCTTTGTGCAGGTGGGAGTCGAGGCTTGCGACGCGGGCCCGGCCAATAGTGATGTAACGGCTGATAGCTGCCGCGGCGATTGCACGGTGGCCAGCTGCGGTGACGGGATGGTTGACGCGGGCGAGGCCTGCGACGATGGCAACGCCGACAACAGCGATGCCTGCCTGGCCAGCTGCGAGGCGGCGGCCTGCGGTGACGGTTTCGTTCAGCTTGACGTAGAGGCTTGCGACGCGGGCCTGGCCAACAGCGATGTTGCGGCAGATAGCTGCCGCGGCGATTGCACG
>DBZX01000032.1:0-2825 GCA_002311335.1 bacterium UBP10_UBA1149
CCGCGCATGGTCATGTTGCAGGCAGCGGTCGCAAAGGCAATGGTCGTCGCCATCGTGGCTGGCGAGAAAAAGACAGTGAAGAGCAAGCGATGCTGAAGCAGATCACCGATGAGCTTGTGGCTGACCTCGATGGGCTCACCTTCGGCCCACCGGTCACTCACGTCTACAACCCCCTCGTTTACGCCCGGGAGGCGTGGGACTTGTACTGCGAAAAGTACGGCCAGGGGCGGCGAGAGATACTGCTCGTCGGGATGAATCCAGGGCCTTTCGGCATGGCGCAGGTCGGTGTGCCCTTCGGAGATATCGCCCTTGTACGCGAATGGCTGGGTATCGAGACGCCCATCGGCAAGCCAGCTCGCGAACACCCTGCGCGCCCTATCCAGGGCTTCGACTGCCCCAGGAGTGAGGTCAGTGGGCGGCGGCTGTGGAGTTGGGCCAAGGACAGCTTCGATACGCCCGAGGCGTTTTTTTCTCGCTTCTTCGTGACCAACTACTGCCCGCTGGTCTTCATGGAGGAAGGGGGGCGCAACCGCGTCCCCGAGAAATTACCGAAAGCCGAACGCGTGTTGATGTACAAGGCCTGCGACCGAGCGCTGCGACGGACGGTCGAGAGCTTCGAGCCGGAGTTTGTCGTGGGCGTTGGCAAGTTTGCCGAGAAGAAGGCCCGGGAGGTCGTCGGCGACCTCGACGTGATCATAGGCAGCCTGCCGCACCCGAGCCCGGCAAGTCCGTTGGCCAACAGGGGGTGGGCGTCGCTCGTCCGTCCCGCGCTGGAAGCAGTCGGAGTCCGCTTGTAGACCCGGCCCGGGCCTCAGTCGCCGGGGGGTAGTACTCGCCGCGGGTCGCCGGACCTGGCCATTCCCGTGCCGCGCATGCGCATATTGAGCATCTCGACGAAGAAGGAGAACAACATCGCAAAGTAAATGTAGCCGCGAGGAATGTGTACGTGCATTCCGTCGGCAATAAGCGCCACGCCCACCAGCAACAGGAAGCTGAGCGCGAGCATCTTGACGCTGGGGTGGCGGTTGACGAAGTCTCCCACGGAGGCGGCAAAGAACATCATGAAGCCTATGGCGATTATCACCGCCGCCATCATCACCTCCAGTTGTTCGGCCATGCCCACCGCGGTGATTACCGAGTCGATAGAGAACACCAGGTCGAGCACCAGTATCTGCGCCAGCACGGAAGCCATCGTGGTCCTGGACGACTGGCCGGCTTCTTCTACATCGCTTTCCATGGTCGCGTGAATTTCTCGCGTGGCCTTGGCCAGCAGGAACAGGCCTCCCCCGGCGAGTATCAGGTCCCTCGGAGATATCTCGCGGCCCAGGGCCACGAACAAGGGTTCGGACAAGCGGATAATCCACACCACCGTAGTCAACAGCAGCAGGCGGCCGACCACCGCCCCGCCCAGGCCGGTGATCCTCGCCCGGTGCCTCTGCTCCTCGGGAAGCCGGTCACAGAGAACGGTAATGAAAATGATGTTGTCTATGCCCAGCACTATTTCGAGCACTGTAAGGGTGGCGAGTGCCAACCAGGCTTGGGGGTCGGTGAGTAGTTCCACGCTTGTGGGCACCGAGGGGCGCCACTGACAAGCAGTTTAGCACGTGCGGGTAACTGCGCGGCAGCCCGGCCTGTGTGTGGACCAGCGCCCGCGATCAGTCGCGGGCGAGCAGGAGGCACCCTGCCAGGGGGCCTCCACCGGCCGCCGTAACGGCCACGGCGGGGTCGCCGGCTACCTGGCGGTCTTCGCCACGGCCCCACAGCTGTAAGCAGGCTTCGTGCAGTAGTCCGTAGCCGTGCAGTCGCCCGCCAGACAACTGGCCTCCACTGGTATTCAGCGGCAGTTCGCCGTCGAGCGCTATGCGTTGGCCGCCGTCGATGAAAGCACCGCCCTGGCCTCGTGGGCAGAAGCCCAGCGCTTCGAGCCAGGCGAGGGCTATGAAACTGAAGCCGTCGTATAGCTCGGCCACCTGCACGTCGGCGGGGGACAGATCACTGCGTTTCCACATCATCGTGGCCGCGTCGCGGAGCGCCATGGTAGTGAGGTCGTCCCACTGGTCCCAGCTCGGGCGTCCGTGGATGGCCGAGCCCACGCCTTGTACCAGCAGCGGTGGGTTGCGGGTGTCCGCTGCCGGTTCGACCGCCGACACGATCACGGCCGTTGCCCCGTCCACCGGCACGTCGCAGTCGTAGAGGCAGAACGGCGTGGAGATCATGCGCACCGACATGTAGTCGTCCAGGGTCATGGGGTCTCGGTAAATGGCGGCCGGGTTGAGAGCTGCGTTACGCCTGTCGTTGAGCGCGATCCACGCGAGCTGTTCCCGCGTGGTGCCGAACTCTATGAAGTGGCGCTGCGCGTACATGGCTATCCAGCAGGCGGCCGACGCCGCGCCGAAGGGCAGGCTCCACTGCATGTCGCCCGTGGCTCGAAAGTCTGCGCCCTGCGATGTGCCCAGGCCGGCGCGGTGCCCCTCGCCCTGTGCGGTGGATTCCCACACCGTGCGAAAGCAGAGCACGTGGCGTGCCAGCCCCGTGGCTACCGCCATGCACGCGTTGATCACCGAGCCGAACTGGCCGGGCTGTTCGAGGCCCCCGCAGTACCAGTCAAGATCAAGGCGCAGCGCTTCCTGCACCTGGCTCACGCCCGCGCCGCTGAATCCCGGCGCGCCGGGAACCATGGCCCCGGGGTAGGTAGACAACCCGTCTATGTCGCCGCGCTCGAGGCCGGCGTCTTCGAGGGCCTGCATGCAGGCATCGACGGTGAGCGCCAGCGGGTCACGGCCCAGGCGGCGGCCGACCTCGGACTGGCCTATCCCGGTGATCGC
>DBZX01000032.1:2838-8059 GCA_002311335.1 bacterium UBP10_UBA1149
ACGATGTTGGTCATCAGTCGCAGGGTCGGTTGTTCTTCGATCGCCACCAGGGCGATGACGTAGGGAGGGTCAAAGCCCGGTATCCACGGCTGGTGGTTGACCGTCCAGCTCAACAGCGAGGCGCGCCCCGACACGGCGCGGACCTCCAGGTCACGTTGCATACACAGCGGGCAGTTCGGAAGCGGGGGGTGAACGTAGTGGCTGCAGGCGGCGCAGTGGAGAAAGTTGAGCTTGTTCTCGCCGCCGCCTTCCCAGAAGTGCCGGTTGGAATCGGTCAGCAGCGGCAGCAGCCGGGTGACGCTGCCGCTGCCGGCTTCAGGCACGGATTATCTGTCCGCCGTCTACGGCCAGTATCTGGGCGGTGACCCAGGACGCGTCGTCCGACAGCAGGAACAGGCAGGTGCCTACCATGTCGGTGGGCTGGCCCACCCGCTTGAGATGCAGGCCGTTGACGATGTCGTCGATGATCCCCTCGGGTACCACCCCGCGGGTGGCCGCGGTGTCTACAGGCCCGGGAGCGATCGCGTTTACACGTATGTTGCGCCAGCCCATCTCGGCCGCCAGCGAGTGGGTTATGCCGTGCAGGGCCAGCTTGGCGATGCCGTAGTAACCCGCCGCCATCCACGCTGCGGTGGACGACTGGTTGACGATGGCTCCGCCACCGCGCTCGGTCATCGACTCGTAGACGGCCCGTGTTGCCAGCAGTGCGCCGTTTACGTTCACGCGCATGAAGCGATCCCAGTAGTCCATGGGCATGTCGAGCATGGAGTACATTTCCATGCCCGCGTAGATGGCCGCGTTGTTGACCAGGTAGTCGACGCCGCCGAAGGCTTCGACGGCCGCCTTGCCCATGGCAACGGTAGACTCTTCGTTGGACACGTCGGTTTCAACGAACAGCGCCCGCCCGCCCGCCGCTTCGATTTCGCCGGCCACGCGTTGGCCCTGCTCGGCGTTGAGTTCTGCTACGACGAGGGCGGCGCCCTCGGCCGCCAGTCCCTTGGCGTAGGCTTCGCCTATGCCTTGTCCCGCACCGGTGACCACGGCCACCTTGTCCTTGAAACGCATGTTCTATTCTCCTCGTGTCGTGGGTTGGGGTCAGGTTTGTTCGAAGGGCGACGCGAAGGCCGTCGAAAGCTGGTCAATGATGTGCTGCGAAGTGACCGCAGCGTTGGGGTCATCCACGGGTGGGTTGCCGCCCTGGCTGCGGGGTTCGAGGTCCACGTGCCCGGCCCTGGCCCTCAGCGCCGCCACCGTGCATTCCTCGCGCGAGAGGGTGGCGAACGGGTCGAGACGAAAAACCCTGAGCGCGTTCTCAAACGAAATCTTGTTGACCTCGTCGTCGGGGACTCCTTCCAGGCAACGGGCGAGGCTCTCGGGAGAGTGCGGCCAGGTGCTGTCGGAATGCGGGTAGTCACACTCCCAGGTAATGTTGTCCACGCCGATGTGGTGGCGCAGCTCCACGCCGGCCTTGTCGTCGATGAAGCAGGTGGTTATGTGCTCGCGAAATACCTGGCTGGGGGTTTTGCCGGCAAAGTCCTGGTGTGTCCACAGGTGGTGCTGATCGTACACGTAGTCCATGCGTTCGAGAAGGTATGGAATCCATCCTATGCCGCCCTCGGACAGCACTATGCTCAGGTCGGGGTAATCCCTCAGGACTCTCGACCAGACCAGGTCGGCAGCGCAGCCGAACACGTTGATCGGCGACACGGTTATCATCACGTCCACCGGTGAGTCCATGGAAGTGAACACCATGCCTTCTCCCGAGCCGATGTGTATGCATACCGAGGTGCCTTCGTCCGAGCAGGCCCGCCACAGGGGGTCCCAGTAGTGATCGTGGAGGCTGGGGAAGCCCAGCTTGGTCGGGTTCTCAGAGAAACTGATGGCGTGGCATCCCTTTTTGGCCAGTCGGCGGATTTCGTTGCCCATCTCGTCGGGGTTCCACAAGATGGGCGCTGCCAGTGGGATGAACCTGCCGGGGTGGGAACCACACCACTCGTCGACGTGCCAGTCGTTGTAGGCGCGCAGCATGACCAGCGCGAGTTCCTTGTCTTCACAGTTGGCCCACAGCTGGCCGGCGAAGGAAGGGAAGGAAGGAAAACACATGGAGGCGAGCACGCCGTTGGCGTTCATGTCGTCGATGCGCGCGTCAACGTCCCAGGTCGCGCGCCTGAGCTGGTCGTAGGAAGTCGGCTCTACACCGTACTCTTCGCGCGGGCGACCGGCTACCGCGTTCAGCCCGATGTTGGGGATCTGTGCTCCCTCGAACAGCCACACGTCGCAGCCGTCCTTCTTGCGCACCACGCGCGGCGCGCGTGATTTCCACTTGTCGGCAAGGTGTTGCTCGAACATGTCGGGGGGCTCCACGACGTGGTCGTCCACGCTTACCATAATCATGTCGTCAACTTGCATAGAACTATTCTCCTACGGTGCGGCAACGGGTACTTAAAACTGCGGCCGTGCCAAGTAAAGTGCCCCGGCGCCTGGCGCCCGCCCGGCGCAGTGAAAATGAGGGGACACCTGTTCGAGAGGATGCGCGGTGGGTTGCCCGTGGATGGAACACGCGGTTGTTGTACCCCTGTGTTGAAACCGTGATACGGTCGAGCGGTCTTGATGGCAGCATTCGGTGGAGGGCTTCGCAGTTGGTGAAATTATTGTTCTTCTGTTCTCGCTTGCCGCAGCTCACCCGGGCCGATTACGCCCGTATGTTGCTAGGCGACCACGTGCCGCTGGCCCTCAAGCATCACCCGACCATGCGGCGCTACACCGTCAACATTGTCCGGGACGAAGGGGGGGATACGTCGCCCGCGCCCGTGGACAGTATAGGGCAACTGTGTTTCGACTCCCTGCAGGACTATCAACAGCGCCTTTACGACTCGGCCGAGGGCGCCCGCCTGGTTCACGAAGACGTTGCCCGGTTCATGTCAGCGGCAACTTCCTGGGTCACCGGTGAGCGTGTCGTAAGGGCCGCGCCCGCAGGTGAACTGGGAACCGAGACGGAAAACGACAAATTGTTCGTGGCCCTTCGCCGAGTCGCTGGGCTGTCGGCCGAGAGCTTCGTTGACAGGCTGGTCAACGATCACCTGACGGCGTTGATGACCGCTTGTCCGGGACTGGTGGGTTGCGTGGTCAACGAGGTTGAGTGCCGGTTGTCGGAGGACGGTGAACGGTGGGATGCTTTTATCGAGTTCTGGCTGGCCCCGGGGGTCAGAGGCCTGGAGCAGGAACTGGCCGCGGCGCCTGGCCGCGACGTGCTGCGTGTCGACTACGATCGCCTTGTCGCCGATAGTTGCCAGTGGAGCGTGCTGGAGTACGTTCAAAAACGTTGAGCGCTACGGTTCTTCACTTCGCGCTGGCGGGTAGATAGGTTGAACCCGGTGGGGGAGTCGTTGAAAGGAACGCTGGAGGGCAAAACCGCGATTGTGACCGGTGCTGCGCGCGGCCTGGGGCGCGCCATGGCCCTGGCGTTTGCCGACGCGGGAGCGTTGCTGGCCCTTTGTGACCGCGAGGGCGACGAGCTTGCCCTGCTGGCCGAGGAGCTGCGCTCACGTGGCAGCAGGGTGGTCGACGTCTGCCTTGACCTTCGTGACCCCGACGCTGTGCGCGCCTTCGTGCAGGCCGCCGTCGAGGGGCTGGGCCGTCTCGACGTGGTGATCAACAACGCCGGCGGCACCTTCGCGGGCGAATTTGTCGGCCTGAGCGACAAGGGCGTGGCCTCCCTGGTCGACGAAAACTTCGGCAGCGTTGTCAACGTGATCCGCGCCGTCTCCGCACACCTGGGCGAGGGCGCTTCGATAATCAACATCACGTCGGTAGAAGCCCATCGGGCGGCGCCCGGGTTTGCCGTGTACGCGGCGATGAAAGCCGCGGTAGAAAGCCTCACCCGCTCGCTGGCCCTCGAACTGGGCGCCCGCGGTATAAGGGTCAACTGCATAGCCCCCGACGCTATCGTTACCGAGGGCATGCCGGTGGTCCCGGGCGGGTTGCCGCTTGCGCGTGAGGGCAGGGCCGATGACGTGGCCGCCGCCGCTCTCTTCCTGGCCGGTGACGGGTCGGCTTTCATCACGGGAGACACGCTGCACGTTGACGGCGGCGAACACTGCGCGGGCGGATGGAGCAGGGGCGAGGACGGTTCGTTCCATCTTCCCGCTTCGGTCGAGGACGACGAGCAGTGAAACTGGGGGTCGCCCTCGGGGTGCTCAACCCGGCCTTTCATCTCGAGGTGGCGGTGGAAGCCGACCGGCTCGGTTTCGAGTCACTGTGGTTGCCCGAGCACCTGGTTTTTCCCGTGGCGATGTCGGGGTCTCCGCTCGCCGGCGATCATCCGCCGGTCCCCCCCGACACGCCGGTGTTCGACTGTTTTGCGTACCTGTCCTTCCTGGCTGCACGCACCGAGCAGATAAAACTGGGCAGCCACGTCTACCTGCTGGGTCTCAGGCATCCGCTGGTCGGCGCGAGGGCCGTGCAGACGCTCGACCTGCTGTCGGGTGGCCGGGCACTGTTCGGCGTTGGCGCGGGTTGGCTTGAGAGCGAGTGCCGGGTGGCTGGCGTGGAGTTTTCTTCTCGTGGCCGGCGCCTCGAAGAGGCCATAGGCGTGTGCCGTCGGCTGTGGAGCGAGCGCGAGATCGAGCACCACGGCGAGTTTTTTGACTTCGAACCAGTGATGTTCGAGCCCAAGCCGCCGACCGTCGGCGGACCCCCGGTGCACGTGGGGGGGCAGTCCAACGCGGCCTTGCGGCGAGCCGCCCGCGTGGGCGACGGTTGGATAGGGGTGGGTAACACCCCGGCGCAGTCGGCCGAACTGGTAGAGCGCCTGGATGGCTACCGCCGCGACGCGGGAAGTGACGACAGGCCGTTTGAAAACTCGGTGGGCGCCGGGGTCGTCAGCCGCGACGACCTGCGCCGTTACGAGGACGCCGGCGTTGACCGGCTCGTGGTCGCGCCGTGGAGCAGGTCTCCGGAAGCGATCGACTCGCTGCGCCGCCTGGCCGAGGAACTGCTGTGACCGTTCCCGCCGACTCCCGTGTCCTCACACCCGGCGGCTCGGCCCTGGTCACGGGGGCGTCGAGTGGCATAGGCCGCGAGTTGTCCCTGGCTCTGGGACGGCGCGGGATGAAGCTGGCGCTGGTCGCCCGCCGCCTGCCCGAGCTCGAACTCCTGGCCACCGAGTTGATCGAGGCGGGCGCGCCGCGGCCACTGTTGCTCGAATGCGACGTGGCCGATC
>DBZX01000032.1:8078-25974 GCA_002311335.1 bacterium UBP10_UBA1149
CGCGAGTGGAGGACTGCGCGGCCATGCTGGAGCGCGAGCTGGGCGCGGTCGACCTGCTGGTTAACAACGCGGGCTACGGACATCACCGGTCCTTCCTGGACTGGGACCTTGACGACATGGAGAGAATGATCAGGGTCAACTACCTTGGCTCGTTGTACTGGACCCGCTTGTTGCTGCCGGCCATGGTTGCCAGGGGCCGCGGTCGCCTGGTATTCGTGTCGTCGGTGGCCGGGCGCCTGGCGGTGCCCGGGGAGAGCGCCTACGCGGCGAGCAAGTTCGCGCTGAGCGGCCTTGCCGAGGCGCTGTCGTTGGAGCTGGAAGGCAGCGGCGTGAGCGTGCTGACGGTCTATCCCGGCACCGTGCGAACAGCGTTTTTTGACGATGAGGCGCTGGCCGCCATGCCCGCGGTAGCCAAGCGCAGCATGGTCGAGACCTCCGAGCTGGTGGAGCAGGTGCTGGCCGCCATCGAGAGCGGCCGTCGGGAACTGACCTGGCCGCGCTTCATCGCGGCGGGCTACGTACTGCGCGCGCTGCTGCCGGCGTTATTCAGGCGTAGCGTATTGCGCAGCACTTCGTGACCCGGCACCTTCACCGGGTCCAGAAACGGATCAGGGATTGGGAATTATGACTCCCGAGGCGCCCACCATCAGGCCTGTCTTGCAGGGGTTGTTGGGGTCGTCCACCACCGTGCCACCAGCGTCGATGATAAGTTTACAGGCGGCAAAGTCAGCCGGGAGGGGAGGTTCGTAGATCTCGAGCTTATCGAATACCGCGGCCCGGTGAACCCCGGCGGGTATCAGCGCGAACTGGGACGACTGGTCAATCTTGGCGCTTCCCCTGCCCGACTTCAGTTCAACTGCAATGTTGAACTCAAAAACAGTTCCCATGCCGGGGAAGTTGCCGCCGAGCACCACGATGTATTCGTCGCCGGTCACTTGGCCGGTGAGCTTCATCGAGTTGTCGGTAGTAACCGGGATGCCAAATTCGTCGGTGACACCGGACAGTTTGCTCTTACACTTGCCGTTGCCCTTCATCAAGACCTTTCCCGCCTCCATGGTCGGGAAGTCCGTGGCACCGGCGTTGTCGGCAACGACAGGCACTACGCTTGACTGGTACTTGGTGCTTGCGGCCTGCGCGGAAACGGCGGCTAGAACTACTACTGTGATAGCGACTGCGAAGATAGTTAGACAGCGTGTCATGTGTGGCCTCCCTTGGCTTTCTCTGCCAACTGTAGTTCCACGGGGTGGCTTACGTCAAGGGGAGAGATGTGGTTGCCCCCCCCGACCGGGTGGGTGGGGAGGCTGCACCGGCTGAAAAAGGAGCCGGTTCAGGGGCAGACGGCGGGCCGGGCGCTATTGATGGCCAGAAATTTTCCTTTTCCGTTGACGCCGGTGCCCTGATCAACCCTGAGGGTTCCTCCCCACAGGGCACAAACGAAGGGGTCGCTGCCACCGCCAGTGGTGAGGGCCACGGCCAGCGAGCCCTGTCCCGCTTCGTTGAGGGTGAAGTTTATAGTGGCACCTTTGCACAGGGCCTTGAACACTTTGCCCACCACCAGCTTCACCGACTTGCAGGCGCCGTTGACCTGTTGCGAGTCCTTGTAGCGGTAGCCCTTGGAGCCAGCCGGCTTACCGAGGCCTTTCCAACCGGAAGCCGGCAGTGAGAAGACCTGCTGTTCGGCCGTCGAAGGGTTGTAGAGTCTCAGCTCGGCACCGCCGGTCAGTGGGTCCTGTGGCTGTCCGGCGACCGGTACCACCAGTTCCTCGTCCTTGCTCAGGACCAGGAGCTTTCGCTTGTCGGGGCGCGAGTCGAAATCCTTGAGCGACAACTTTCGTCCGCTCCACAAACCCGCGCAGCCGGGGGTCCCGGCCGCGCAGAACGCGAAGACCTTCGAGGGTATGTTGGCCACGATGGTCGAAGCGCTCGAATTGTTGGCCGATCGTTCCCCCAGCCCGTGTCCGATCACGAGTGTTCCGCCAGAAACTACTGCCGACGATGCCACCGAAGACCCGAGGTAGCGAGTGGCCAGCCGCTCGCCGCTGTCGGCGTCATAAAAACGCAAAACGTTGGTGTACACCGTGCCCACCATGACCAGCCCGGGTACTGCGCTTACCGGCCCGAAGTTGGCGTCGGCGTAGCCGCCCCTCTCGCCGGTGTTCTGCCAGGTGACGCTGCCGTTGTCCATGTTGATGGCGTGTACCGTGGGCTGCTGCGGGTTGATGATGTCGAGTCCCGGCGCGGTGGCGGCGTAGACGAGGCGGCGGTCTTCGTCGATGGCCGGCGATGCCGTCATGCCACCGGCGTAGCCACCGGGCACCAGGTTGGTAGCCCAGTAGGGCAGCGCCGAGGGGTCGGCGTCGTCCCAGGCAACGCCCGTCGACTCGTTGACGCCGTCGCGGTCGATGACGTAGTAAGTGCCGTCCTTGCCCCCGATGCCGACCACCTCGCGGTCGTCGCCGTCGAAGTTTATCGTGAACAGGTTGGGGCTGGCGCCGAAGGCGAGGTCGAGGTTGTCGACCTCGCGCGGTCGCCACGTCCAGGCCGGGGTGCCATCAAGATTGAGAGCCACGAGGGCTTCGTCGTACAGCGGCATGGTGGGGCCGGGTTTCGGCGTAGCCGGATCGCTGTCTGTGTCGCAGTTGCTGCTGCCGAAGTAGACCAGTCCACGTCCTTCGTCGACCGCGGCAGACGACCACACGTTGCCGCAGCCGGTTACCGAACGGTCGAAGTCGCAGCCGGTTCGTGTTGACAGGAATCCTGCGGGCAGGCCCAGTTCTCCCTCGGTGTGGTAACCGTCAAAGCTGCGTATGTTGTCGGCCGGATCCGGCGTACAGGTGGCGCCGGTCTCGAGGTCAAAGTACCAGGCAAGGCGCCCGTCGGCGGCGTCGACGGCGAAGAAACCGCCTTTGCCGGTTTCCTTGTCGTTGACGTCCATGCCGAACATGACCATGCCGTTGGCCAGCACTACGGCGGTTTCGATCTCGTTGCGTTCTCCGTCAAAAGAACACAAGCCCGGCGGGTCGGCACAACCGGTGCCCGCCTCGAAGTGCCAGTTCTCTGCGCCCGTTGCAGCGTCGAGCGAGTACATGGTCTCGCCTCCCGAGACGAATACGGTGGTCGTGCCGCCCACGTCTTCGACGTGGGCAGTGGCGGTGTTGGGATAGGAGGCGCCCGGCTGATCTGCCGTGACAAATCTCCACAACTCGCTGCCGTCGGCGAGGCGAAGTGCGTAGACGTTGCCGTCCCACGAGGAGATGAACACCAGCGGCACGCCGCCCTCGCCAGCGACTTCTACGGTGGCCACCGCAGGGGTGGCCGAGACTATCTTGCCCGTCTGGAAGGACCACTTCTCGACCAGTTGCGGGAGATTCTCACGGGTGAGCGTGGTCTCGGCGGGGTTGTAGTAAGTGCGTAGAGGGCCACCTCCGAGCGCTGGCCAGTCGGCGGCGGCACATGGAATCGCGGGCAGGAGCAGGGCAACGGCGAGCAGGGCCAGCCCGGGCATGCTGGGTTTCACGTCAGGGTGCCTCCAGGTCGCCGGGGAAGACCGCCACGCCGTCGGGAAACGAGAGTCCCGACTTTATGATTTCGGGGGTTCGTCCGTTTCCGGCGAGATCGAGCTTCACTCGCCGTACCTTGCCGTTGGGGCCGGGACCGAGGCTACCGCCGCTCACAACAAGGTTCATATCGGCGTAGTAGATGTTTCCTTTGCAGTCGACGGCCACTTGCTGGGGGTGCCCCACGGACAGCGGAACCCCGGTTTCGTCCGGGTCGGGTTCGACTATGCGCCGCAGGAAGTCGCCGTCGCTGTTGTACTCCGAGATCATCCCGGTGAGGACGCTCGATATGTACCAGTTGCCGCCGGGAGCCGGGGTTATGCCAGTGGGCGTGCCCACGTTCTCGGGGTCGGCCACGAACACCTCTACGTTGACAGTGTCGGCCATCGGGGCACCGGTCGAGTCCAGCGAGCCGCAGCCACCGGCCGCGTCGGGGCCGGTCGGGAAGGGCGGCGAGTATCGCCGTACGTGCAGGCCCCGCGCCGAAGTAACGTAGATGCGGCCCAGTTCATCGATGGCCACGTTGCCGGCTGTGCCGATATCAGTGGCAATTTTGCAGGAGTTGTTGCTGAGGTCGTTGTTAGGGTAAGTCCCCGGCGCGCCGGGGTAGTGGTCAAAGGGCGGGAACCACATGATGAGTTGCCCGTTGAAAACCCCGCTGGCCTGGTTGCCCAGCGAGGAGGTGAAGAGGTTGCCCGACACGGGGTCGACCATGCATCCGTAGGGTTCCGGCCCGGCGTCGGGATAGCTGGGAGTGAGCTTGCCCACCTGTGTGCCGTCGGCCTCGAATACGCCCCAGCCCGCGGGAGGGGTGGGCTGGCCGGTATCTTCGCCGGCCACGAACCTGCCGCTGCCGTCGGCCAGTGCGCAGATCATGCCGTTGATGTCGCGGTTGTCGGCAAGCGACAGGCGACGTTCGTCGCCCGCGGCGGCAATGAGTATGTCTTCGAGCAAGGGGCCGTTGTCGATGGTGTCGAGATCGTAACGGCGCAGGCGGTTGCCCTCGGCGCCGTAGAGTAACTCAGGGTCGCAGGCAAGCTCATCGGAGGGCACCAGCCCCTCTACTAAATCGTGGATGTCGTCCTCGATGTCGTTTCCGTTGCCGGTTGTTATGCACCCGCCCTTGGAATCCGCCTTACCGAAGATCTTCTGCAGCTTGCTTCTCGCCTTGCGAAAAGACTTACCGAACTTCACCGCGTCGTTCTTTATCGTTTCCTTTGCTATCCCCTTGAACATGCCGGAGGCGGCCTTGCCTGCCACCTTCAGCTTGTCCGATCGGCACTTGTCGTCGCCGCTACCCGCGTCAAGCGCCGCTTCGATCAGCGCGTGCCAGCCGTCTATGGCAGCACCGACCGTGGCTTCGTCCCCGGGTTCGGCGCAGGTGACTTTCTTTTCGGCCTTGGCAAACAGTTTGGAGAACTTCGAATCGGCGGTGGCAAGGCAGCCAGCGTCGGTAGTTGCGCCGTCGCGCGCGGCCTTCGAACTACACTTGGCCAGGCCCAGGGTCTTGACGGCAGCCGCCTTGTACTTGCCGGCCTGGCACTTGAGATCCGGGTCAACGCCCGCCGTCGAGTTCGTGGCAACCGCCAATGCCAACCCAACCAGGCCCAGTACCGCGATAGTCTTCACCATTAGTTTTCCCTCCGAGGGGTCAGGGCTTCAAGGGAGATAATGGTCTGCAGTCCCACGTGGTCAGAGGTCCACAGCGTGGTTGCGCAGGTATCGGGGGCAAGGTCGCCCGGGCAGTCGCCGTCGGTGAGGCATGATACGGGCGTGTCCCTTCGGCAAAGCGGCGAAGGGTCATAGTCTTCGCAGTAGCTTCCGGCCGGGCAGTCGCCGTCAACTGCGCAGAGCAGCGCCGGCTCGAAGCGACACCGGGCGTTGCCGTCCACGCCCGGTGTATCGGCAAAGCGAGTCGTCGGCCCGGTCTCGCTCGCGTCCGAAATAGTTCCCGACAGGGGGTGCAGCGCCGCCGGTACCAGCATGATGTTGTCGATGCGGCTGGCGGTCGTATCGGCGGCGTCGGTGAGGTCGTCTATGCCCGAGGTGCAGCCGCTGCGGTCAACGGGGGCGTTACAGGGAGCGTCGCTTCCGTCGAACAGGGTTGTCCAACCGAGGGCCTCGAGCGTGAGTATGGCGGGATCGCTGCTCGCCTGCTGGTCACCCGCGCTGCCCTTGTGGGCGTTGAAGTCAGCGCCCACCACGGCCGGGTGTCCGCTGGTGTGAGTGCGCGCCACGAAGTCGGCGAAGGAGGCTGCGTGCACATCGCGCTCGCTGTCATTGCAGAAGGCGCAGAGGTGGGCGGGGTATACGTCGAGTTGTCCCGCGGGCGACGAGACCACTATGCGGCCGAACACGCGGCGGTCGGGAAACGAGGCCACCAGGTCAATGTCGGGGAGTATTTCCCACTCCTCGGCCGACGCCGGCCAGCGACTGACTACCGCCTGCCCCGAACCGAAACCGTGCTCGGCGTAGAAATAGGTGAGCCCGTGCGTTGCCGCGAGTTCGGCGACAAGGCCGGCGGCTGAACCGTTGGGTCCCAGCACCACCTCCTGCAGGGTCATCACGTCCGGGTCCGCAGCCACGACCTGCGCTGCCAACAGGGTAATGCGGTCGTCGATGTCGTCGTAGCCCACAACACCCGAGGTTATGTCCTGCAGCATGTTCAGGTTGACCAGCCTGATCGCGAAGGGGAGCTCGGCCGTGCAGTCGGCCGCGCAGCCGTCGCCGTTGTCGTTGTTGCCGTCGTCGCACTGCTCACCGGGTTCATTGATAAGCCCGTCGCCGCATCCTTGTACCGACAGCGTGGGTACGCAGAGCAGCTTCTCCTTTACTGAGTCGAGCTTTTCATCGCCGAACTGGTTGGCCGTGAAGGTGCCGCTCACCTTGGCGAACTTGGCCTGGCCTTTTACCCTCTTGGCCTGGTAGCAGAGCAGGTGCGCGTCGGGGTCCTTTATGCCCTCTCCGTTCTTGTCCACGGGCAGGCACAGGCGCTTGGGTTTCTTCAGCTCGAGGTCGACCGGTTGGTTGAACGAGCTGTCCACCTGCACGGCGGCCGGCACTGTGTAGCCGCGTGGCTTCTTGACCTTGTAGCACTTGAAGTGATCGACGTCGTGGCTGAGGGGGTCGGGTGCCACGGGCGGTGCGGCACTGCTGGCGGCCGTGGGTACCATGAGCGACTCGGCCTTGACCGTGTCCATGAAGTACTCGGCGAACTGGTCGACCACCCGGAAGTTACTCCTGCGTTCGTGTTTTGGCGAAGCCTTGGGAGCCTTGCCCTTGTAGCTTTCGAGGTGGGTGCTGTCGTCGGCGGGCGTGACCCCGCCCAGCGTCGCGGGCAGACAAAGCGACGCGGCTTTCTTGAGGTCCAGGGGAGTAGTTTCAAAGTGATCGCTGAGGGCAACCCCGGCAGCGCCGCCGAATTTCGTGGACCCCTTGGATTTTTTCGCCTTGTAGCAGACAAAGGCGTCGGTGGCCGCCAGCGCATCGGTGGCTGACAACGGTTGCAGCTCGGCGCCGGGCAACGCGGTGAGCGCTGCCATGCTAAGGGCCGCAGCCACGAGGGGGCGGCGGCCGGGGATGCGGGATATTCTCTTCAAGCTACGCCCCGGCCGGGGGGCACGAGCCCGCTCGGCCTAATAACCACGCGCAGCAAAACCGCTTTCTGTCAAGGGCAAAATACCGGGTCGCGGCACTGGTCTGCGGTTCACGGGGGCTGTGTCCTGCTGCGGCGAGCCCTTCCAATGGCCGCCACTGTTGACTAAAAAAGGGATTTGCGGGGCCGTTCTCCCCGGAGAAGGAGTTTGGACGCAGGATTTACAGATGAACAGCAGCTTTTGCGCGACAGCGCGCGCGGCTGGCTGGAGCGCGAATGTCCGATGGAGCTTGTGCGCTCGGTGCTGCTCGACGGCGAGGATGTTCCGGCCTCCTTCGGCCGGGGGCTGGCCGACATGGGCTGGAGCGGGCTGCTGGTTCCCCCCGAAAACGGGGGTGCCGGCCTGGGCGCGGTCGAGTTGGCGCTGCTGGCAGAAGAGATGGGGCGCGTGCTGGCGCCGGGCCCTTTCGTGGCCTCGAGTGTAGTCGGTGTGAGCGCGCTGCTCGCGGCCGCACAGCCTGGCGCCGAGAACAGCAGCGCGGCACACGAACTTGCTGCCGCGGTGGCCGACGGTAGTCGCACCGTGGCCTTGCTGGGCCAGGGCGCGCCCGGGAGCTCGGACAGCCTGCGCTGCTCGCCCGACGGAGGCGGCTTCGTGCTCGACGGCGTGATCGAAGCCGTGCCGGGCGTCGGCGACGTTGGCCACTTGCTCGTACCGGTGTCGGTTGAAGACGCGCCCGCGTTGTTGCTTGTCGACGCAGCCATCGAGGGCCTGGAGATCACGCGGCACGATTACATAGACCGTGGTCGGCGGCTGTGCACGGTAGCGTTCGCCTCTGTGAAGGGCGACGCCGACAGCCTCCTTGCTTCGGGCGAAAAAGCACTGGCCGCGGTCGCCCGCGCTTCTGATCTCGGGCGCGTGGCACTCGCGGCCGAAGCCTGTGGACTTGCGTCGCGCGTGCTCGAAATCACGGTCGATTACGCGAAGGTGCGCGAGCAGTTTGGTCGCCCGATAGGCAGCTTCCAGGCCATACAGCACAAGTGCGCCGACATGCTGGTGGCCGTCGAATGCGCGCGATCGGCGGCTCTTTACGCCGCCTGGGCTTGCGATGCGGGTGAGCCTCACGCCCACGTGTCTGCCTGCATGGCCAAGGCAGCGGCGTCGCAGGCAGCCGTCGATGTGGCCGAGCAAGGCATACAGGTTCACGGCGGCATGGGCTTTACCTGGGAGAGTGACCTTCATCTTTTTTTCCGCCGGGCAAGGGCGCTGTACCACGAGCTCGGCGACCCTTCCTGGTGCCGCGAGCAGGTGGCCCGCGCGATGCTCGACGTCGGTGCTTACAGCTGCGCGTCGCACGGCTGAAACGCTCGGCGGGGTTCCATCAACCACCGCGCACTGATAGCTATCAAAACGCGTTGCGGCATGGTGGCGCAGGCCTGAACAGTAGTCCGGAGAGCAGATGAGTGAAAAAGTAGAATCGAGTGGCCCGCTGCCGGCGGTGCCTTACATCAAGTTGCCAGAGGGCGCCGACCCCTACCTGGAAGGGCAGAAGTGCTCGTCCTGCGGGGCCATGTACCTGGGCCAGCGCATGGCCTGCGGAAAGTGCTTTTCGCGCGACAAGTTCGAAGCTGTAAAACTTTCGGATCACGGCACCCTGCACGTGTTTTCCATCGTGCATCGGTCGTTTCCCGGCGTGGAGGTCCCTTTTGTGTCGGCCATAGTCGACCTCGAGGGTGGCGGTACAGTGAAGGGCAACCTCGTTGGTGTTGATCCCACGCCTGACTCTGTGGAGCTGGGCATGCCCGTAGAGGTGTTTTTTGACGACGCCGGTCGCAAGGACAGCGACGGTAACAGTTACGTTTCGTATTTTTTCAGGCCGGCGGCCTGAAGGCAGCGCCGTTGACAAGCCGGCCGGCGCGAGCCGGGTAGAACAGGACAGACGAGGAACAAGATGGGTGACGTATACATACAGGGCGTAGACATGATCCGCTTCGGGCGATTTCCCGATCGCAGCCTGACATCACTGGGTGCCGAGGCGGCGCTGCTGGCGCTCGACGACGCGGGCCTGAACATGGGCGACATACAGGCCGCGTGGTGCGGCAATCTCGGGCAGGCAGGCGGCATGGTAGGCCAGCGCATTCTGCAGGAGATCGGGCAGACCGGCATACCGGTGGTCAACGTGGCCAACGCCTGCGCGACCGGTGCCACTGCCTTTCGCGAGGCCTGGATGGGGGTGAAGGCCGGCTTGTACGACGTCGTGCTGGCGGTCGGTGTCGAGCAGATGGGCCGTGGCCTGCTGGGCGGCGCGGGCGGTTCCAAGGGAATCTCGAAAGAGGGATTGCTGGGGTCGGGCATCATGCCCTGCGTCTTTGCCGAGGCCGGCGTGGAGCACACGCGTAGTTACGGCACCACCTTTGAGCAGTTCGCCCAGGTGTCGGTCAAGAATCACCATCATTCCACGATGAACTCCAAGGCTATGTACCAGAAGGAGACTCCGCTCGAAGACGTGATGGGCGCCGAGATGATCTCGTACCCCAACACCAAGCTCATGTGCTCGGTCAACGTCGACGGCGCGGCCGCGGCGGTACTGGTGTCGGAAAAAAAGGCGCGCGAGCTGGGCTCGGGGCGCGCCGTCAAGGTGAGGGCGTCGGCCCTTACCAGCGACCCGTACAGTGACCGCGATCTCGTGATGCCAGACATCAACACCTGCACTCGCAACGCGGCCGCGGTGGCCTACGAGATGGCGGGCGTCGGGCCGGACGACCTCGACCTCGTTGAGTTGCACGACTGTTTCGCTACCGCCGAGATTCTTCACTACGAAAACCTCGGACTGTGCAAGGACGGTGACGCCGGCCGCTTGATAGACGAGGGCGAAACGGCGCTGGGCGGACGCATACCGGTCAACGTTTCCGGAGGTCTGCTTTCCAAGGGACACCCCCTGGGGGCCACTGGCATAGCCAACATCTACGAGGTTTCTACCCACCTGCGCGGCGAGGCCGGCGCGCGGCAGGTAGAAGGTGCCCGCCTGGGCCTGACCCACGTCATAGGGCTGGGCAGCGCCTGTGCGATTCACGTGTTGGAAAAGCCGGCCTGAGCGACAAAACCGGGGTCCGGCGGACGTCCCCGGTCATAAAAATCGACTTGGCCCCCCGACCGGGGGGGCGTTGCTCTGGACAAGCGGCTGGTAGCCGGGTTAACACTGGTGGGCTGCCCCCATGCAGGTTTTGCTCTACAGGTTTCTCGCCGTCGCCTCGATCGGCTTCTTCGCAATCGCGCAGCCCTGGGCAGGCGCGCAGCTGGCTCGCGCGCACAGCGACAACCCCGAGCATATCGTGCGCCTGGGCGAGCGCGTAGCTGACCAGGACCTCGCCGCTCGCTACCGCGCAAGACAGTTGCTCAAGCGTGCGCGTTTTCACCGCGCCCGGGGCGAAGCCCGAGAGGCACTGGCCGATCTCGAACNNCGTGAGCTGGGATTGAAAGCACGCTCGGCCCGGGGTGAGCGTGGGCTCGTGTATGAAATACTCGGCGAGAACAACAGGGCGCTCAGTCGTCTCGACAGGTTCCTGGCCAAGGGCGCACCCACGGTGACCACTCTAAACGCCCGGGCTCGGCTGCTGGTCGCGGCAGGGCGCAAGCGGGACGCGCTGCGCGACTACGCGTCGTCGTTGCAGCTGGCACCCGACATCGTGGTTTTCGTCGCCCGTGGCAAATTGCTCGAAGAGCTGGGCGACTACGCCGCCGCCGTGGCCTGTTACCGCGAGGGCATAGACCGCCTGGGCAGGGCGGTGCTGCTCGAGATGGCGCTGGTCCGCTCGGAGCTTGAGCGTGGCCAGGGCATGGCGGCACTCAGGATCATAGACGATCCGCGGGCGCCGGATCGCAAGGGTGCCGCGTGGAGCATACTGCGCTCGCGCGCACTTCAACTGGGCAAGCGGACGGACGACGCGTCTGCCGAGCTCAATCGCGCGCTGACCGAGGCAGGCCGACGGGTAGCTATCCGCGACACTGCCATAAGCAGGCTGGATCGCGCGCGCGTGCACGAGGCAATGGGTAACGCCGTGGCCGCGAGGGCCGACGTCGAGGCGGCACTGAAACTGGCGCCCGCGCTGCAACTCGCGCTGGAGATGAAATCGAGACTGGCTACCGTGGGTAAAAATGCCGACGGTGAAGAAGAGGGATGACCATTATGAACACGAAGAACACGACAGAGTTTCTGCGCAGCAATATCGGCCGGTCCGTGGGAGCCATGTTGCCCGTACTGCTGGCAGTGGGGGTCGCAGCACTCGGCCTGATTGCGGCGGCTGCGCCGGCGCAAGCGCAGCTCAACCGCGCCCCTTACCTGCAGGCCCTGTCGGGTACCTCGGCCACGATCTCCTGGCGCACCAGCACGCCGGAGGACAGCCGGGTACAGTACGGTTCGGCCCCGGGCCTGCTCACCAGGGAATCCACGCGCGCGGCGTCGGTCAAAACCCACGACGTATCGCTCACCGACCTCGTACCCGGCACGCGCTACTACTACAGCGTGGGCAGCAGCAGCACCGTGCACGCGGGCGACGACGCCGACCACTGGTTCGACACCGCCCCGGCCGCGGGCAGCGCGGCCCCGTTCACGGCCTGGCTCATCGGTGACTCGGGCAGTCTCGGTGTTTCGGGAGCGGGCATCAACCAGTTGATCATCCGCAACCAGGCGCTGGCCTTCATGGGCGGTAACCCGGACCTCGTCATTCACGCCGGAGACATCGCTTACCCCTGGGGTACGCTGACGGCCTTTACCAACAACTACTTCGGGGTCTACGCCGATATCCTGCGCAACCACGTGGGCTGGCCCACGCCCGGCAACCACGATGAGACCGTGGTCACCGGATCAGACCCGGTGACCGAAACCGGCCCTTACTTCGAGGCTTTTTCGCCGCCTACCGCCGGCCAGTCGGGGGGCGTGGCGTCTGGTACCGAGCTCTACTACTCGTTTGACTACGGCAACGCTCACTTCATCTCGCTGGATTCTCATTTCTCGGATTCCACGGCCAGCTCGGCGATGCTGCAGTGGTTGTTCGAGGATCTTGCGGCGACCACGCAGCCCTGGCTGATCGCCTTCTGGCATCACCCGCCCTACACCAAGGGTACCCACGACTCGGACCTGTTCAGCGACGGCCAGGGCCGCCACCAGAACATGCGCGAGAACGCGTTGAGCCTTCTCGAAGCCGGTGGCGTTGACCTCGTGCTCACGGGTCACTCGCACGCCTACGAAAGATCCTTTCTCGTTAACGGCGTCTACTGTCCTTCCTGTGGCGCGGCGCCTGATCTCGCCACGCCCGACTTCGCCACCATCTCGGCTGCCGGCCACGTGCTCGACGCGGGCGACGGCAGTCCGGCCGGTGACGGCGCCTACTCCAAGTCACCGGGCCTGAACTCCAACGAGGGGGCGGTGCACATCGTAGCCGGTCACTCGGGCGGCTATCGCCTGGGCCTGGTCTCCTTGCACCCGGTGATGTATTTTGCCGAGGACGTTGGCGGATCGGTGGTGCTGGATTTCAACGGTAGCTCGGTGACCGTGAGCAACATCCAGCAGGGCGGCGCGGTGAGCGACAGCTTCACCATCGTCAAGCGCGTGGAGGCTTGCGCCCAGGATTCCGACTGCGATGACGCCAACCCCTGCACCGACGACAGCTGCACGCTGCCGGCCGGCGACTGCGCGTACACCCCCAACAGCGCGAGTTGTTCGGACGGCGACGTGTGCAACGGCGTTGAGATCTGCGACGGGGCGGGCGGATGCATCATAGACGTGGCGCCGTTGGTCTGTGGAGACGGCGACTCATGCACGGTGGACCTCTGCGACGCGGTTACCGGTTGCTACAACGTAGCGGTGGCGGAGTACAGCTGCCTCGATGCCGGCAAGCTCCAGTTCGCCGTGAGCGACCAGGACGACGACAGCAAGGACAAGCTCAAGTGGGCCTGGATAAAGGGCGAGGCCCTCACCGTGGCTGGCTTCGGTGACCTCGACGAGGAAACGACGTATTCACTCTGCGTTTATGACTACCAGGGTGGCACTGCTGTTTACTCCACGCAGCTCGACGTGGGCCCCGGGGTACCCTTTGCCAGGGCCGGCAAAAAGGGCTGGAAGTACAAGGACAAGCTGGGAGTGGCCGATGGGTTGTCGAAGATAAAGATGGCCTCGGGCGCTGCCGGCAAGTCGAAGATCATAATGCTGGCCAAGGGCGTAAACGTGCCGCTGGCCGCTTCATTTTCTGCCGAGGCCATGTTCGCGGCTGACACCCAGCTCGGTGTGGGGCTGATCAACAGTGACGGCCGGTGCTGGAGAACCGTGTTCACCGCTGCCGACATAAAGAAGAACACCGCCTCGACGTTCAAGGCCAAGGTCAAGCAGTAGGCGGGTTCAGCCGTCTTCGCCGAAGAACAGGCGTGCTGCGTTGTCGTGCAGGTAGGCGGCGAGTGTACTGTCGTCTAACTGCAGGCGGCGGGCCTCTTCCACGCAGCGGCCGATCGGGATCGCCGGGTGGTCGCTGGCAAACATGACCTTGCCCGGCGCGCGCTTTTCCATGAAAACCAGCAGCTCGGTAGGCAGGTACTTCGGCAGGTAAGCCGAGGTCATCATGTACAGGTTCGGGTACTTGAGCATCAGCCGGCAGGCAACACCCCACCAGGGGTCGGCGCCGTGCGCCATCACCAGCTTGAGATCAGGAAAATCCAGGCACACCCGGTCAAGGTGCAGCGGGTCCTGGCAGGCCGCGGGTGCGGGCGGGCCGGGTATGCCGGTGTTTATGGTCAGCGGCAGGCCGAGCTCGATGCACTTGCTGTACACCGGGTAGTAAACCGGGTCGGTGGGCGGCAGGTCAAAGTAGAACGGCGTGATGCGGGCCAGCACCAGCGGCTGCGACGCGGCCATGGCCGCCAGCTCGTTCACCGTCTTCATCAGCCGGCGGGGGTCCAGGTGCACGCCCAGGGCAAAGCGGTCGGGCTGTTTTTCGACGAAGGACAGAACGTGGGCCGAGGGCTTGCTGACGTCGGTGGTCAGGATGGCCCGCTCCACACCCAGCTCGTCCATGGTGGCCGTCATCTCTTCTATGCTGTAGTCGCGGAAGAAGTCGTCGCCCTGCTTGAAATATTTTTCGGCGACCTCGAGCAGGTAGTCGGGCGTCCCCAGCTCCGACATGTTTACGTTGACCCAGGCGTCTATTACCCGCTTCATGACCTGACGGCTCCCTCGCTGAAAAACTGGGACATCCACTGCCTGTAGACCGACAGCGGGCCGTCGGCTTCGCAGAGCAACGGCCGGCGGTTGTAGCGCTTGTGTTCCCAGATGACGATGTCCTGCGCCATTTGTTTTTCGAGATCGCGGATGATGGAGGCGCCGATTCCCTCGATGAGCTTGTCGTCGCCACCGGCCTTGATGCTGTAGGCAAAGCTCACGTCGGTGAGCTCATCGTCTATGGGCGTGGCGGTGTTGATCATCAGGGTTTCGAGTTCTCCGTGCACGCGCACGACCTGGAAGCCGGGGCCGTGGTCGTCGGTGTCGATGCCGCCGTCTATCTCGCCGCGGGGAGTCGACATCTTCATGCGCGAGCGGCACTTGAGAAGGTGGCCCTCGACTTCGGCAGTGGTGGCCGGTTGCGTAGCGGTGCCGTGCACGTACTCGAAGTGCACCTGGTCGACAGAGTTTTCGTTCATGTCGAGCCAGTGGCTCTTGATGGTCCACTTGCGTACCACCAGCGGAGTCCAGTCTGCTGACTCCAACTCGGGCAGGGTCGGGATTTCAAAGGAGGGCGGGAGCCCGGCGTCGTGGTGCCAGGCCATGATGATGCCGTTGCTCTCGGCCAGTGCCCAGCAGTGTATGCGGGCCCGTGGCGGAATGTGCTCGCTGTAAGGAATATTGCCGCAGCTGCCGTCGGCCATCCACAGCCAGTTGTGAAAAGGGCAGCGTATGCCCGAACCCTCGACCTTGCCGCCGTGGCCAAGGTGAGCACCCAGGTGGGGGCAGTAAGCGTCCACCGCGTGCGCGCCGCCCTCCTCGTCGCGGTAGAGCACCAGCTCACGGTCGAGCAGCGACAACGGTAGCACCTGCCCGGCAGCGAGTTCGTCGGAGTAGGCCAGGCGAAACCAGCCGTTCGCTACAGCGGGAAAGGGGAAGCGACTATCGTCGGAGGTCGATTTGGCGGTGGTCATCGTCTTGGCAGCCCCAGTACGCGGTTTGCGATGATGTTGCGCTGGACTTCGGACGTGCCGGCGTAAATGGTCGCGGCGCGTGACCACAGCAGTTCGTAGGCCCAGTAGCCCTCGTCCACCGCGTCGGGGTCGCCTGCGGGAATCATCGCCCGCGGCCCCAGCAGGTCGATGGCGGCTGACTTGACCTCCTGGTCGAGCTCGCTCCAGAGGATCTTGAGCGTGGAACCTTCGGCGCCCGGTACGCCACCGGCGTCGAGCGTGCTCGCGTGTCGCCAAGCCGACATGCGCAGTATCATCATGCGCCCGGCGAAATCGGCCAGCCGCTGTCTCACCAGCGGATCGTCGGCCGCGCGGCTGCCGTCTGCTCGCGGTTCGCGGGCCGCCTGCGCCAGCCTGTCCAGCTGCAGGGCCAGTCGAGCGTGTTGCGAAGAGCTGCCGCGTTCGTGGGCAAGGGTAGTCATGACCACGTTCCATCCCTGGTGAAGCTCGCCGACCAGGTTTTCCCTGGGCACGCTCACCTGGTCGAAAAAAACTTCGTTGAACCACTCGTGGCCGGTCATCTCCTTGAGCGGTCGCACCGTGATGCCGGGGCTGTTCATATCGACCAGCAGAAAACTCAGCCCGCGGTGCCGTTCGGATTCAGGATCAGTGCGCACCACGAGGATGCACCACTGCGAGTGGTGGGCGAAACTGGTCCAGGTTTTCTGGCCGTTGACGACGAAGTGGTCGCCCTCGAGATCGGCGCGCGTCCTCAGCGACGCGAGGTCGCTGCCGGCGCCGGGCTCCGAGAATCCCTGGCACCATATATCTTCGCCCTTGAGCACGGGCTCGAGGAAGCGGCGCTTCTGCTCGTCGCTGCCGCAGGCGATCAGCGTCGGGCCAACCAGCGCCGCACCCACCGACATGTTGATCATGTTGGGAGCGTCGGCCAGCGCGTACTCTTCACCGAAGATCATGCTCTCGGCCAGGCTCGCGCCGCGGCCGCCGTATTCGCTGGGCCAGTCGAGCCCGGCCCAGCCGCCCTCGTAGAGCTTGAGCTGCCACTGCTTGAGAAAGGCCACAAGTGCCTCGGGGTCGTCGGGTTCGCGCACGGTCTTGCCCCAGCCAGCGGGCAGGTTGTCGGCCAGCCACTGCCTGAGTTCGGCGCGGAAGGAAGCCTGTTCTGGATTGTCGTGCAGGTCCATTGTTTTGCGGCGCTGTATTACAGCACGGGGGCTGGTCTGAGGCGGGTGAGGGCGGCCAGCGCGAACCCATTCAAGGTTGCGAACAGGGCAAAGGCAAGGGTGTAGCTCCCGGAGAGGTCAAAAATCGAGCCCGCCAGCCACGAACCGAGTACGCCGGCCGGAAAAAGCGTGAACATCAGCGCGCCGTATATACGCGCGAGGTGCTGCTGGCCGAAGCAGTCTATAAGTGCCATCGGTACCACCACGTTCTCGGCGGCCGTGGCCACGCCGTGGGTAAGAAGGAAGGCGAGCAGCATTGCGGGGTGGGCCGCGCCGAGCAGCAGCAGCGAGGCCAGCGTTATGAGCGCGAAGTTGGCCAGCAGCACGCTGCGCGCCGGCAGGCGGTCGGCGAGCAGGCCAACGGCGAGCTTGCTCCCCACGCCCAGCGCCACGGCCAGTCCAAGGCCGGCGGCGGCGCGGGCGTCGTCGTAGCCGATGTCTCCCAGGTAGGCGACCAGGTGCTGGTTGACGGCCAGGTAGTAAAAATAAAAACTGAACAGCACCCAGGCGAATATCCAGAACGCGGGCGTTCGAAGCGCTTCGGGAAGGTCGACCCCGCCCGTAGCGTCGACACTTGTTGGGTTGCCCGCGGTTGCCTCGCCGCCAGCCAGGTCGATGTCGGTGTCGGGCGAATCAAGCGGCCGGTCGCGGACGGCGAAAAGCGCAAAGGGGAGGATGATCGCGGTGGCGCCGATGCCTATCCACCACACCGCCTCTCGCCAGGAGTACGCGGCCGCCAGCTGGTCGGCCAGGATGGGAACCAGGGCGCCGCCGGCGTTGGAGCCAACGTATACGAAGGCCAGCGCCAGTCCGCGATTGCTGCTCACCCAGCGCGAGGTGACGGCGCCAACGGCGACATCGCCGCAGCCGGCCAGCGCCAGTCCGAACATCGCCGTGTAGAGGTAGAACTGCCACAGGTTCTGCACCGTGCTGAACAGCATCAACGACCCACCCAGTAGCAGGACGGCCGACGACAAGACCGCCCGGGCACCGGCGCGTTCGACCATCTGGCCAACCAGCACCTGGCCGCCGCCCATGGCGAGCAGCAGCGGCGCCGCCGACAGGGAGAAAGCTGCGCGCGACCATTCAAACTCGGCCACGATGTGCTTGAGCAGGGCGCCAAAAATGTATCCGCAGCCCAGGCCAGCCTGGCACATGAAGCAGCCCAGCAGCACCGCCGCCAGTGTCGCCCTGTTATTAATCCTGTTCACGGTGGGCAACGGCCGGTCAGCAGGGACGCTTACGCGAGTACACCCTGTTCGCCCAGCTGGTCGATTTCGTCCTGGTCAAGGCCCAGCAACTCGCGCAGCACTTCGCTGCTGTGCTGTCCGAGATCGGG
>DBZX01000032.1:26059-30091 GCA_002311335.1 bacterium UBP10_UBA1149
GCGGGTCGTCGTCGAGCCGGGCCAGGTCCATGACCACTGCCGCCTCGATGCCGGCTTCCTGGAGCTCGCGCGAGAGCTCGTCGGCGTCGCGCGTTTCCGTGTACTCCTGCAGGCAACGATCGAGTACTTCGGCCTGTTCGAGGCGCAGCTCGAGCTTGTCCAGGCCTTCTTCCATCATCCAGGCGGGGCGGCCCAGTAACTCGCGTAACATTTTCCAGCGTACGTCGTCGAGCACTGCCACGGCAATCCAGCGGTCGTCGCCCTTGCAGCGGTAGACGCCGTGCGGCGCCATGCGCTGGTCGCTATTGGCTCGACGCTCGATGTTTTCGTCGTTCGCACTCTGGCGCACTACCAACTCGGAGAGGCTGTATACCGCCGCTTCTATCTGCGAGAGGTCAATGCTGCAGCCTTCGCCCGTGCGCCGGCGTCGCAGCAGTGCGGCCGACAACGCCACGGCCAGGTAACGCGGTGACAGCGAGTCGGTTATCGTGGCCCAGGGGCCGTGCGGCTCCATCCCCGGCTGGCCGGTGAGCTGGTTAAAGCCAGCGATGGCCGAGCCCTGGCCGCCAAAACCGGGATAGTTGCGCTCGGGACCGGTGGCGCCGAAGAGACTGCTGCCGGCCACCACGGCCGCCGGGTTGCGCGCGCGTATGGCGGTCGCGTCCATGCCCCATTTTTCCATGACGCCGGGAGAAAAGTTGTTTATGACCACGTCGGCGCGTTCGATGAGTCGCCAGGCCAGCTCGCGACCCGCCTGCTCGGCCATGTTGAGCGCGAGGCTCTTCTTGTCGGCGTTGAGCAGCACGAACATCGGCGAGTTGTTCAGGGCTTGTTCGCCGCCGCGGTTAAGGTAGCGCAGGAAGTCGGGTCGCGCGTGCGATTCGATCTTGACCACGGCGGCGCCCTGTTGCACGAAGTAGCGGCTGGCCATCGGGCCGGCGGCGCCCGAACCGAACTCGAGAAAGAGCAGGTCCTTGAACACGTCGCCCGCTGTCGCAGTGTTGTTCATGCTACGCCCTCGTCTGTGAGTAGTTGGCGCTGTTCGTCGGACAGTTCGAGTTCGTCGAGAATGGCCGGGTTGTGTTCGCCCGGCAGGGGCGCGCGCCGTAGCCGCGGGCGGGTACCACCGAGCATGGCAAACAGGGCGGGGTGCTCTACTGACGCCCCGAGCCGCGGGTAGTCGATGGTCACGAACATCTCGCGGCTGCGAAGCTGGGGCTGGGCGAGTATCTCGCGGGCTCCGTTGCAGGGGGCCAGCAGCACGCGGCGCTTGAGTGCCTGCTGGTACAACTCGGTCATGGTCATGGTCGAGAAAAACTTTCCGAAGGCGGATTCCACGCCTCGCAGCTCCTCGCCGTCCACGGCGCCCGGGTCCCAGCTGTCCCAGTCGCGGTCGCGCAGGGCGGACGCGAGCTTGCCGCTCTCTTCCATCCAGCTGCAGACCGCACGCAGGTTGGCTGTGCGGGCAGGCCCGCCGCGCAGGCCGAATGATATCCAGCCGTCCGCGGCACGCCATATCTCGCGACTGGCACCGGTGCGCGCGCCACTGCGCTGTCCGCGGCCACGCCCCAGCGCCTGTTGACCGGCCGCGGTAATGAGGGTGGCCAGCTGGCATTCCTGCATCGACAGGTCCACGAGTCGCCCGAGGCCGTCGAGCTCGCGTGCGTGTAAGGCCTGCAGCGTGCCGACCACGGCTTCGGGCGCGGTGTGGTAGTAGGACGAGGGCATGCTGCAGCGCAGGGGCGGCCCCTCGGCGTCGCCGGTCATCCAGGCGTTGCCACCCGCGGACACCACCACGAGGTCGTGGCCGTCGTCACCGGCGCGTGGCCCTTCGAGTCCGAACGCTGTTATCGAGCAGCACACCAGCCGGGGAAAGTCGGCGTGCAGGCGCGGCCAGTCGAGCCCCATGCCCTCGGCCCACGCGGCGCCCAGGGAGAGCAGCAGCACGTCGGTTTTCTCGAGCAAGGCATCGAGCACCTGCATGCCCGCCGGGTGACGCAGGTCGAGGGCGAGCGAACGCTTGCCGGTGTTCATGGCCAGCCAGGGAAGCGAGGCTTCGGGCTTCTCGACGCCGCCCAGCCAGGGGCCGTACGCGCGCTCAGGGTCGCCAGCGGGCGGCTCTATCTTGGTGACCTCGGCGCCGAGGTCGGCCATTATCTTGCCGGCCAGGAATCCGCGTTCGTCGGTGAGCTCTGTAACGCGCAGGCCCGCAAGCAGCTGCGCTTCCTCGGCCGCGGGGTTTTCCCGGGGTCTTGTCACGCCACGTTTCCCCGCTCGTGCAGCACGGCGATTTCTTCTTCGTTGAGTCCGAGTTCGGCCAGCAGCTGGTCGCTGTGCTCTCCCAGCAAGGGCGAGGGCGAGTGCAGTTCGGCGGGGGTGCCTTCAAAGCGGGCCACCGGCCCAGGCACGCGCATGGGCCCGCAGTGGGGGTGCTCGATTTCCTGTAGCAGGCCATTGGCAAGGATTTGAGGGTCGTCGATGAGCTGCTCGCTGGTGTTGACCGGCGCGCAGGGCACACCCTCGGCCTCCAGGCGGGCCAGGAAGTCGGCGCTGGTCAGGGTACTGGATACCTCCTTGATGGCCGCCGACATTTCGGCGCCGTGCTCCATGCGCGACTGCAGCTCGGAGAAGCGTGGGTCGTCGACCAGTTGGGGTTTGCCCAGGGCGCGGGCGAGCCCCGCGAACTCTTCGTCGGAGATGGCCAGCACGGCAACCCAACCGTCGGCAGTGGGCTGGGCGTCGAGCAGGTCGGCCAGCGGCGCGGGTGCCGACACTCCGTCTCCCAACCAGCTGCGGTCCTGCATGACGTCGGGCCACAGGAAGGCGACGCTGGCGTCGAGCATGCAGAGTTCGAGTTGCTGTCCACCGGCGCCGCGTTCGCGCGCGAACAAGGCGGCCGAAATGGCCTGGGCCGCGTAGATGGCCGAGGTCTTGTCGCAGACGATGTTGTGCACGAACTCGGGGCGGCCGTCACGGCCCTGGCTTGCCGCCATGCCCGACAGGGCCTGGATCACGAGATCGTACACGCGCTGGTCGGCGCGCGGTCCGCTGTTGCCAAACCCGCGTATCGACGCGTAGACCAGTTCCGGGTTGACGGCCAGCAGCGCTTTGTAACCCAGGCCCATGCGTTCGGCCACGCCGGGGCGAAAGTTTTCTACGACGACGTCGGCGGTCTTTACCAACTCGAGCGCGAGCTCCAGTCCGCGCTCGGTGGAAAGATCGAGCGCGATCGAACGCTTGTTGCGGTTGATGGTGTTGAAGATGGCCGACATGCCGGCGCGCGAGCAGCCGATGTAGCGAATGAGGTCGCCCGCGCCGGGCTGCTCGACCTTGATCACGTCTGCGCCCTGGTCGGCCAACAGGCTGGTGGCCATGGGCCCCGACACCATGGCCGAGAAGTCCAGCACACGAACCCCCTGCAGGGGACCGCCGGGGGTTTTGTATTTTCCAGCCACGTCGGGCGTGATACTAACACGCGTCGCGCCAGTGGCCACCCCGGCCGGTGGGGCGCGGGAGCCTGAAGATGGAAACAAGTCCGCTATTTGATCTGCAGGGTAAGACGGCGCTGGTCACCGGCGGTGGCCGCGGCATAGGTGCGTGGGCGGCCGCCGGGCTGGCAGAGGCCGGGGCCGACGTGTTCGTGGCCTCGCGCAAGCTCGACAACTGTCGTGCCGTTGCCGAGGAGCTGGCCGGCCGAACCGGCCGCCGCGTGGAGGCACTGGAGTGCAACCTGGTGGAAGAGGGCGCGCCGGCGGCCCTGGTCGACGAGGTGATAGCCCGTGCGGGGCGCCTGGACGTGCTCGTCAACAGCGCGGGCATGGTGTGGTCGGCTCCCACGCTGGACTACCCCGAGCAGGGCTGGGACCGTGTATTCGCGCTGAACGTAAAAGCGCTGTGGCTGGTGTCGCAGGCGGCAGCCCGCCACATGGTTGGTGCGGGCGGCGGCTCTATCATCAACATCAGCTCGATTTCGGCCATGCGCGGTTCGCGCGAGGTCATACAACCGGTGGTGGCCTACAACGCCAGCAAGGG
>DBZX01000032.1:30273-30830 GCA_002311335.1 bacterium UBP10_UBA1149
CGGACATCAAGGGCGTGGTGGTGTTCCTGGCGTCCGAGGCGGCGGCGTTTGTGACCGGTTCAACGCTGGTGGTTGACGGTGGCATGCTCGCCGTCGACGCGTTTCCCGCTCCGCGTGCTTAGCGGCGAGTGTAACGGTGGCCGGCGATCTCGGTGCCGCCGTCGGCCGACAGCCGCGACAGCGCGAGTTCCTTGAGCGGCTCCACCTTGAGCTTACTGCTGCCCGTGTACTCGGCTTCGTGAGGGGCCAGTACCACCACGGCGCGCGGCACCTTGTAGGCCGATAGTCGCTCGCGCAGCCAGGCGCGCAACTGCTCGCCGTCCAGCTCGGAGCCGTCAACCGGTACCGCGACCAGCACCAGGGCTTCACCCAGGGAGGGGTGGGGCAGGCCCAGCGCGGCGCTGGTCTTGAGCCCGGCGAAACCTGCCGCGACTTCTTCTACCTCGGCCGGCGACACGTTGGCGCCCCCGGTCTTGATCAGGCCCGTCAAGCGGCCCGTCCAGCGCAACAGTCCGTCGTCGTCGATCCAGCCACCGTCGCCGGTGTGAAACCAGCCG
>DBZX01000032.1:30906-31112 GCA_002311335.1 bacterium UBP10_UBA1149
TCGCCGGTGTGAAACCAGCCGTCGCGGTCAAACACCAACTCGCGTTCTACCTTGTAATAGCCTCGCATCATGGTGGCCGCGCGCAGGATTATTTCGCCGCGTTCACCATCCGCCAGCGCGGCACCACTGTCGGGGTCCACTATCTTCAGCTGGTTGCCCGGCAGCACGGCACCACTGGTGGCGCTGCGTAGCTCGGCCGGGGCCGA
>DBZX01000069.1:0-286 GCA_002311335.1 bacterium UBP10_UBA1149
AGTGCTGTTGCCCTGCGGCGGGTAGCGCCAGCTCCAGTGTCCACGGTTGGGCCGGGGCGGGAGTTGGAAAGACTGCGACCCCGCCCAGGGACAGGACCAACAGCAGGACCAGAATTTTAAGCCGTCTCATGAGGGGGGGGCGCCCCGGTCAGCGCAACTTCAACAATAGGAAACCGGCAGCGGGTTCGTCAAGGTGAATCGCCATTTTTCGGGGCGAAAAGAGCTATTTTGAGCCCGAGGTGTTGGCCGCAGCGCCAAGGAAGGCGGGTTTTTCGCCCCCACCGTG
>DBZX01000069.1:377-30509 GCA_002311335.1 bacterium UBP10_UBA1149
CGCCATCGGCGAGGCCAGGAACACGCAGGCATCGCCAAGGTCCGAGGGGTCGGCCAGCCGCCCAAGCGGCACCGTGGCTGCGACCGAGGCGATGCCCTCTTCGTCGCCGTAGTGCAGGTGCGCCTGCTCGGTACGCACCATGCCGCCGATTACGGCGTTGACCCGCACACGGGGGGCCCACTCAACGGCCAGCGATTCGGTCAGGCTCAGCAGCCCAGCCTTGGCTGCCCCGTAAGCCGCCGTGCCCGGCGAAGGCCTGAGCGCGCTCACGCTCGAAATGTTTACGATAACGCCACCGTCTTCCTGTCGCTGCATGACAACGTTGGCCTGCTGCGCGCAGTTGAGCGCGGCCAACAGGTTAAGGCGCACTATCGACTCGGAGAACCTCGGCGAGGCGGTCGCCGCCTCCGTGGCCGGTGCGCCGCCGGCGTTGTTGACGAGCACGTCGAGTCGGCCGTGGCTGTCTACCGCAGCCTCGATGACGGCCGCGCTGGCGTCGGGGTCACGGACGTCGGCCTCAACGAACACGGCCTCGCGACCGTCGACCGCCGGCAAGACATCGGGGCGCGTGCGACCGCAGATAACCAGCTCGGCCCCGGCCGCGAGAAAACACTGGCTGATGCCCCGGCCCACGCCCTTGCCGCCGCCGGTCACCACGACCACCTTGCCACTGAAGTCGAGTTTATCTGCCATCGTCAAGCCTCCAAGCCTGCCCTGTCCGCACATCCTATACCCAACAGTCGGGCTATGCGCTCGCGGTGCCAGTCGGGGTCGCCCAGCAGCGTAGCCCCGGCGCGCGCGCGCTTGAAGTAGAGGTGGCAATCGTATTCCCAGGAAAAGCCAACCCCGCCGTGCACCTGTATCGATTCGGCCGCAGCCGTGAAAAAGGACTCGCTGCAGTAAGACAGCGCCAGCGAAGCCAGGCGCGACAGCGCGGGGTCGCCGACCGACGCGGCCCAGGCGGCATAGTAGGCCGCCGAACGTGCGCTCTCGACCTTGACCATGACGTCGGCCAGCTTGTGCTTGATGGCCTGGAAGCCACCTATGGGCCGGCCGAACTGGCGGCGCTCTTTTGCGTAGGCCACCGTGCTGTCGAACACCCGCGACGCGCCACCAAGCTGCTCTGCAGCCAGTGCCACCGCGGCGAGATCAAGCGTGCCTTCGAGCTCGGCCCAGCCACCGACCATGCGCGCGTCGGCCTCGAGCTGCACGCCCTCGAGCTCAACGCGGGCCAGGCGGCGGGTATGATCCATGCCCGGTGTCTCGACACAGGCCAGGCCGTTGGCGCCGGCCTCGACAAGAAAAAGCGCTATGTTTTCCGGGGAGCTGCCGCCGGCCTCGCACGCGGCGACCACCAGGAGGTCGGCCGTGGCCCCGTCAACGACGAAAGATTTAACGCCATCGAGGCGCCAGCCGTCACCGTCGGCAGTAGCAGTCGCTTGTATTCCGCCAGCCTCGCGTGAGCCATCGTTCTCGGCAAAGGCCAACGCCGCGCTTATTTTGCCCGCGGCTATGCGCGGCAGCCACCGTTGCTTCTGCTCTTCGCTGCCGGCCAGCAACAAGGCGTTGGCGGCCAGGCAGACCGTCGAAAAAAACGGTGCGCACAACAACGCCGCGCCCATCTCCTCCATGAGCACCGACAACTCGACCGCACCCAGGCCGTATCCTCCGTACTGTTCGGGCAATGCCACGGCCGTCCAGCCCATCTCGCCCGCCACGCGCTGCCACACGCCCTGGTCCCAACCGCGCTCGCCCTGCATGGCCTCACGAACCTGCTCGGATGAGGACTGGTCGGCAAGAAACTCGCGCGCGCTGCGGCGCAGTTCCTGCTGCTCGGCTGTCAGTGAAAAATCCAGTCGCCCATCCTCAAGTCGCCCACCCCCAGGTGCTCAGCTGCCGTAGACCTTCTGCGGGGGATCGCTCTTTTCTACCAGGCCCGCCACTGCCTCTCCCAGGTCCGAGGGCTCCCAGCGCTGCCCGCAGTCGATCTCGACGCCCGTGCGCCAGCCGTCGCACAGGCTCACGCGACCGCCGTCCACCTCGAACACTCGGCCCGTCACATCGCGCGACGCCGGGCTCGCCAGCCACGCCACCAGGGGCGACACGTTGGCCGGGTCCATGGCATCAAAGCCTTCGTCGGGGGCTTTCATCATGTCGGCAAACGCACCCTCGGTCATGCGCGTGCGCGCCGATGGCGCGATCGCGTTGGCCGTGATGCCATAACGACCCAGTTCAGCGGCCTGCACCAAGGTCATCGAGGCTATGGCCCCCTTGGCCGCCGAGTACACCGACTGCGCGATGCTGCCCTGCAGGCCCGCACCCGAGCTGGTGTTCACGATGCGCGCGTCGACTTCGTCACCGGCCTTGGCGCGGTCGCGCCAGTGGGCCGCCGCGTGGCGCGCCACGCAGAAATGGCCGCGCAGATGCACGCGCAGCACCGCGTCGAACTCTTCGACGGTGGCGTTGGCAAACATGCGGTCGCGGACAATGCCGGCGTTGTTGACCACCACGTCAAGACGGCCGAAACTCTCGAGGGCGGTGGCAAGCAGCGAGCCAGCCCCGTCCCAGTCGGCCACGTCGCCGGCGTTGGCCACCGCCTGGCCGCCCGCAGCGCGAATGATCTCTACGACTTCGCCGGCCGGGCCGCTAGACCCGCCACTGCCGTCGAGCTCGGCGCCAATGTCGTTCACGACCACGGCCGCGCCTTGGCGGCCGAGCTCAAGCGCGTGCTCACGGCCCAGGCCACGGCCCGCGCCGGTGACAACGGCCACCCTTCCTTCGCAGATACCCATCTCGTCGTCTTCTCCCCGTCCAGCGGCCCCGTTACACGCGCTCGATTATGGTCACGTTGGCCTGGCCGCCGCCCTCGCACATGGTCTGCAGACCGTAGCGGCCGCCCGTGCGCTCGAGCTCGTGCAGCAGCGTGGTCATCAGCCGCGCCCCGGTGGCACCCAGCGGGTGACCCAGCGAGATGGCACCGCCGTTGACGTTGACCTTGTCCATGTCGGCCTCGAGCTCCTTGGCCCAGGCCATCACCACCGGCGCGAAAGCCTCGTTGATTTCTACGAGGTCAATATCGTCCAGCGTCATGCCGGTTTTCTCCAGTGCCCAGCGCGTGGCGGGCATGGGAGCGGTGAGCATCCACACCGGGTCGGCTCCGCGCACGCTCAAGTGATGAATGCGCGCCCGCGGCTTGAGCCCGTGTTCCTTCACGGCGCCTTCACTGGCTATGAGCAGCGCCGAACTCGCGTCGGATATCTGGCTGGCCACCGCTGCCGTTACCCGCCCGCCCTCGCTCAGCGTCTTCAGCGTCGCCATTTTTTCGAGCGAGGTATCTCGGCGCGGTCCCTCGTCGGCGGTGACGCCTTCGAGCGGCACGATCTCGCGATCAAACCGCCCCTCGTCCTGGGCCTTTATGGCGCGCTGGTGGCTCTGGTAGGCAAACTCCTCCATTTCCTCGCGCGAGCATTCCCACTTTTCGGCGATCATCTCGGCCGAGCGAAACTGTGACACTTCCTGGGTACCGTAGCGCTCCACCCAGCCCTTCGACTGTGAGAAAGGATCCTCGTGACCGTATTCCTGGCCCGCCAGCATCGACGAGGAAATCGGGATCTGGCTCATGTTCTGCACACCACCGGCAACCACGAGGTCGCTCGTGCCGCTCATCACCGCCTGGGCCGCAAAGTGCACCGCCTGCTGGGCACTGCCGCACTGGCGATCGACGGTCGTTCCCGGCACCTCGTCGGGCAGGCCGGCTGCCAGCCAACAGGTACGCGCAATGTCACCGGCCTGTGGACCGATGGTGTCAACGCAACCGAAAACCACGTCTTCGATGGCGGCGGGATCAACGTCGTTGCGATCCATCAACGCGCGCAGGCTGTGCGCGCCCAGGTCAGCAGGGTGCACCTGGCTCAAGCCGCCACGGCGCCGTCCGACCGGCGTTCTCAGTGCATCTACTATGTATGCTTCGGGCATGTGTTCTCTCCTCTTCTACCCCTCGCGGGTTTCAAGCCTTCAATGTTTCCCGCCCGCGGTGCCCAGTAAAGCGGGCTAGGCAACGTCGTCTTCCAATAAAAACAGCGGCAGGGCAACGTCGTCGGCTACTTTTTCAAAGACAACCTGCAGGCGGGCCCCTATGACCAGCAGGCTGGGGTCAACGGGCTCGCGCGCCTCGCCGCTACCGCTGGCCGCGCCGCCACGAACAACCCTGCCGAATATCCTCAGCGTGGGCGCCTCGTCGAGCTGGATGACGGCCACGTTGTAGGGCGCGTCTTTTTCAAAGGCCGGCAGCAACGGGGGGTGTGCCACGCAGTACGACCACAGCTTCCCGCGCCCCGAGAGTTTCTGCCAACCCGTATCCAGCGACTGGCAGTCGGGGCACATCGGGCGCGGCGGAAACCTCAGGCGCCCGCAGTCAACGCAGGCCTGCACCACGAGTTCGCCGCGCAGAGCGGCCTCCCACATCGGCGCGTCGGCGGGGTCGTCTGTCACCGGCAATGGTCGTTCGTCTATCATCGTAACGGCAAGCCTCTAATTTCTCAGTAGCAAGGCCGAGCTCGGCACCACGTGGGCCGAAGTCACCAGGCAGAGGTCGGCGTCTTCGACCTGGGAAGTCGAGCTCCCTCGCATCTGCCGGACGCCCTCGTTGAGCAGGTTCATGCCGTGCACGTAGGCCTCCGACAGGCTCCCGCCCGAGGTATTAACGGGCAGCGAGCCGCCCGGCCCCAGGGTGCCGCCTTCTACAAAACCCCCGGCCTCGCCCACTGGACACAGGCCGTAGGTCTCAAGTGATAACAACACCAGCGGACTGAAGGCGTCGTATAACTGCGCCACCTTCACGTCGGCCGGCACGGCATCGGCCTGCCTCCACAAGTTGCGCGCGGTTGCCCCCGAGCAGCCGGCCAGCGGATCGTCACAGTGAAAGTTAGTCATCACCTGGTACTGCTCGCCCATGCCCTGCGAGGCCGAGTGTATGAACACCGGCCGGGTGCGACAGTCGCGCGCGCGCTCGGCCGACACGATGACCACCGCCACCGCGCCGTCGCTCTCGAGGCAGTTGTCGTAGAGGCAAAGCGGCTCACTGATCCAGCGCGCGTCGAGGTAAGTGGCCAGGTCGAGTGGCTTCTCGTACATGGCCGCGCGGGGGTTGAGGTTTGCGTGTTCGCGTTGGGCCAACGCGACCTCGGCCAGCTGCTCGCGCTTAAGACCGTACTCGTGCATGTAGCGGCGCGCCATCAGCGCCACCTCGTCCACGGGCCGCAGAAGGCCTACCGGCCGCGAGTACTTCCACTGGTCGGAAATGCGATCGTTGACCTGCGCCCACACGCGGCTGCTCTTCGCGCCTCGCTTGCGCGACCGCCACACAACTCCCACCTGCGCCATGCCGCAGGATATGGCCATGGCCACCTGGGCCACCGCCCCGCAGGCCGCTCCGCCGCCGTGCGCCACCTGCGAAAAGAAATTGAGCTCGCCCATGCCCACCGCGCGCGCGAGCTCGAAGTCAGCTGGACCTTCCATGGTAAACGACGCGAGCGCGTCGACCTCTCTGGGATCAACGCCGGCGTCGGCCAGCGCGTCGCGCACCACCCGGCATGACAGCTCCAGCTCGCTGGCCCCGAGGCTGCGCGCGTACTCGCTTTCGGCCAGCCCCACGATGGCGGTGCTGTCACTCAACGAGCCCACGCCGTCAGTTGACTCCCTGCAATTGCAGTTGGCCTTCACGGGGGTTGTTGTCTACGCCCGCAAGAACGGCGTCCGCCAGGCGGCCGCGGTGCCAGGCCGAGCCACCCCAGGTCATCTCCAAGGCCCAGGCGCGCTTCATCCACGCGTGCAGGTCAACCTCCCAGGTGTAACCTATGGCGCCGTGCACCTGCAGCGAGGTCCTGGCCGCCAGCAGCGCCGCCTCGTCGGCCATGGCCTTGGCCTGCGACACGTGCAAGCCGGCGTCAGTGTGACCGATCGCCAACGAACACGCAGCCCGGTACACGACAGGCCGGGCGAACTCGACGGCGACCTGGGCCGTGGCCAGGTGATGCTTGACCGCCTGGAAGCTGCCTATGGCCCGGCCGAACTGCTCGCGCTGGCCGGCGTAGTCAACGGCCAGGTCGATAAGCTTCTGCCCGATGCCGAGTTGCTGCGCAGCGCAGCCGAAAGCCGCGCGGTCGAAGGCCGCGTCGAGCAGGCGCGTGGTCCCGGCAGCGTCGGCCAGCAGGCTGTCGTCGCCGGGCTTCCAGTCAACGGTGAACAGACGCCGCGCGGCGTCGTTGCAGGGCTGGCGGGTGAGTTCAACGTGGGCGCGCTCAACGGCGTGCAGAGATCCATCGCTGGCCAGCAACAGCAGCAGCTCGGCCACGTGGGCGTCGGCAACGCAGGGGTTGGCCGGATGCTCCAGGGCCAGCCGGGCCTCGCCCGCGGCCACGCGCGGCAGCCACTTGCCGGCCACGCTCGCGGCGGTGCCACCCCCGGCGGCCAGCGTCTCGAGCAGCGGCGCTGCCGCCAGCACTGTTTCTACAAGCGGCTCGGGCAGGCAGGCCCGCCCGCTCTCTTCGAGCGCCAGTACCAGGTCGACCTCGGCCATGCCGAGGCCGCCGTGCTCTTCGGCCAGCAGCAGGCCGGTGAGGCCCAGCTCGGCCAGCCCGCGCCACAGCTCGTCGCTGCGCCCGCTTTCGCCGGCCCACAGCTCGCGCAGAACATCCGCCGTACAGTCGCGCTCGAGCAGCGCGCGCACACTGTCGCTAAACATCAGCTGCTCTTCGTTGAAATGAAAATCCACGGTTCGCCCACCTAGCCCCTGGGCAGGCCCAGCAGCCGCTCAGCCGCTATGTTGCGCTGTATCTCGTTGGTGCCGGCGTAAATCGGACCCGCCAGGGCGAATTGAAAACCGTCGAGCCAGTCGCCGACGTCGCCCGCCGCCCGGGCCGTGGGCAGCAACTCGGCGCGCGGCCCAAGCAAAGCCATCGCCGTCTCGTGCATGGCGAGATCCATCTCCGACCAGAAAATCTTGTTCAAGCTCGACTCGGCGCCGATGCTGCCGCCGCCGATGATACGACTGGCCGTGCGGTAGGTCTGCAGGGCGTAAGCCTCGGCCTGCATCCAACCGCGTATCACGCGGTCGCCCAGCGTCGGGTCGCGTTGGGCCGCCTCGGGATTGTCGCGAAGCAGTGCCACCAGCTTACGCGCCGTGGCCTGGTAGCGAGCCGGGCTGCGCAGCATGAGTCCGCGTTCAAAACCGGCAGTGCTCATGGCCACCTTCCAACCGCCGCCCTCTTCGCCCAGCAACTGGTCGACGGGCACGCGCACGTTGTCGAAGAACACCTCCGCGAAACCGGTCTCGCCGTCGAGTTGTTCGATGGCCCGCACCTGCACACCCTCGGCGTCAAGCGGTACGAGCATGAAGCTGAGCCCGCGGTGACGCTCGGAGTCGGGGTCGGTGCGAAAGATACAGAAAATCCAGTCGGCCCACACCGCACGCGAGCACCAGGTCTTCTGGCCGTTAACGACGTAATGGTCGCCGTCGCGAAAAGCAGTGGTGCGAATGGCCGCCATGTCGCTGCCCGCGTTGGGCTCGCTCCAGCCCTGGGCCCAGACGTCGATACCGGCTGCCATGGGCGGGAGAAAGCGCGCCTTCTGTTCGTCGTTGCCGAACTCCATCAGCGTGGGGCCGAGCAGGAAAATGCCGTTCTGGTTCACGCGGCCGGGCGCGCCCGCGCGGTAGTATTCCTCTTCGAAGATCAGCCACTCGATGAGATCCACGCCGCGACCGCCGTACTCAACGGGCCACGACACCATCGCCCAGCCGCCCTCGTTGAGCTTGGTTTCCCACTCGCGGTGAGCGGCAAAGCCCTGCTCGGTGTCCATCGACTGCAGGGCCTGCCCGGGCACGTTGGCCTCGAGCCACTCTCTTGCCTCGACGCGGAACGCACGCTGTTGCTGGGTGTAGTCGAGATCCAAGAGGGTCAGTCCTTGTTACCCTTGCCGCCGGGCGTCTTGCCGCCGTCCGAAAAACTCGCCTCTCGTTTTTCAACGAAGGCGTCGCGCGCCTCCTGCGAATCGGACGACGCGTACATCTCGTAGGTAAAGCCCTGCTCAAAACGGTAGCTGCGCTTTATGTCCACCGGCTCTATGCCGTTCAGGGCCTCCTTTGCCACGCGCACGGCGCGTGGGCTCTTGGCAGCAATGACGGCGGCCAGCTCGCGGGCGGCGGCGGCCAGTTGATCGCGAGGATGCACGCTTTCTACCGCGCCCAGCCGGTAAGCTTCGAGGGCGTCTATGGGCTCGCCGGTAAAAAACATGCGCCGTACTTTCTGCAACGGGAACATGCGCGCCAGGTGAGTGGCCGCACCCATGGCTCCACGGTCTATCTCGGGCAGACCAAAGGTCGCGTCGTCAGAAGCCAGTATGATGTCGGCCGAGCCGACCATGCCGATGCCGCCACCCAGGCAGAAACCCGACACCGCCATCACGACCGGCACCGCGCAGTCGTGTATGGCGGCAAAGGTGTCGTAGCAGCCGTGGTTGACCTCCACTATGCGTGAACTGTCGGCGGCGAGTTCCTTGACGTCCACCCCAGCGCAGAAGCCGCGTCCCTCGTTGCGACAGAGCACCACGTTTACCGACGGATCGTCGCCCAGTTGCGTAAACAGTCCCGCGAGTTCGTGCCACTCGCCGCTGTCAAAGGCGTTTACCGGCGGCTTATCCAGCACCAACTCGGCCAGCCCGTCGCTTATGCTTGTCTTGAATGCCATTTGCGTTTCTCCCGTCAACCCTCGCCTGTTCCCTCGGTCGGCGCCCGCCCTCAGCCCGCCAGCGCCGCCAGCCGCGCGCGCGCCTGCTCAACCATTCCTTCTATCAATTGCGCGCAGGTCGGGCGATCACTGATGAGCCCGGCGACCTGGCCGCTGGGCAGCACGCCGTCGGCGGGGCGGCCGTCTACCATGGCGCGCTGTATGAACACCGGCGCGTTGGCTGCCATAAGCGTCTGCGTGGGGGTCAGCTTGTCGGAGCTTCGCATGGCCAATGCCGAGCGCAGCAGCTCCGGTATACTGGCGCCGCTCATCTTGCGATACTCCAGGCCGCTGGCCAGCGCCCGCGCAAGTCGGGTTAAAGAACTACCTCTCTCGAGCCGGTCGAGAAACTCGTTGCGTATCACCCGGTGGGGCATGCCGTCGACCTCGCGCGTGACGACCACGTCGGCCACCCCGGCCGCAAAGTAGCGATCAACGGTGGCGTCGGGCACCGGGCTCTCGGCGGTCAGCAGAAATCGCGTGCCCATGGCCACGCCGTCGGCACCCCAGGCGAGCGCCGCGGCCAGGCCGCGTCCGTCGTGGAAACCACCGGCCGCCAGCACCGGCACGTCGACCACGTCCAGTACGGCCGGCAACAGCAGCGAGGTCGGCACCACGCCCGTGTGACCGCCACCCTCGCCGCCCTGTATGACAACGATGTCGGCTCCCAGCTTGACGGCCTTCTCGGCGTGACGGGCCGCGCCCACCGTGGGCACGCACACGACGCCGGCCTTCTTCATGCGCTCGATGAAAGCCGCGTTGGGAGAGCGCGAGTAACTCGCCGCGCGTACGCCGTGCTCGACTATGCTTTCGACGATACGGTCGGCGCCCGGCTGCTCCATCAGGAAGTTTACGCCGAAGGGCTGGTCGGTAAGCTCGCGCACGCGACGGATGGCCGCGTCGGCCTCGTCGGGATGCATCACGGCACAGGCGAGAAAACCCATGCCGCCCGCATTGGCCGTGCCGGCCACCAGCTCTGGCGTGGCGACCCAGCCCATGGCCGTCTGGACGATGGGGTAGCGTACCCCGAACAGGTCACAGGCTCGGGTGTGTAGAGGATCGCCCACAGTGCTCAGCCTTTTTTTGCGGCGCTGGATTTCGCTGGAGGAAACACTGTCGCGCGAAGGTTGTGGGGGTCCAGCCGGTCCCTGAGCACCGCCAGCTGTTCGGCGGTGGGCGCCGGGGTCTCGACGATGTTGTCGGCCAGCGCGAGCTCAAAACCCGTGGCCTCCTGCACCTGCTCAACGCTCACACCGGGGTGCGTGCTCACGAGCCGCATGGTTCTTGCTCCCTGGTCATCGGTGCCTCCGAAATCGAGTACCGCGAGGTTGCTGACCACCAGGCGGTAGTCGTGAAATTCGCGCCGGGCACCGGCCGGCCAGCGAGAGGGGTCGTAACTCACGCCCGAGAGCATGTCGACGCTCTCTACGAAGCTGCGCGTGGAGTGACTGGGGATAAAAAAACTACAGGGGTGGTTGATGGTGTTGCCGGGTATGCCACGCACGCCCAGCAGCGCGACTTTCGGATGGTCGTAGTCGCCGATCACCGAAATATTTGTGCCACCGTAGCGATCGATCTGCGTGGGCATGGTCATGGCGTGGCGACGGCCGCCGGCAATGAGATCGAAGATCGCGCGAAAGGGCAACCAGCCTTCCACCTTCGGGCGATAGTCGCCGCGCGGGCCGAGAGGCACGGGTTCGCCCACGAGCATGCACTCGCTGTCGGTCATCATCAGGTCGGGGTTGAGCGTGAGCCAGGCCAGGCCGGCCGCCAGCCGCGGTGCCGTTCCCAGTCCCGACGCGAGCAGCTCGCCGTCGTCGGCCCAGGCTCGCGCCGCCGCCGCAATGCAGAGCTCAGCCAGCGTGGAATCGCCGGCCGCCTGTTCGTCTTTTGCTGTCTCGTTTGCTGCCATGATCAGTACGCCGCCATCAATAGATCGTGGGCGGGATGGCCGTTATGTGATCGCGGCCGCCCGCGTTTTTAATGTACGCGGCGTGGTCCACGTCAAGGTAACGCTCGCGGTAAGCCCCCCAGGCCTGCTCATCGGCCGCCGCCGCGGAGTATTCCTTCAAGTGCGCAGCGTCTATGCCGTAGCTGGGTGAGCAGCCGGTGGGATGAGCGCCCAGCGGCACCTCGACCACGCCTGACACCTGCGAACGGTTTATAAGCAAACTGTGCACGCAGCCGTCCTTGAGCATCTCGTCGGCCGTGGTGATGCGCTCGCAGCTCAGGTAGGCATGATCGGCCGCGGCGCAGAACAGGTCGTCAAAGTAAGGATCGGGCCCCAGCACCTGCCCATTGCCACGGCTGTCGGCCTGGTCGACGTGCACAAGCGCGGCGTCGAGTCTCAAGGCCGGCATGGCGAGCAGGGTTTCGCCGTCATCGTAGGGCGAGCTGATGGTCTTGAGTTCGGGGTTGCGCGCTTGCACGTCGGTGGCCAGGCCTGCGCGCGTGGGCAGAAAGGGCAGGCGCATGGCGGCGGCGCGCAGTCCCCACTGGAACATGCCCTCGTCTATCTCGGTGATCTCGAAGTCGCCGGCCTGGCGGGCGCGACGAAAGTGCGCATCAAGAGCGATGACGTCGAGGGTGACAAAGCCGAACACCAGCCGTCGCACGCGCCCGGCGGCGCACAACAGGCCGACGTCGGGACCGCCGTAGCTCACCAGCGTGAGGTCGGTGAGCGGCGAGCGCAGTATCTCGCGCACGAGTGCCATGGGCTTGCGGCGGGCGCCCCAGCCGCCTATGCCCAGCGTCATGCCGTCCCGGAGTTGGCCGACGACGTCAGCGGCCGTCATCGTTTTATCGGTCACCTGTAACCCTTATCCCCGTTGTCTTCCGCCGCTTACACTGCTTGGCCGCGCCGATTACCGGCGCTGGTTTCCCGCGCTGAAATCGAGCGGCTAGAACACGTTCTACTATCAAGTCGCCGCGGTGAAGGAAAGAGTTAAGCAAAGGAGCCTCGCGACGCGGGGAGCTGCCTCCCCTCGACTACCAACACCCGCGCCGGGGGTGTAGAACTCCGCTTCCCGGCGCGAGATGGACGGCGCCCGAACAACGAGGCGAAGGAGAACATCGCGATGATAGGTTACGTCACCATAGGAACCACCGACATGGAAAAGGCCAAGGCCTTCTGGACCGAGCTGCTCGAGCCCATGGGCGCCAAAGTCATAATGGACCTCGGACGCATCGCGCTCATCGGCCCCGCGCCCGACCAGCCCATGCTGGCAGTGTGCACGCCGTTTGACGAAAAGCCGGCCGACCACGGCAACGGCAACATGGTCGCCTTCCCGGCCGGTTCGGCCGAAAAGGTGGACGAGATGCACGCCCGCGCCATGGGCATGGGAGCCAGCGACGAGGGAGCGCCGGGGCAACGCATGCCCGGTTTCTACGGCGGCTACTTCCGCGACCTCGACGGAAACAAGGCCGTATTTTTTCACATGGGCTGAGAGCGCCCAGGAATACCGACACGCGAGCAACAAGGAGCCAACAGTAGTGGACGAAATCCTGGTCAACCGGAAAGACAACGGCGTGGTGACGATCTCGTTCAACCGCCCGCAGCGCAAGAACGCCATCATCTACTCCATGTGGGAGGAGATGAGGCAGCTCTTCCATGAGATATCGCAGAACGAAGACGACCGCGTCGTGATATTTACCGGCGAGGGCGACGCGTTCTGCGCCGGTGCCGATCTCGGAAAGGAGCTTTCCAGGCTGCATCCCCTGCGCTCGATGGACAGCGTTAACTCGGCGGTACTCGCGCTGCACGAGATCACCCGTCCGACCATAGCCAAGGTCAACGGCGACGCGGTGGGTGCCGGCATGAACATCGCGCTGGGCTGCGATCTCGTGGTGGCGGGCGAAAGCGCGCGCTTCTCGCAGATCTTCGTGCACCGCGGGCTGTCGGTTGACTTCGGCGGCACCTGGCTGCTGCCGCGCGCAGTGGGCATGCACAAGGCCAAGGAGCTGGCGATGCTGGGCGAGATACTGAGCGCGCGCGAGGCCGAGCAGATGGGCCTGGTGAACCGGGTCGTAGCCGACAACGAGCTCGATGACTTCGTGGACGACTGGGCCGATCGCCTGGCCGCCGGCCCACCGTTGGCCCTGCAGATGACCAAGAAGATGCTGTCCAACGCGTTCAACCAGGGGCTACCCGACGCGCTCGACGCCGAGGCAACCTCGCAGTCGATAAACCTGGCGAGCGAAGATACCCGCGAAGGCGTGCTGGCTTTTATCGAAAAACGCGACCCCGTGTTCAAGGGCCGCTAGCCGGGTGAACCGGGGATCGAACGGTCGTGGCACCGGTAGTTCCCGGATTGCGCAGATTTTCTTCGTCTAAACGGGACCCGTCGCGACGACTTCTATCCAACGTACAAACTTTGTACGAAGGACAGCTCTTGGGGCACGGCAAACGCCAATGCTGCTACCAGCAGCGGCTGCCAGGTTCCTGCAATGGGTGAGAGAATACCTTTACCACTTCTTGAGGGTTGGTTCTGCGTGCTGAATTCGTCGGCTTCGGTCAACGATCCAAACAGCGCGACCCCGCTNNCGCCCCCGCCACAATCCGTTGACACACGCCCCCTCCTGCAGAACACTGCGCCATGGCGTGGACTCCACCGCCCCGGTCGCCCTGGGTCGACCAGGTTAACGGGCTCGCATCGGCACTGACCGACGGTGGCCGTTCAATGGTACCGCTCGACGAGGTGCAGGCTATCCAGGCCGCGGTCGACGCGACCGGTCTCGATAATTTTGGAGACGATGGATTCCGCGAAGGGCTGGCCATGCTTGTTCGCTCGCTCGAAGAGGAGGCTCAGCTCACGCTCGTCGGCAGGCTGCTGGCGCGCGCAGAGATTGCGCGAATTCTCGAGAGTCGACTCCGCACCGAGAAGATCTTTCACGACCACCCCGAGATAGAAGAAGAAGAAATCATCGCCCCGGTATTCGTGACGGGAATTGCCCGCACGGGGACCAGCATCCTTCATGAACTCCTGTGGCGGGACCCGGGCAATCGCGCCCCCATCACATGGGAGATGATGTACCCGGCCGCCGCCGTCGCTACCTCCGAAACAGACAGCGCCCTGACGATCGAGCTCGCGGAGAACGAAGTCAGGATGCAGGACCATGTCCTGCCGGCCATGAGAACGATGCACGAGCTGGGCGCGGAGCTTCCAAACGAGTGCATCTACATCTTCGCCCATGAATTTGCCTGCGACATGTTCACGGGGTTCTTCCACGTCCCCAGCTACACCATGTGGAAGGCGGGACTCGACCCCCAGCCCGCCTACAGCTACCACCGGCGCTTCCTCAAGCTGTTACAGTGGCGCCAGCCGAAGCGGCGCTGGGTGCTCAAAGCGCCCTCCCATATGAATCATCTCGTCTGTCTCCTGGACACCTATCCCGACGCACACGTTGTAATCACACACCGTGACCCGCTGCGGGTCCTGGGCTCGATCTCTAACCTGATGGCGAGTCTGCAGTGGATGCGCAGTGACCACGTGCATTACGAATCGGTCGTCGAAAGCCTGGCCTTTGGACACGCCTACCTTCCCGAGCGCGTCATGCAGGCACGCGACGCGGGCACGCTGGCGACCGAAAGCATCATCGACGTGCGCTACCAGGACCTCATGGCCGACCCGATCGGAACGGTTCGCGACATCTACAAGCGCTGTGGTTCCCCGCTCACCGGCGAAGCCGAACAGGCAATCGAGGCCTGGATGAAACAGCGGCCAAAGGATAGACACGGCGTCCACGAGTATACTTTTGAAGACACCGGGCTCGACCTTGCCACCGAACGCGCGCGCCATGGTAAGTACCAGGAGCGTTTCAATATACCTTCCGAAGTCTGAGGCCCGCCGGGCACGGCCGCCGATTGGGCCGAGGGCTATCGCTGGGTCACGCGCGTGGCCGGCATCGCCATCGAGGGGGTGGTCGAGAAGAACGACCCGCTGCACCCGCAGCCAGGCCCTCCAGCCTCGCGGGCTTACCCCCATCACCACCATTCCCGTAGGGATTCACGCGTAAACTATTCGTCGCCGACCAGCAGGTCGGTGCCGTCACCCCAGGCCACGCCACTGCCGCGCTCGCGGCGCTCCTCTTCGTGTTCTTCGATCGCGCTGCCCACTGCGGTCACCAGGTCACCTATCACCTGCGCGCTGTTGCGGTTGCACCAGTCCAGGCTCTGGGAGCGGTTGCGGTTGGCACCGTTGACGGCCGGCATCACGTAGCGGGCAAACAATTCGTAGCTGTTCGCCGTGCGCTGTGGATCGGCGCAGTCGTGGGCCAACAACATGAAGGTGCCAAAGCCACCCGAACGCGCACGCAGTTGCTCGATCTGTTCGATGGCGTCGTCCGGCGTACCGATGATCGCGCGGCCCAGTACGGTCAGGCCCCGCTCCGTCCACTCCTCGACGGCAGCCTCGGTGCTGCTGCTGTAGTCCAGCTTGTTGCCGCCCAGTTGCTCGAAGTAGTGCACGAGCTTGAGCAGACCGTGCTCCATGTCGGCACGGGCCTGTTCTCTTGTCTCGGCCAGGTGCATGGGTACCACCAGCCTCCAGTTGCGCCGGTCGACCACCTGTCCATGCTCGGCCGCCAGCTGCTCGCAGACCTGCCAGTGGGCGGGCAACAGGTCGAAGCCCTCGGCGCTGCTGGCAGCCATCGACAGCATGCCGATGCCGTGCTTGCCGGCAGCACGCGGACCTGACGGCGAAATCGCGGCGGCCACGGCCACCTCGACCGACGGATGGGTATGCGGTGCCATCTGCACGCGCGCATCCCTGAGCTCGAACCAGTCTGTCTTGCGCGTAACGGTCTCGCCGCGGAGCAGCGGGATCAACACCTCCAGCGCCTCGTCCATGCGGCGACGCTGAGACGAAACGTCGATACCCATCATGTGTGCGTCTGACGGTAGCTGTCCCGGCCCCACCCCGAACATCACCCGGCCGCGGGTCTGGTGGTCGAGCTGAACGATGCGGCCGGCCACCATCAGCGGGTGGTGATAGGGCAACGACACCACGCCGGTACCCAGGCGTATGTTGCGCGTGCGCTCGGCTGCCGCGGCTATGAAAAGTTCGGGCGACGATATGGTTTCGTAAGCACCCGAGTGGTGCTCGCCTATCCACAACTCGTCGTAGCCTAGTTGGTCGAGGTGCTCGGCCAGCTGCAGGTCGCGGTGCAACTGCAGGGTCGGACTCTCGTCGGTAGGATGAAAGGGCGCCAGGAACACCCCGAAACGCAGCGGTTCGTTCATCGGTGGATTCTACAACCCGGCGCCAACTCTCGCCAGCGGTCCCGGGTCTCTCCGCGAGAACGACTGCTCGTTTCAGTCAGTCGCCCGAAAGTTCCGGTATCACGTGCTTCCCCAGCAGGTCTATCGATTTCAGGACCTGCTCGTGGGGGATATCGTAGGGATTGAGCAGGCACAGCAGCAGGTCGCAGCCGGCGTCCTTGTAACGGCGCGCGATTTCAATGCAGCGGTCGGGGTCACCCACCATGGCCGCACCGCTTTCGCGTATGTAGTCAAAGTCGAGCTGGTCAAGTGAGCCCGCTTCGTCGAGTTGCTTGATGTCTTCGGTGTAGCCGTAGCTTCCCAGGTCCTCGTTGAAGCGCCGGGCGTAGTCGGCCACCGTCGCCACCTGACGCGCGCCCGCCTTGGGGTACCAGGTCATCGATTCGGCGGCCTCTTCGAAGGCCTGCTCGTTGGTTTCCGCGCAGTGGCCCATGGTAAACGTGGCCACGCGTTCGTTGCGCACCCTGCCCTTGGGCTGGGTGCATTCGGCCAGGCCTTCGCGGTAGGCCGCCACCCGCGGCAGGAGGTCTTCGGGCGGCACACCAACGGCAAAAGACAACAGGCCCACGCCCATGCGACCCACGCCGCGGTGTCCGTCGAGGCTGGTCGTGGCTGACCACAGCGGCGGGTGCGGCTGCTGCACCGGACGCGGCAACACGCGCCGGGCCGGCATGCTCCAGTGCGTACCGTTGAACTCGTGCAGGTCGTCGGTCCAGCAACCCACGATGTGGTCGAGCGCCTCGGAGAGCATCTCGCGCGTCACCTGCGGGTCGATGCCGAAGCCTTCCAGCTCGGCGGCAGTGGCCGAACGGCCCACTCCGAACTCGACGCGCCCGTTCGACAGGTTGTCGAGCATGGCCACGCTCTCGGCCGTTCGCACCGGGTGGTTGTATGGTTTGGGCGTGAGCCGGACTCCGTAGCCGATGCGCAGGCTGCTGGTTCGCGCCGCCACGGCCCCGTACAACACCTCGGGGTTGGAGCAGTGGGAGAACTCCTCGAGGAAGTGATGCTCCACCGTCCACATGCTGTCGAAGCCGGCCTGCTCGCCAGCCACGGCCTGGTCGACCACGTTGACTATGGCCTGTTGTTCCTTGCCCGCCGTCCAGGGCCGTGCCACCGGGATCTCGTGAAAAAGCGCGAATTTCATAGTCGTTCTCCCTGCGGGCACCCGCTGTACTGACTTCTATACCAGCGGCGGGCAAGATGGGAGCCCCGGGGAGAGAGAAAACACCATGACGAGATTATTTCTTGCCGCCAACGCGCTGCTGTGGCTGCCCTACGGCCTTTACTGTTTCCTGGTGCCGGAGTTCCTGGCCGAGGCCGCCGCCGTGTCGGCCACCACTTCGACCGGCACCGTTGAACTACAGGCTATGTATGGGGGCCTGCAGGCAGGCATCGGCGCCCTCTGCGCCGCCGGCGCGATGCGAGAGGAGTTGGAGCGACCGGCGTTGTTGCTGTTGCTCTTTCTTGCCTGCGGCCTGGCCCTGGCGCGCAGCGCGGGCGCCGTGATGGCGACCGAGCTGTCTTCGTACACGGGCTTTGCGCTGTTGCTCGAATACACGCTCGCCGCTGCAAGCGCGTGGCTGTTGCGGGCCGGGTCCGGCGCTCAGTCTTCGTAGAGCTTGACGATAGACACCGAGCCCTCGGGTCCCTGCAGACACAGGTCGCAGAGCGTGCACTCGTCTACGTTGTCTTCCACCACGGCGACCGAACCAGCGTCATCGCCGGCCTTGAAAATCTTGACCGGGCACACCTCGATCAACTTGGCCGCCAGTCCGTCGGTGGCGGCCACCAGTTCGTCGTTTACATCCACGCGTATGAACATTGCCATGTTTACGTTCTCCTGCTGCCCTTATGCTCAGGCGGCGCCGTCGAGGCGCTCCTGCACGAGGCGCGGAATGTCCCCGATCTCGTCTGCCACCGAAATACCCGCGTCGCGCATGCGGCGGATCTTGTCGGCCGGTGAATCCAGTTTCTTTTCAACGATGGTGCCGGCGTGGCCGAAGCTCATGCCGTGCATGTCGTCCATGAAGCGGCCCGCCACGAAAGCAACCATGGGCAGGCGGCTGTTGTTTTCCTTGGCCCAGCGCGCCAATTCCGCCTCCGACGAACCACCCGGCTCAGAGTAAATGACAACGGCCTTGGTGTCCTCGTCGGCTTCGAAGTAGGGCATCAACTCGGCGTAGGTCGAGCCAATGACCGGGTCGCCGCCTATCGAAATTGCCGTGCTCTCGCCCAGGCCCGCCTGGCTCAGGGCGTTGCAGATCTCGGTGGTCATGCCACCCGAGCGCGACATGACGCCAACCACCCCGGGCTTGAAAGCCTTGCGACAGTCGACTGCCGGACCGCCAAGGCTGCCGAACCTGCACACGTCGGGGATGATGATTCCCAGGCAGTTGGGCCCGATCACGCGGGCGTCGTGCTGGGCGGCGTACTCGATGAACGCCGCCGCGTCGCGACGACAAATGCCCTCGGTGATGATCACCAGCAGCTTGATGCCGGCGTCGATGGCCTCGTAGGCCGCGTCGGCTGCAAAGGCCAGGGGCACGGTAATCACGGTGCCGTCAACCTTGCGCTGCTCGGTGATCTCGCGAACCGTGTTGTACACCGGCACGCCGTAGACCTCGCGACCACCCTTGCCGGGGGTCACCCCACCGACGATCCTCGAGCCGTACTCCAGGCACTCGCGGGTAAAGTTAACCGCCTCGCGCCCGGTGATGCCCTGGACGATAAAATCAAAATCCTTGTGAACCAGAACTCCCATCGCTTTCCTCTTCTCGCTCGCTGCTCGCCAGCCGCTCAGCCGTTGATCTTGTCGACGGCGCGCTTGGCCGCCTCGCTGATCGACACCGAACGGTCGCAGTATTCCACGCCGTACTTGTTCAGGATCTTTACGGCGTCGGCCTCCCACGCACCGGGCACGCGGAAGATAGTGATCTTGTCGGCGGGCTCGAAGCCCATCTCGATCACACCTTTTATGACGCCGCGGGCCACGAGGTCGGCGCGCGTGTTGGACACCACGTTGGACATAACGGCTATCTTGTCGACGCCGGGCTTGCCCAGCACCAGCTTGGTGAGCGCCACGGCCTTGGCCACGCTGGGGTTGCCGCCTATCGCCGCGTAGTTGGCCGGATCGCCGCCCGCCTTGCGCACCGCATCGGTAAGCGTCAGCGAACCGCCGCCAGCACCGATGACCAGCCCCACGTTGCCGCTGAACTCGACGACCGGGCCGATGATGCCACGCGGGTCGTCGTCGTCGATCTTCTTGCCGGCCAGCTCAAACGCGGTGGGCGCGCGCACCGAGCGGGTGTCTTCCTCGCCCACGCCGAACTCGGCGAGCAGTTCTTTCTGCCGGTACTTGGCCTCGACTTCCATGTCCGAAAAACAATCGACCGCCAGCAGGCTGCCGTCTTCGAGCCGGGCCAGGGTCTGTATGTCGGCCTGGGTAAGATCGTAGTCGAGAAACAAGCGCGCCAGGCGGGCAATGACGCCGGCCATGCGGTTGAGTTCCGAACCGTTCAGGCCCAGGCCCGCGGCTACTTCCTTGGCGACGTAATCCGAGAACGGCACCAGCGCCGAAAAGTGTCTCGAGACCACGCGGTCGGGATGCGCCTCGGCGATGTCCTCGATGTTGCCGGCGATGTCGGCTGCGAGCAGAAGCGGCTGCTTGGCCGTTCCGTCGTAGCTTATCGACAGCGAGTACTCGGCAGTGGCCGCGTGGACCTTCTCAACGAGCACGCCCCTGGGGCCGCGTCCGCCGTCGTCGATCTTGAGCAGCTCCTCGGTGGCGGAGGCCGCCTGCTCGGGGCTGTCGACCGCCTGCGACTCGTCGGACCTGCTCGCGCCGGCCTTCGAGCCCACCAGCAGCTGGGCCTTTACGACTAGCGCGCCGCCCAGTTCCCGGGCAGCACTGGCTGCCTCCCCGGCGTTGGCAGCCCTGCTGCCCTCGGGCACCGGGATACCTCGCCTGGCCAGAATCGTCTTGGTTTCAAACTCGTAAAAACGCATATCAGAAAACCACCTCCTGGGTCGTGGCCAGTCGTAGGGTCGGTCGAGCGGTCAGTCAGTCCGGCGCTCGAAAGCAACGGGGTTTTTAGCCTTTCCGCCCGCGCATTTCAACGTCAGCAGCCTCGCTGCAGCCGCTTCAGAATCCGTAGGCCTCGGTCAATTCCTCGTCGCCCTCGGCCAGCGAGCGCGCAAGATCGACCATCACCCGGCACTGCTTGAAGGTCGCGTCGTCCTGCATCTTGCCGTCTATCATGACCGCGCCCGTGCCGTCACCCATCTCGTCGATGACCCGGCGCGCCCACTTCACCTCGTCGGCCGGCGGACTGAACACCTTGCGGGCTATACCAATCTGCACCGGGTGCAGGCTCCACGCGCCCACGCAGCCCATGAGAAAGGCGTTGCGAAACTGGTCCTCGCAAGCGACGGTGTCCTTGATGTCCCCGAAGGGGCCGTAGTAAGGAAGTATGCCGTGCGCGGCGCAGGCGTCGACCATGCGCGCGATGGTGTAGTGCCACAGGTCCTGCTGCGCGGTCGGGCGCGGCGCGTCCTCGTTGGCCGCGTCGGGGTCGGCCCTCACTATGTAGCCGGGGTGTCCTCCGCCCACGCGCGTGGTCTTCATACGCCTGGAAGCGGCGAGATCAGCCGGGCCCAGCGACAGCCCCTGCATGCGTGGGCTGGCACCGCATATCTCTTCGACGTTGGCCACACCGGTGGCCGTCTCGAGAATGGCGTGAAACAGTATGGGCCGCTTGAGCCCCGCGCGGGCTTCGAGCTGGGCCACCAGGCGGTCCATGTAGTGAATGTCCCAGGCGCCCTCGACCTTGGGAATCATTATGACGTCGAGCTTGTCGCCGATCTCGCCGACAAGGCGGGTGACGTCGTCCAGGGCCCAGGGGGAGTCGAGGCTGTTGATGCGGGTCCACAACTGGCAGTTGCCGAAGTCGGTGTCGCGAGCGATCGTGACCAGGCCTTCGCGGGCGGCTTCCTTGTTGTCGGCCGCTATCGCGTCTTCGAGATTGCCGAGCACGACGTCGCACTTCTTCGCGATATCGGGCACCTTGGCCGCCATCTTGGCGTTGCTCGGGTCAAAGAAATGTATCATCCGCGAGGGACGAAACGGCACCTCGCGCAGCGGCTCGGGCGCGCCGAGGGCCAGTGGCTGAAAAAAGTCTTTTGCGCTGCGCATACGCCGGTTTCCTCCTGCAAACGACCCGTGGTGGTCGACCTGAACCTCTCTAACTACCCCGTTTATCGTGTATTTTACAATCGCCGGTTAGAGCCCGACCGCAACTCTCCTTTTACTGACGCGAGCGCACCAGCGGCCCGCTTCCACCAACTGAAGCGCGGCGCTAGTTTGACCGCAGAGTCCTGCACCATGAAATTTGAAAGCCTGATCTACGAAACCGAAGGGGCTGTTGCCGCCATTACCCTGAACCGCCCCGACGAGCTCAACACCATCGTCCCGCCCATGCCCGACGAGATCGAACAGGCCGTAGCGTGCGCCAACGCGGACCCCGACGTGCGCGTGATCGTGTTGCGCGGCGCTGGGCGCGCCTTCTGCGCAGGCTTCAACTTCGCCGACAACATGGCTGCCTGGGAAGGCCTGGTGGGCACAGGCGGCAGCTGGGACCCAGGCCGCGACATGATAGGCGTGACCAGCCCGCACACCGGACCCGTGCCCAAGTTCATGAGCCTGTGGCGCAGCCCCAAGCCCGTGATCGCGCAGGTACACGGCTGGTGTGTTGGCGGCGGCTCCGACATGGCCCTGTGCGCCGACCTGGTGATCGCCAGCGACGACGCGCGCATCGGCACGCCCTACTCGCGCGCGTGGGGCTGCTACCTCACGGGCATGTGGATCTACCGGCTGGGCCTGACCCGCGCCAAGGAACACGCGCTTACCGGCAGACCGTTGTCGGGCAGCCGGGCGGCCGAAATCGGCCTCATCAACCGCGCGGTGCCCTTTGCCGATCTTGAAAAAACCGTCATGGACGAGGCCCGCGCGATCGCCACACTGCCGCCGGCGCAACTCGCGGCCATGAAGATGGTCGTCAACCAGGCCTACGAAAACATGGGCCTGGCCGGCACGCAGTTGCTCGGACCGATACTCGACGGCTACATGCGCAATATTCCCGAGTCGCTCGACTTTATCGAAACCGCCGCCCGCGACGGCGTGGGCGCAGCCGTGGCCGATCGCGACGGTCCCTGGGGCGACTACAGCCAGGCCGCCGCTGAGGACAAGCCGAACCCGAAGAACACCGTGTCGCCGAAAGCGTTCGGCTGAAGGGCCGGCTCAGGCCAGGCCACCGTTGAGCGGCAGGCCGGCCTCGCGCGCGGCCGAAAGCGCGGCCTGCATAGCGCTGCTCGCGGCGTCGAGTTCGGGCACGAGACAGGCCACCACGGTGCGATGAACACCCGCCTCGGCGTAGGCCGACAACAGCGCCGGGTCGGCCACTCCCACGCAGGTGATCTCCACGCGGGCCGGGTCGCGGCCAGCCGCTCTGGCGGCATCGTTCAAGACCTCGCGCAGTTCGGCCAGGCGCTGCATCGAAACGCCCAGGGGGAAAAAACCGTCGCCGTAACGACCGGCCCTGCGCGCGGCCGCCTCGCTGTGACCGCCGATGACCAGCGGCACACCGCCTTCCTGCACCGGACGCGGACGGCTCACCACCCGCTCGAACTCGTAGAAACTGCCGTGATAAGACGCCGTTTCCTGCTCACCCCACAGCTCACGCATGACCTCAATGCACTCGTCGGCACGACGTCCGCGGGTTCCGAAGTCACATCCCAGGGCCTCGGCCTCTTCGCGTACCCAGCCCACGCCGAAGCCGGCCATCAGGCGGCCGCCCGACAGCCGGTCAAGCGTGGCAAGCTCCTTGGCAAGTATGAGTGGGTTGCGCTGCGGCAGTATCATCACGCCGGTGGCCAGGCGCAGGGTCTCGGTGTGCGCGGCCGCCCAGGCCAGCCAGAGCAGCGGGTCGGGTTGCGGCACGTTCTCGTTAAAAGGCGAGCGGCCCGAGCGATCGTAGGGGTAACGCGAAGTGTAGTCGGGGCACATCACCGTGTGCTCGACCACCCACACCGACTCCATGCCGGCCTGCTCGGCCGCGCGACAGAAATCGCCCGCGAACACTGGATCCTCGACCGCGGCCATACCGTAAGGCGGAATCACTCCAAACTTCATGCCCTACTACAGGCCACCCCTGCACCGGCCAGTCAATACGGGGGATGCGCTACGATCAGCTTAATCGTACCAGGGCTGCCCCGCTGGCTTTCAGCTGATTGCAACGTATCCCGCTTCAGGAGAGGCCGCCGTTGAGTGGCAGCACCTGGCCGGTCATCCACGCGGCCTCGTCGGAGACGAGGTAGAGCAGCAATGCCACCACGTCGTCGGCGCTGCCCGCGCGCGCCACCGGGTAACGCGCAAAGTAGTCGTCGGGCAACGGCAGGTTGTCGAGCTCTCCCAACGATATGCAGTTGGCCGTAACACCATCGTGTCCCAGCTCGCTCGCCAGTTGGCGCATGAAACCGATGGCCCCCGCCTTGCCCGCGGCGTACATCGAAATGCCGTAGTCGGTGCCCATGCGCCAGGCCTCCGACGAGATGGTGACCACGCGCCCCCAGCCCCGTTCTTTCATTGCCGGCGCAAAAGCGTGGCAGCAGTGCAGCACACCGTAGAGGTTCACGCGCAGGAAGGGCTCCCAGTCGGAGGGTTGGCTGTCAACGAACTTGAACGCCGAAAAGCTGCCGGGGATGCCCGCGTTGTTGACCAGCAGGTCGGCCGGACCGAGTTCTTTTTCGACGGCAGCCGCCATCTCGAGCACGGCCGCGTGCTGGCCCACGTCGGCGGCAAAGGCCGCGGCCCGGCCGCCGGCGTCGTTGATCAAGGCCGCGGTTTCTTCGGCGCGCTCGGCCACGATGTCGTTCACCGCCACCGAGGCGCCGTGTCCCGCGAGCGCCTCGGCCATGGCGCGGCCTATTCCCCGGCCGGCCCCGGTAACCACTGCTGTCCTGCCCTCTAGCGTGCCCATAAGGGGCAATGCTAACGGCGGCGGGCAGCTGTAGCCACCGTTCGCCCGCGGCCCGCGTTGAGCCTTGGCGCGGGCTGGGCTAACTTGCGCGCATGATCGCCTGCCTGGACCTCGAAGGGGTGCTCGTGCCCGAAATCTGGATCAACGTTGCCGAGCGCACCGGCATCGACGAGCTGCGGCGCACCACCCGCGACGAGCCCGACTACGACGTACTCATGCGCTACCGGCTCGACATTCTCGATCGCGAGGGCATCACCCTGCCGCAGATACAGGAGGTGATAGCCGGCATGGGGCCGCTCGAAGGCGCCGGCGAGTTCGTTGACTGGCTGCGCGAGCGAACGCAGGTCATCATCCTGTCGGACACCTTTTACCAGTTTGCGCAGCCGCTGATGCGGCAGCTCGATTTTCCCTGCCTGTTCTGCCACCGGCTGGAGGTGGAGCCCGAAGGCCGCATCTCGGGCTACACCCTGCGCCTGGACGACAGCAAGCGACGCGCCGTGCGGGCGCTGCGCGAACTCAACTTTCGCGTGGTGGCGGCCGGTGATTCATACAACGACACCACCATGCTCACCGAGGCCGACGCGGGCATACTCTTCTGCCCGCCGCAGAACGTGGTCGACGACTTTCCCCAGTTCCCTGTCACCAGCGACTACCAACAACTGCGCGAAGCCTTCGTGGCCGCCTCCGCCAACGAACTCTGAATAGGGGGGTCAGACCCCCCTGGGCCTTAAAGTACCAGGGCTGCTCGGCTGGCGAAGCTGCCCCGGCACCTTTAACATAAAAGGAACGTATTCCCCCTTGTTGTATGAGCTTGCCAGGATGCGCGGCGACGAGGCCGCGCTCGACGACCTGTCGGTCACGCGCTCCTGGGCCGAACTGGCCGACAGGGCCACGCGCATGGCCCGCCTGCTGAGCAGCGAGCTGGGCCTCGAGCCCGGCGACAGGGTGGCCACGCTGATGTTCAACCGCGGCGAGTGCCTCGAGCTTGTGCTCGCCTCCTGGCTGGCCGGCCTGTGGCTGACCCCCATCAACCATCACCTGCTGGCCGATGAGATCGACTACGTGCTGACCGACAGCGGCGCGCGCGTGGTGATCTGCGACGAGCAACATCGCGATGCCGCCTCGGCGGGCTGCGTTGACGCAGCCACCCTGCTGGTCGCCGGCGACGAGCTGGACGGGGCCATCAGCAGCGCCCCCGCTCAGCCCTACCCGCCCGACTCGCCGATGGGCGGCACCATGATCTACACCAGCGGAACCACCGGCCGCCCACGCGGGGTAAAGCGCCATCGCCCTTCTACCCTGGCCGCGGGGCTGGAGGCGGCCGCGGCCTACGGACGACGCATACAGATGGACGGACGGGGCCGACACCTCATCACCGGGCCTGCTTACCACGCGGCGCCGCTGCTGTTTGCCGTCTACGACCTGCTCAACGGCGCTGCCGTGACCATGATGCCGCGATGGGACGAGCAGCGTTTCTTTGACCTGGTCGGCGAGCAGCAAGTGACCCACACCCACCTCGTGCCCACCATGTTCGAGCGCCTGCTCGGCCTGCCCGACGAGCAACGCGCGGCCTTCGACCCAACACCACTGGTCACGGTGCTGCACGGCGCCGCCCCGGTGTCGCCGGCCAGCAAGCAGCGCATGATCACCTGGTGGGGCCCGCTGCTGCTGGAGTACTGGGGCGCCACCGAAAGCGGCGTCGTCACTCTGGTCGACTCAGCCGACTGGCAGCTCAAGGAGGGCACCGTCGGACGCGCGGTAGAGGGCTGGCAGATCTTCGCGGGCAACGAACAGGGCACGCCCCTGCCCGCCAACGAAGAGGGCATACTGTACTGCCGCCGCCCCGACACCCCCCACTGGTTCGAGTACCACGGCGACCCCGACAAGACGCGCGCGGCCTTCGTTGACGCGCACACCTTTCACCTGGGCGACATCGGCCTGGTCGATGAAGACGGCTACGCTTTCCTTCGCGACCGGCTGTCGAACACCATCATTTCGGGGGGCGTGAACATATACCCCGCCGAAATCGAAAAAGTGCTGATCACCCACCCGCAGGTGACCGACGTGGCGGTGTTCGCCGTACCCGACCAGGAATGGGGCGAGGCGGTAATGGCTGCCGTGCAAACTCTGCCCGGCACAAACGGAAACCCGCAACTGGCCGCCGAGCTCATCGATTTTGCCCGCGAGAGACTGGCCGCCTACAAGCTACCGCGTAGAATCGAGTTCCACGACGAGTTGCCCAGGACCGACAGCGGCAAGCTCTACGTGCGCCGTCTGAAAGAACGCCACTGGAAAGACAGCGGCCGCAGGATATAGATGCCGGCCAAAAGGGTCCGGCCCGTCCGCCGTGGATACCGCAAGGACCAGCTGAACGGTAACCCAGCGACGGACGAACCGGATGGGGAGCCTGCACACGGTTACCCCACCCTCGACAAAGCAATCGGCGTGCCACCTTCCCCCGCCCTTGAAGCCGGCCAACAAGCGCCCGCTGCCCCGTGCAAAACCCGTGTTTCGCCTCCGCCCCCCGAGCTGAGCAGCCAACGGCGCCGCAAAGCTGGGTTTGCGCCACGCGCGCCTACCGCATACCGGTCTTAGCGGGAGCGTGGCCGAGCCCGGAACACGGGCCGACCGCCACAGGGGAGTAATACAGTGATCGAACTCGAGGCCACCATTGTCTGCGCTGACCTTTCGGGGTTCACGCTCGCAGCGCGCGACCTCGACCCCGAGCAGGTAACCGAGCTGGTCAACGGTTGTTTTGCTGGTATGGAAGACATTGCCAGCGCCCACGGCGGCACCCCGCTGCAGTTTCTCGGCGACTGCATGCTGGCCGCGTTTCCCCATTCCGAACAGGCCGAGTCCGCCAACCGTCATGCGCTGGCCGCCGCCCTCGAGATGCTGGAGTGGATAAAACAATCCGCGCCCCTGTTTCCCGACGGCAAAAGGCCTGGCCTGCACATAGGCGTCGAGGCTGGACAGTTGCAGCTGGGGCGAACGCCCAGTGGCGGCCTGCTGCCCGCCGGTCGGTGCACGACAGCGGCCATGCGCCTGGAGGCGGCAGCCGAGACCGGCTCGGTGCTCGTTGGCTCAACGGCCCGGCAATTGGCGAGGCGGGGTTTCAGTTTTTCGCAGGCCGCCGCCGGCACGCCGCAGGGCTCGGCGCTGCTGGCGTCTGGCCAGACCGACGACCGCGATACCCTGCCCGATGGCCTACCCCGGCTACCCGAGTCCACGGCCGACGAGCAGGTGCAGCACCGACGGCTGCAACAACGCCAACCCGAACGTAGGCAGGTGACCGTGCTGTTCGCCGAACTGTGCCAGGCCCCCGCGCCCAGCGACGCGCAGATGCAGGCACTCACCCTGGCCGTACAGGCCGAGGGTGGTTACGTGGACAAGTTTACCGGCCGCACCATGATGGCCCTGTTCGGTGCACCCGACGGACTCGAAGAAGCGCCCGCCCGCGCCGCGGCCGCACTTGCCCGCCTGCTCAGCAACGACGGCGCCGGTGCCATCAAACCCGGCACCATCAAACCCGGCGCCATACGAGCGGGCATGAACAGCGGATTGGTCGTGGCCGGGTCGGTGGGGGGCAACAACAGCCGCCAGTACACGGTGATAGGCGACGCGGTCAACCTCGCTGCCCGGCTCAAGGATGCGGCGTCGCCCGGCGAACTCTACCTCGGAGAGCAGACTGCCTACCGACTATCCGACCGTTTTCGCGTGAGCGCGCTCGCACCGTTGTCATTGCAGGGACAGGGCCGGGCCGTGCAGGCCTACGCGCTCGACCCCTTGCGACCGCCGGGTAAAGGCAACGACGCTGGACCTCGCAGGCGCAAGCTGCGCGCACCACTGGTCGGCCGCGACCAGGAACTCGCCGCCCTGCTCGGGGGAGTAAAGCAGGCCCACGCGGGCGAGGGCTCTGTGATGGTCGTGAGCGGTGAGGCGGGACTGGGCAAGTCGCGCCTGCTCGAAGAGTTCAAGAACGATCCCTCGCTGTCGGATTGCCTGCTGCTCGAAAGCCAGGCATCGCAAGGCAACTCGCGACCCTTTGCTCTCGCGGCCGACCTGCTGCGCGAGTGGTGTCAACTCAGCGGTAACGAGAGCAACGACGACGCGCTCGCCCTGCTGCGCGCCGCGCTCGAACGCAGCGGTGGCCAACTCGAAACCGAACTGCCCTCGCTCGCGACACTACTGGGAATACAGTACGCCGACGAAAACTCGCCGGGCTCGTCGCAGCCGGGTTCGTCAACACCGACGGGCGACGCGCTGAGAAAACGCCTGCAACTGGCGCTCACACGACTGGCCACCGTACTGTCGGCGCAACGGCCACTGGTCATAGTGCTCGAGGACCTGCACTGGGCCGACCAGTCGAGCATCGAAATACTGGGCGGGCTGTTGACCGCGAGCCAGCGGGCTCCCGTGGTCACGATCATAACTACCCGCGAAGATTCGGCGACTGCGCTCACTGACAGCAAAACCCACAAGCGCAGCTCGCAGCTCGCCCTCTCGCCGCTCGACGACAACGACCTCGACCGGCTGGTCACGGGCCTGCTGGGGACAGCCGGCCTGCCGATAGCCCTGCGCCGACGAATCCGCGCCAACGCCGAGGGCAACCCCTTCTACGTCGAAGAGGTACTCAGGTCGTTCATCGACCAGGGCGCGCTCGTGCAATCACGTGACGGCTGGCAGACCACCGCGGCGATCAACGAAGTAGACGTTCCCGATTCGGTGCAGGGCGTGGTACTCGCCCGCGTCGACGCGATGGACGACCAGGCCCGCGAGATACTGCAGGCCGCCTCGGTGATCGGCCGCCGTTTTTATCACCGGCTGCTTCTCGGCACTGTCGATGACTCGAGCGAACTCGACACCGCCCTCGCCCGCCTCGAGGACATGCAACTGGTGGGCAGCAGCATGTCCTCTCGTACCGGCAGCGTTGCCCGGCGAGCCGATACCGCCGAGCGCGAGTACCATTTTCACCACCAGGTCGCACAGCAGACCGTGTACCAGTCCCTGCTCAAGGGCCGACGGCGCGACATGCACGCTCGCGTAGCCGGCGCCATCGAAAAAGCTTTCGAGCGACGGCTCGACGACTTCGAAGCCGAGCTGGCTTTTCACTGGGGCCAGGCCGACCAAGCTGACAAGGCCGAGTACTACCTGTTTCGCGCAGGCGACAACGCCGCCCGCTCGGCCGCCTCGGCCGAAGCGCTCACCCATTTTCGTGAAGCGTCGCGGCTGTACCTGCAACAACACGGCAAGGGTGGCGATCGCGCACGCAAGGCGCTACTCGAAAAGAACATCGGGCTGGCGCTGCTCAACACCGGCGACCATCACGAATGCATAGAGCACTTTGACGCATCGCTGGCGTGGCGGGGGCGTTCTTCTTCGCTGCGAACCGGCACTGCAGGCCTGCTGCAGGCCGGCGGTGCCCTGGCCCGCACCTGGCTGTCGCTCTGGCGTCGGCGCGGCAACGCGGCGGCCGGCAAGAACGGATCCGCGACTCCCAGCGCGGCCGAACTCGAAGGACTCGAGGCCGAGGTCATGCGCGCCCAGGCCCTGGTCAACGTCGACCCGCAACGGGCGTTTACCGCTGCCCTGTCGGTGGTCGGAAGACTCGAGCGCATGAACGCGAGCGGGGTCGAGCGGGCGGCCGAACTCTACGCCGACGCTGCTGGCTTCGTGGCCTTTTCGGGCACCTCCTTCTCGCTCTCGCGCCGGCTGCTCAAGCGTGGTGAAGACCTGCTCAGCGACGACAACTTTGCCGGCGACTTTGCCTGCAGGGCCATGCGTTTTATTGCCGACTACTTCGAGGGAAACTGGAACGACAGCCCGCTGCCCGCCACTCGCGACCTCGAAACCGCCATGGAAAACGGCCAGCTGGTGCTCGCCAGCAACTACTTCGGCCTGGCCGCTGAGCGATCAACCTGGCAGGGCCACTGGCGCAACAGCTCGCGCATGCTCGACGCGGTCAAGCGACTGGTCGATCTTTACGGCTACGACTTTGCCGTCTCCTGGCGCGACGCCATTCCCCTCTACGTCG
>DBZX01000069.1:30552-33267 GCA_002311335.1 bacterium UBP10_UBA1149
CCTCTACGTCGCCGTGCAACAGGACCGCCCCTTCGACGCCATCGAGGCCGCCAACCGCTACTTGTCCGCCCGCCACGAAGATAACCTGCTGGCCTTCGGCCACGCCATGAAAGCGCGGGCCGAGTGCGCGGCCGGTTATCTCGACGAGGCTGCCCGTTCAATCGAATTGTCTGCCGCGGACGCTTCGCGGGCCGGTGCGCTACCTCCCTACCACGCTGCGCCGCTGGCGGTGGCAAGGTTTGAGCTGGGCCTCATGGCCAACGAACAGGAGCACGCCGACAGCCCATCGCGCTGGACGGTGGAGAGAGATTGCAGGCGGGCACTCAGGGCCACGCGGGCACTGGCCCGCGAGCGCCCCGACCTCTACCGGGCCGTGGGGCGCTGGAACCAGCTCTGCGGCCGGCGACAGATAGCGCTCACCTGGTACCGCCGCAGCATCGACGAGGCCCACCGCCTGGGCGCACTACCGGCGCTGGCCCGCACACTGGCGCTGTGCTCGCGACTGGCCTGGACGGGCGACCCACTGCCCAGCGCCGAGCAGTGCCGCGAGCAGTCGCTGTCGTTGGCAGAGTGCCTGCGCAGGAACGATGATCGCGACGCCTGGCCCCCGCCTGAGCAGAGCGACGCGAGCTGAGCCGCGCGCAACCGGGTCCCATAAACCGGCAGCGCAGCCGCCAACCTGGGTTTACGCACAGACCCCCTAACGCTACCCTCACTTACCACTGGCGACGCACCCCCGATCGCGCAGCCGGCAGAAAAAGCCACCAGAATTAAAGGGCTCAGCTTCATTTGCACGGCCATACCGCTCTGGCACGGTGGTTGCTTGCTTGCAGCTTGGATAAAACCGAGAAGGGTCAGCCGCATACAAACCCAGCTGACCAGAAAAACAGCATGCAAGGACCAACTGCAAAACTACGACGCAGAAGTTTTTTACCCACTTGGGGGGTAGTCAGCGATAGTCCGCCTGCTAGTCTTGTTTCGCGGGAGTCCACGGGTTCCCGGGGGTCTGTTCTGCAGCTGTTAAATTCAACTACTTCTACTGCCCGCCAGCGGCCGGGTGACAGGGCAGGCGCGGGCAATGCCATCGCGCTGGCGGCGCTGGTCCTGTCGATTGGGCTGGCGCTGGCGCCCACGGTTTCGCTGGCCGCCTGCAACCTCATCCCCCAGGCGACGCGTAGCTTTCGCGGAGAGCTGGGCCAGGTCGACAGGCCCTGGGCCATGCCCGGCGACTGGGTGAGCGTGTCGCTGGACAGCGGCTGCCACGCCGACAGTGATTTTTCGGCCTCGGGCTTCACGGGCAACGCCGGCGACTACCTGGTCACGGTCATCGACACCCCGGCGTCAGGCAAGCTGTCGGCGGTAGTGCTGTCCGAGAACTGCGGCTCGGGCCTGGGCTCGCTCGACGCGGCGGTGTCGGCCTGCGTGGCCGGCGACGTGGAGGCCGCCGAGTGCCGCAACGTTAGCTCCTCGCTTGCCCCTGTAAACTTCCAGCTTCTCAACGGCGCGCTCAGGTTCGTGTACCCCGACACCGACACACTCGTGTTGCCGGTGGACGATGGCATTACCCTGGCCGGCCCCGTTCGCCTGCTCATCACCGAGGCCAGCGATGCCTGGAGCTGCAACGACATAAGCGCGGCCTGTTCCACCCACGCGGCGGGCGACGTGGCCGCCTGCGTCGACTCGCTCTACACCGACGACGGCGGTTGCTCCACTGCCGTCGATCACACGGTCTTTCCCAGCTTCGTGGGACTGCCCCGCGCCAACGACTTTGCCGACCTGTGCACTCCCGACCCGTCTGATCCCGGCGACCCCTGCACGGCATCGGGCAACGAAATCGTGCTGGCCATCGACGCAGACGGCAACCTGCTCCTGCCCGTTGACTGGGCAAACGTACTCATAGAAGGCGACGTACCCACGCCCATACTGCTGAACGGGGCCAGCGCTGTTGACGCTTACAGCGGTGTCGACGCGCCGGTGGTGCTTCCGGGCGAAGACTTCGTGACGTCCTATACTCCCGAGGGAGCCATACTGCCGCCCGTGTTCTCACCGGCCAACAACAGCAGTGGCAGCGGCGAAGAGGTAGCGCTGTTCGGTTCGGCCGACGCGCCGCTGACGGTGTTGAGACTTTCGGCGCTCAGCCCCGACGGCAAGACCTGCGACAGCGCCTCGGGCAACCTCGAAGATTCGCCCTGTACCATCGACGATCATTGCGACGACGGTATCAGTGCCGGCGCGTGCGCGGCGGCCCGCTGCGTGGGCGGTACAAACGCTGGCCTCGGCTGCGAGCACGATGGGCAGTGCCCGGACGGCAGCTGCGGGGTGGCGCTGTTCGATTTCAGCGACCGCCTGGTGGGCGGCGACAAGGGTGCCGCGGTGGTCAACAAGGACGTGCTGCTGGCCCGCATGCTGGGCCCCCACAGCGGAGTCTGTGCCGACTCGGGCGTCTCTTGCGAATCGGACGCCGGCTGCTTGATGGGCGAAAGCTGCGTAGACTTCCGCCTCACGCTCGAAGGATCGGCTCCGCTTGAAGGCATCTATTCCACCGATACCCTGTATGCCTTCGTGGTCGAAGAAGAGCTCGACGGCGAGCTCAACGACGACAGCGACGAGCTGGACAACGTACTCGTGCTGCGCGACCGCGCGAGCGCCGAGCTGTTGCCCAGCGGCTATAACACCACCGACGGACGCGCCATTGCCTACCACGGCGATCCCCCC
>DBZX01000069.1:33314-46725 GCA_002311335.1 bacterium UBP10_UBA1149
GAAATCGTGGCCACGCTCGAGCCCGAATGGGCCGAAGGCGACTGCGCCGTGGACGACTGTGACCGCAACGACGACCGGGATACCGCCGACACGCTGTTGCGGGTTTTCGCTCGCGAGCTCGACCAGGCCGGCGACCCGCTGGCAGTCGAGCTATCCCTTATCAGTGGCATTCCCCTGGAACTGGCCGCCGCCGTGGGCGAAGTCGTTGACGGCCACAGCCTGGCGGTAAGCTCATCGAGGGTCTTCTTCGCCACGGCAGAGCGCGACGCCGCCCAACTGATTGAAGAGAACGCCAGTGTCAACGACCTCGGCGTCGACGCCGACGCTCCAGTGGAATCGCCCTCCCTGTCCAAGGGCGGTCGCTACCTGGCCTTTGCCAGCCTTGCCGACAATCTCTCGGGACAGGATGCGCCGGGCACTAATGACGTCTTCGTGCGCGACCGTATCAACGGCAGCACCACCCTGCTGACCGGCTCAGCAGCTGGCGCGGCCGACGGCGACAGCGGCCAACCGTCGATCTCGGCCAACGGGCGTTACCTGGCCTTTACCAGCCTGGCCACCAACCTCGACCCGTTGGCCGACAACGGCATGACCAACGTGTTCCTGGTCGACCGCGGTGAGGCATCGACCACCCAGGCAGGGCAGTGCGCCTACCAGGCCACGCCCCTGATCATGGCAGCCGGCGTTGGTGGACAGCAGGCCGACGGCGACAGCCGCACGCCCTCGCTCTCCGCCGACGGACTCACGATGGCCTTTGCCAGCCAGGCCACCAACCTGGTCATCGGTGACACCAACGGCCTGACCGACGTATTCCTGGTTGACTACGACCCCAGCAGCCAGCAGCTCTCCGTGCCACTGCTCATAAGTATCAACGCCCAGGGGTTTGAAGGCGAGAGCTATGAACCCTCTGTGTCAGGCAACGGACGCTACATAGCCTTTCGCAGCGACGCCGCACTGGTGGCCGACGACGGCAACGGGGTATCCGATGTCTACCTGCACGACCGCGACAGCGACGGCAACGGCGTCTACGACGAGAACGGTGCGAATGCTACCGTGTTGATCAGCCGAGGTGTGAACGGCGGGGCCAACGGCGCAAGCAGTGAGCCCTTCCTTTCGGTCGATGGCCGGTGGCTGGCGTTTACCAGTTCTGCCGACAATCTCGTAGGTGACGCCGACTGCGCGAGGGTGAACGACGGCGACGACTGCAACGGCGAGGACGATATTTTCCTGGTCGACCTCGGCACCGGCTACATCTCGCGCGTCAGCTTAGCCGCCGATGGCAGCGAGAGCGACGGCCACAGCGGCACACCGGTCGTGTCCGACGGTGGCAGTCACGTTATTTTCACGTCGGCGGCTTCCAACCTCGCTGGAGCGGCGGTCACCGACAATAATTTGTCGCCCGACCTCTACCTGCACGATGTCCGCGCGGGCAGCACCACGCTGCTCAGCCGTAGTCCGAACGACCCCTTCCTGGCCCTCGGTGGCGTGACTGATTCGCCTGCCATCGACCCGGCCGGGCAGGCCGTGGCCTGGATAGCCGGCTCGGGACAGGCCGTAGTAGCCACGGGTGACCCAGCAGATGACCTCGACGGCGACGGCGAGGCCGACGACCTGGTGCTACGCGTCTTTCACACCGACAGTCTCCTGTCCGAAGAAATAGGCGTGAGTCGCGGTGCCTCGGCGGCAGCGGGTGCGGTGGCCTTCCTGTCGCCCGAGTACAGTGGCGCTCTCGATCCCTGCGACACGAGTTCAGGCGACCACAACGGCGACGGAGACAACGACAACGCGATCGTTAAACTGTGGAGCGACCCCGGCTTGATCACCAACCTGGACTGCACGGCCACCGACCTGGCCTTGACGCCCGTCCTGCTCGCGGCCCTGGTCCAGGAATACACGCCCGCGTTGGCGGGCCCGGCCGTTGACCTCAACAACGACGGCGACAGCACCGACAGCATCGTGCTGGTGGCGGCAAACCCAATGGCACTGGTCGGCGGCCCGGCAGTGGCCTGCCCCGGCAGCAACACGGGCAACGCCTGGTGGACGAGCAGCGCACGGCCCGGCCTGCAACACACGCTGCGCGCCAGCAGCAGCTCGGTGGCCTGGCTCACACCCGAAAGCGACGCCGGCGCGAACCTGAACGCTGCCTCCGGCGACAGTGACACCAACGATACGGTACTGGGCACGTGGACCCTGGCCAAGGGTAACGTAGATCTCGGCGTGGCCGCGACCGACTTCGTGCTCGGCGACGAGGCTGTTTCCTGTGAAGGCGGCGGCACCCTGCAACTGGTGGCCTTCCGCGTGCCCGAGTCAGCGCAGGGCAACAGCAACCTCAACCCGGCCGCCGACATAGACACCGACGACCATGTAATGCACATCTACGACCTGTATTCCTCGGGTCCCGGAGACGTGGTCATCAACACCGGGCAGGCAGCGCTGGCCTGCGATTTCATGGAGTGCGACCCGCGCCTGCCCTACCAGGTAGACGGATCGGTAGTGCGCTTTCTCACCGACGAAAGCGACCAGGGCATCAACGTCGACCTCGACGGCGACGGCGTCTCGGGTGGCATAGTGTTGCAGGTCTACGACTTCTGCACGGGCAAGACCTCCACGGTGGCACTGGTTGATCCCGCCGCGGGCAACCCCTTTTCGGGCAGCGGCAACGACGGCGAGGCGGGCGAGGCCCTGCTCACCAGCGCCGGGCGCTGCGTAGACTACGACGAGACCAGTTGCGCGAATGACGGCGACTGCGAAGCGGGGCGGCACTGCCGTGAAATACCCTGCGACCTGTCCAGCTGCCCCTCGGCCTGCCAACGCGACCACGGCGTGTGCATGATAGACAGCGACTGCCCCCCGGAATCGACCTGCCAGGCATCCATCGTGATGGCCGTTGACGGCGACTTTGACGGCGACGGCGTCACCGACTCGGCCGACAACTGCCTCGAAGTTTCCAACCCCGACCAGGCCGACGAAAACGACGACGGGCGCGGCGACGCCTGCTCGGGCAGCTGCGGCGATGGGATTGCCGACGCAGGCGGTTGCGACGATGGCAACCCGGATGACGGCGACGGTTGCTCGGCCGCTTGCCAGCTCGAGCTGCTGCAGTCCAACAGCCAGCGGCGCTGCATAGTCAAGATGAACAAGTCGCTGTTCAAGGTCGCGAAGACCCGCGCCAAGCTCGAGAAAGGGTGCTTCAGGGATGCCCAGCGTGGCACTGTTGCCGACCTGGCAGCCTGCGTGGCCGCCGACCCCAAGGGCAAACTCGCCAAGGCCGTCGCCGGCTCGGTGAAGGCCGCCCAGCGTTGCAAGCAGACACCCTCGTTTGGCTACAGTACCCCGGCCGTGGTCAACGCTGCCGCCGTCACCGGCCAGTTTGCGCTCAGCCAGTCACTGTTCGGCAACCTGCTGTACAGCTGGGACGCAAGTGGCGCCGGTGTCCAGGCTGACGTGGCCTCCTGCCGACTCAAGGCCCAGGTCAAACTCGCCGGCGTGCTGCTCACGAGCATCAAGGAGTTCAACAAGTGCAAGACCCAGCGGCTGAAAACCGACGTGCGCAGCGCCGACCAGCTCGCGCGCTTCTGCATGGACGTCGTGGCTGCCTCGACCAAGGTCGCGCGGGCCGGCGATAAGTTTGCCTCGAGCATCGGATCCGGCTGCGACAACGGCCTGCCCTACACTACTCTCTTTCCGGGGCGTTGCGGCAGCGATAACTCACCTGCCGCCTGCGGCAGAACAGAGGCCGCCTGCCGGGCCTGTCTCACGCTCAACGCGGCCGACAAGCTTGACCGCGACTGTGACCTGTTCGACGATGGTGACGGTACCAACGCGAGCTGTGGCGGCTGAACGGCGCACGGTCCACGGTAGTAGAAAGTGGCGGGAAATAAGTGACGATCAACTACGTCCTGCTCTGCGCCCTGCTCGGGCTGGCCGCCGGTGCCGTGCCCGCCTTTCTGCACGGCCCCATTCCTTACAAGTTTGACGCCGTCACGATCAACGGCTCGTTGGCGGTGTGGGGATTCTACCTCGCGCGCTGTTCTATCGGCCTGCTCGTGGGCATGAGCACCTGGCCGCGGGCCTGGTACCTGAGGGGACCGCTGTGCGGGCTGTTGATGATGATGCCGCTGGCCATCGTCCTGCTTGCGACTCCCGGCTGCCGCGAGCCTTGAATGTTCTGGAACACGGTCACCGGTTCGGTGATCGGCCTCGCGGTGGCCGGCGTGGCACGCGCCGTGACCGGACGCGATCACTGCTGACGGCTGCGCTCAGTCCTGGCGGGCGCGCGGCGCTGGCAACAGCAACAGCAGCGCCAGCAACAGGCAGGCGATCGCGAAAGCGTCGCCAGCGCGCGCGTAGACGGTCAAGCTCTCTCGCGCCTGCACGGGCGCCTGGAGAGTATCGCGACTGAAGGGCTCGGTGGCCGCCAGCACGCGTCCCGACGGAGCTATCACCGCCGAGGGTCCAGCCGTCGAGGCCCGTACTACGAAGCGCCGTTGCTCCACCGCCCTGAAAGCGGCCAGCCCCAGCTGCATGGTCGAGTACTGGCTGTGGCTTATCCAGGTGTCGTTGGAGAGCACGGCCAGGTACTCGGCTCCCGCACGAGCCCTGTCGCCTGCCAGGTGAGAAAACATGGCCTCGTTGCAGATCAACACGCCGGCCGAGCCAGCGGCGGTGGGCAGAAGCCGGGCTTCGCCGCCGGGCGTGAACTCGCGTACACCTGCGAAACGTCGGGCAACGAAGTTGGCGCTGCCCAGGGGAAAGTACTCGGCAAGCGGCAGCAGTTGCTGCTTGTCGTAGACCGCGGCGGTGGCGCCCGAAGGCTCGAGCAGGAACGCGCTGTTGAAGTATCTGCTGCTACCGGCGGCGCGCGGGCCACCGGCCACCAACTGGGCGCCGAAAGGCTCGAGCACGGCGGCGATCGCGCGAGCAAAGCGCGGTTCCTCGGCCAGGAGAAAGGTCATGGAGCCCTCGGGCCAGAACAGCACGCTCGCGCCCGAGCGCCCGAGCAACTCGTGACTCATGCGCAGGTACACGTCGAGGTTGCGGCCGTACATGCGTTCGTCCCACTGGCTGCCGAGCTCGAGGTTGTCCTGGGCAACCGCGACGATGCTCGTGGTAGCGTCGCCGGCAATTGGCGAGTCCGTGGTCCCCGGCGGGGTAAGCGAAGCCAGGCGCCAGCTGCCGTAGCCTGCCGACGCTACGACCAGGGCAAAGGCAACGGCAGCGCTGCCCACAACCATGCGTCGCGTACCGGACCCTCGGCTCAGGTACAACCACGCGCCCGCCACCGCCGCGTTGACGGCCAGGGCCGGCAGAGCAACCGCGTACACACCTCCGAGGTCAGCCACCTGGGCCAGCCAGTGATGGGCCGGCAGCGCGGTGCCGAACAGGGCAACCGGGTTGCCCCCCAGGCGCACGCGGGCCAGCTCCGCGGCCACGAAAGCCAGGCAGAAAAATAAGCTGGCCGCGACCGAGCCACGCCGTTCGACCCACGCCAGCCCGGCTCCCAGCAAGGCGTAAGCCCAGGAAGCGGTGACCGTGGTGCCGACAAAGAACACGGCCCAGCCCAGTAAACGCGGTTGCGCATAGTAAGTGGAGGCGGCGTCGATGAGCCAGGCGGCCACCACGCCGGCAGACACGAGCAGGCTCCAGCCCGCAGCCAGCAGGGCGGCGCGCGCGGGCGACACCGACCGCAGCACGACCAGCAGCGGCACCAGCGCCACTGCGGCAAGCCAGTACCATTGCAAGGGGGCAAAGCAGGCCGTGTAGAGGGCGGCCGACAGCGCGACGAGAAACAGTGCCTTCGCGGATGTCACCCTGGCGGGTAGCGGACTGAAACGCACGGGAGCCGACACCGGCTATCAGCGCAGACCGAAGTCCTTGAGTTTTTTCTGTAACGCCACCCGTGAGATTCCCATGTCCTCGGCGGCGCGCGTAACGTTGTCATTGTTGCGCTGCAACACCCGGGCAACGTAATCCATCTCGAAAGCGCGACGCGCCTCCCTGAGCGGTAGCGAAACAGCCGCGCCGCCCGCGACCGCCCGCGTGGCAGCCCCCGCACCCGCCCCGGCCGCTGACGCGTCGCGCCCGGTCACGCGCGCCGAAAGTCGCGCCAGTGTCACCGTCTCGCCTGCAGGGGTGAGCGCCACCGCGCGCTCGATCTCGTTCTCGAGTTCACGCACGTTGCCCTCCCACTCGGCTGCGACCAGCGCCTGCATGACCTCGTCGGCCAGGCCGGCGGTCTTCTTGCCGTGGCGCTCACTGACCCGCTCCAGCAAGGTGGCAACGATGAGCGGAATGTCTTCGCGGCGCTCGCGAAGCGGCGGCGTCGTGAGCGGAAACACGGCCAGGCGGTAGTACAGGTCCTCGCGAAAACGGCCCTCGTCGACCTCGTGCTTGAGGTCGCGGTTGGTTGCCGCCAGTACGCGCACGTCAACGTCGCGCGGCTTGGTATCGCCCACGCGCAGTATCTCGCCCTCCTGCAGCACGCGCAGCAGCTTGGGCTGCATGGCGGCCGGCATCTCACCGACCTCATCGAGAAACAACGTGCCACCGGCCGCGGCCTCAAACAGTCCCGCCTTGTCGCGGTCGGCACCGGTGAACGACCCCCTGGCGTGACCGAAGAGCTGGCTCTCGAGCAGGGTTTCGGGAAAAGCCGAGCAATTGACGGCCAGGAAGGGACCGTCGGCACGCTCGCCCTCGTTGTGAATCGCGCGCGCCACCAGCTCCTTTCCGGTGCCGGTCTCACCCTGGATGAGAACCGTAATGGGCGACGCCGCCACGGTTTCCATCTCGTCAAACAGCGACTGCATGGCCCTGCTGTTACCGGCGATGGTCAAAAAGCGGTCGCGCCTGGCTATGTCGCGCTGCAGCTGGTCGGCCCGCGTGCGCAGGCTTCGCTCCGAAGCCTGCAACGCTTCCACGAAACCGGCGTTCTCCAGTGCCACCGCGACGCTGCCGGCCAACGATTCAAGAAAAAGCAGGCTCTCATCGACCTCGGTATCTTCGCCCCCGCCGCCGTCAAACGTGGGATTGATGACTTCGAGTACGCCGACGTTACCACGGTGAGAGACCAGCGGCGCGGCCAGGATCGAATGCGTGGCCAGGCCCGAGTCCTCGTCTATGCCCGAGTACCACCGTGGGTCGGAAGCAACGTCGGCCACGAAAATCGCCTTGCCGCTTTCGAGCACGGCACCTGCCACGCCCTTGTCGGCCGCAAAACGCAGGTCAGCAAGACGCGCCGCTACCTTCTCGTCGCTGGCCACCGCCCAGGGAAAATAGAGCTCGCCGGCTGTCTCGTCCAGGGCGAGCACAGACACACCCTCGGCATGAAAAACCTCGCGACAGCGCTCGACGACGAGCTCAACGAGTTCGTCTATCTTGCGACATTCTGCGAACGCGCGGCCGAGGTCGTACAGCAGCCTGTACCCCTCCGGCCCACATATGTTTGACGGATCCGGCACGAGTCCCCCCTCAACAAGAACTCCTGCAATACCCCCTCGCGTCGCGACAGACAACTCCACCCCAGCAGAAGGGGGGCAAAAGGGGAGTCGTCCGATGTCCCCTCTCCCGACGGTGCCTGCTTTTGAGGCCGTGCACTTCAGGCGACATCGGGCGCCTCGCCCTTTCTGGGTGGTTGACTGAAGACCGTCGTGTGATAGCTCACACTGAAACGTGTTCTACCCTTGCCACGCGGCTTTTCGGTCATTTAGGGGCTTCCGGGCAGGCACCAGCGCGGCCTCTTAAAAGGGCAGCAAAGCCAACACCGTGTACCTCGACCTTTCCACAGAACAGAAGGAGCTGCGGCAGCGCATCCGCGACTATTATGCCGACATGTTTACGCCCGAGCTTCGCGCGCGCTGGGAAGCCGAGCGCGAGGAGGCCGGCGGTCCACTGTTTCGCGAACTGGTAGAACGCATGGGTGCCGACGGCTGGCTGGGGATGGGCTGGCCCACCGAACACGGCGGCCAGGGCTTCACGCCGCTTGAGCAGTTTATTTTCTGGGACGAGACCTGGCGAGCCCGCGCCCCGCTGCCGGTCATCGCCTGCAACACGGTGGGCCCCACGCTGATGAGCTTCGGCAGTGACGCGCAGAAGGCCGAGCTGCTGCCGGGCATACGCGAGGGCCGGTTGATGTTTGCCATCGGCTACACCGAGCCCGACGCGGGTACCGATCTCGCCTCGCTCAAGACCACCGCCGTGCGCGACGGTGACCAGTGGGTGATCAACGGCCAGAAAATCTTCACCACCCACGCACACGACTGCGACTACCTGTGGATGGCCTGCCGCACCGACCCCGACGCCAAGCCCCACAAGGGCATAAGCATCATACTGGTGCCGGCCGATTCGCCCGGCTTCGAGTTTACGCCCATCAAGACCCTGGGCGGCGAGCGCACCAACGCCACCTATTTTGACAACGTGCGCGTGCCGCTGGAAAACGTAGTCGGCGAGGTCAACCAGGGCTGGAAACTCATCACCACCCAGCTCAACCACGAACGCATCGCCCTGGCCTGCCCCGGCCTGTCGGACCGGGTATTCGACGAGGTACGGCAGTGGGCCGTAGACAGCGAGTCACCGTCGGGCGGCCGCATGATAGACGAGCCCTGGGTGCAGACCGCGCTCGCGCGAGTGTACGCCAAGCTCGAAGCCGTAAAGATACTCAACTGGAAGTCGGCCTGGTCGCTCGACCAGGGCCACCCCGACATGGCCGAAGCGTCGGCGGTCAAGGTGCTGGGCACCGAGTTTTTCGTGGAATGCTACCGCCTCTTGCTCGAGATAACCGGGAGCGCGGGCACGCTCAGGGCCGGCGAAGCCGGCTGCCTGTTCGGCGGCCTGCTGGAGCAGGCCTGCCGCGGCGCGACCACGCTCACCTTCGGTGGTGGTGTCAACGAAGTACAGCGCGACATAATCGCCATGGCCGGGCTGCGGCTGCCCAGGGCCCCGCGCCGATGAACCCGCCGAGTGGCGAGTAGAGGGTAACGATGTCACTTTCGAGAGAAGAACTGGAGGTAAAGCTGCTGGACTACGTGGGCCGTGAGATCGGTCCGCCCGAGCAGGGCCCCTACCCCGTAAACGAAACCATGATACGGCAGTGGTGCGAAGCGCTGGGTGACGAAAACCCCGTGTATACCGACGCCTCTGCGGCGGCCTCGTCGGTGCACGGCGGGCTGGTAGCGCCACCCACGATGATGCAGACCTGGAGCCTGCGCGGCGTCGAGATGGCCGACCCCGACACGGGCCGACAGAACCTGCAGACCGAGCTGCACTCCTTGCTGGGCGACGCCGGCTACCCGGCCGTGGTGGCCACCAACTGCGAGCAGGGCTACACGCGTTACCTGAGGCCGGGCGACGAGGTCTTCGTGACCACCACCATCGAGGCCATCTCAGAGCAGAAGGCCACGGCGCTGGGCATAGGTTACTTCATCAACACCCGAGAGGTCTACCGTGACCAGCGGGGTGACGAAGTCGGCTGGCAGACCTTCCGCGTGCTCAAGTTTGCGCGGGCCGAGCAGCCGGGTGCAGCGACGTCTGACGGCGCTGCCGACGAAGAATCATCGACGCCCACGCGGCTGCGGCCCCCCATGGCCCACGACAACAAGTGGTGGTGGGACGGCATAGCCGAGGGGCGACTGCTGGTGCAGAAGTGCGCAGGCTGCGGCGAGCTGCGCCACCCCCCGCGCCCAATGTGCCAGCACTGCCGCTCGCTTGAGTGGGAAGGCATCGAGTCCTCGGGCGAAGGCGAAGTCTACAGCTACGTGGTCATGCACTACCCCAAGTTCCCCGGCTACGAGTACCCGTTTACCTGCGCGCTGGTAGAACTCGCCGAGGGCACACGCATGGTCGCCAACGTGGTGGGCTGCGACCCCTCCAAGGTTCACATAGGAATGAAAGTGCGCGCGAGCATCGAAAACGTCGACGACGAGTTCAAGCTGCCGTTCTTCAGGCCGATTGACTGAGCAGGATATAGGGCGGCAGCGGCAATGGATTTTAAACTCGACGAAGAACAACAGGCCGTGCGCGAACTGGCGCGCGGAATACTTGAGAAAGAAGTTGACCACGAGCGCCTGAAACAACTCGAGGCCGCCGGCGAAGACTTTGACCGCGAGCTGTGGGCCACCCTCGCCCGCGCCGGTCTGCTCGGCCTGGCCATACCCGAAGAACACGGCGGCATGGGCTTCGGGCTGGTAGAGCTCTGCGTGCTGGCCCAGGAACTCGGCCGCGTCGTGGCGCCGGTGCCCGCGCTCGCAACCCTGGCCATGGGGGCCACTGCTATCTCGAGCTTCGGCAGCAACGAACAGAAGAAGGAATGGCTGCCGCGAATCTGCGCAGGAAAGGCCGTGGTGGCCGTGGCCATGGCGCGTGGCGCCTGGACCCGCGAGGGACGCGCGCCGCTGACAGCAACGCCCGACCCGAACGGCGGCTGGACGCTTTCAGGCCAAGTTTCACTGGTGCAGGCCGCCGGCATAAGCGACCTGCTCCTGGTGCCGGCCTGCCTGGGCGGCGGCAGTGAAGGCGGCGGCGCGGCCCTGTTCCTGGTCGACCCCACTTGCCGGGGCCTGCAACTCACTGGCGCGCGCAGCGCCACCGGTGAGCGTCTTTACACCGTGAGCCTCGACTCGGTGACGGTAGCAGAACAGGACCTGCTCGGCGGCGCTGACCCGCCCGCGGCAAAGGCCTCCCGTCAACAGGCCTTCGACCGGACGCGCGACTGCGGGCTGGCCGTGAGCTGCGCGTTGCAGACCGGCGTATCAGAAAAGGCCGTTGAAATGACAGCCGCCTACGTTAGCGAACGCCAGCAATTCGGCCGACCCATCGGCAGCTTCCAGGCCGTGCACCACCGCATGGCCGACTGCTACGTAGATCTCGAATCCATGCGCTGGACGGCGTGGCGGGCGGCCTGGCTGCTGGCCGAGGGACGCGACACGGCGCGCGAGTTGATGGTGGCCCGTCACTGGTCGGCCGAAGGCGGCGCGCGAATAGCCTCCGCCACGCAACACCTGCACGCGGGCATGGGCGTGGACACCGACTACCCGCTATACCGATATTTTCTGAACTCCAAGGCGCTCGAGCTGGGAACCGGCTCGGCGGCGGCGCAACTGGCCGCGCTGGGCAGGAGCCTGGCCGACGAAGCGACCGGCAACGACCGACAGGAGAAAGCCTGATGTCCAACCTGACCCTGGCCCTGGCGCAACTCAAGGTGGGCGACGCCCTGCCCGAGCTGCCCATAGCGATCACCACCACGCTGGTGGTCGGCGGCGCGCTGGCCTCGCGCGATTTTACGCTCGTACACCACGACAAGGGCCAGGCCCAGGCCGCCGGCATGCAGGACGTGTTCATGAACATCCTCACGACCAACGGGCTGGTGGGCCGCTACGTCACCGACTGGGCCGGGCCCGACTCGGTGATGAAAGGCGTGTCGATCAAACTGGGCACGCCCAACCTGCCCGGCGACACCATGAAGATGAGTGGCCAGGTGAGCGCCATCGACGAAAAAGAAGGCACGGTTACCGTCGAGATCGCGGGCAGCAACTCCTGGGGCGACCACGTCACGGGCTCGGTCACCGTCGCGTTGCCGGGGAGCAGCTGAGCATGCCCACCACCCTCAAGAACGAAGCCGCGATAGCTGGTATCGGCCAGACCGAGTTCTCCAAGAACTCGGGGCGCTCCGAACTGCAGCTCGCCTGCGAGGCCGTGAGCGCGGCCCTGGACGACTGCGGGTTGGACCCCGGCGAGGTCGACGGCCTGACGACCTTTACCATGGACACCACCGACGAGGTGGAGCTGGCGCAGAACGTCGGCCTGGGCGACCTCACGTTCTTCAGCCGCATACCGTACGGCGGCGGGGCCGCCATTGGCGTGATGCAGCAGGCGGCCATGGCCGTGGCAACGGGCGTGGCTAACTACGTGGTCGTGTACCGCGCGTTCAACGAACGCTCGGGCCACCGCTACAGCGCCGGTGTGGGCGAGGGCATCGTCACGGCCGACCTCGTGCACTGGGGATGGTACATGTCGGTGGGCCTGCTCACGCCGGCCAGCTGGGTGGCCATGTTCACCCAGCGCTACATGCACGAATACGGCATCACCGAGCTCGACCTCGCGCGCGTGGCTGTCGTGACCCGCAAGCACGCGGTCAACAACCCGGCCGCGTTCTTCTACGAGAAAGAACTCACCATCGACGAACACCACGACAGCCGCTGGATCGTTGAACCCCTGCGACTGTTCGACTGTTGCCAGGAGAGCGACGGCGGCTGCGCGTGCATTGTCACCACGCCCGAACGCGCCCGCGATCTCGCAAAGAAACCGGCCGTGATACGCGGTGTAGCCGAAGCCGCCACGCGCGGGCAGGAAAACATGACGAGTTTCTACCGACCCAGCATCAGCTACCTGCCCGAGACCGACCTCGTCGCCAAGCAGGTCTACGAGCAGTCGGGGCTTGAAGTCGATGACATCGACGCGGCCATCATCTACGACGCTTTCACACCCATAGTACTGTGGCAGTTGGAGAGCTGGGGCTTCTGCGGTCGCGGAGAAGCCGGCGCCTTCGTGGGCGATGGCAACCTCGAACTCGACGGGCGGCTTCCCACCAACACCCACGGTGGACAGCTGAGCGAAGCCTACATACACGGCATGAACGGCGTCAACGAGGGCGTGCGCTTGATACGCGGCGACTCGGTCAACCAGCCCGAGCGCAACGACCACGTGCTGGTCACCGGCGGCGTGGGTGTGCCCACCAGCGGAATGATACTGGGGCAACCCGACTGACAACGGACTGATACCGGCGAGCCCGGCAGGAGATAACGACGATGCCCGAAGCAGTAATAGTAGAAGCGTTGAGAAGCCCGATAGCGCGCGGCAAGCGCGGACGAGGTCAGCTGAGCGGCTTGCACGCCGCCGACCTGCTGGGCCGCGTGCAGGCAGCCGTCTGCGAGAGGGCGGGCCTCGAGGCCACCGACGTTGACCAGATAATCGGCGGTTGCGTCACGCAGGCGGGCGAACAGTCGAACAACATCGCGCGCCACGCCTGGCTGTCGCAGGGCAGCGACTGGACCGTGGCGGGCACCACCATCGACACGCAGTGCGGCAGCGGACAGCAAGCCAATAATATAGTGTCGGCACTGGTGGGGTCGGGCCAGATCGACGCGGGCATAGCCTGCGGCGTAGAAGTCATGAGCCACGTGGGGCTGGGGGCCAACGCGATCAACGGCCCGGGGTTTTTTCAGACCGACCCCTGGCCCTGGGACAGCCCGCTCGACCAGTTTACCGCGGCCGAGCGCATAGCAGACAACCGCGGAATCACGCGCGAAGACTGCGACGCACTGGCACTGGCCTCGCAACACAAGGCCGCCCGTGCCCGCGACGAGGGCCGCTTCGATCGAGAAATCCTGGCTGTTGAGGCCCCCTTGGTGGACGACCAGGG
>DBZX01000069.1:46957-47098 GCA_002311335.1 bacterium UBP10_UBA1149
TTGTCATGGCTGCGCACGGTGGGAGCCGACGAAGAAAAGCTCAACGTCAACGGCGGTGCCATAGCCCTGGGACACCCGGTGGGATGCACCGGTAGCCGGCTCATTGTCACCGCCCTGCACGAACTCGAGCGCCGCGACGCC
>DBZX01000069.1:47291-48522 GCA_002311335.1 bacterium UBP10_UBA1149
TCAGGTCACGGACGTCGATGTCGTTGAGCTCGAGGTTGGGCATGGCCAGCTGGTTGTATTTTTCGTAAAGTTCCATTGCCAGCGGATCTTTTTCGGCCAGCATCTGGTCGGGCACCTTGAGCCAGCGCTCCAGCCAGGCGCGGTCGCGCCGGGCCACCACGCCCAGCAGGTCCGGGCCCACCATGTCGCCCCCGCCCATGGTGTGGCAGGACGTGCACCGAGTGCGAAACAGGTACTCGCCGCGGGTGTAAACCGGCAGATCGGGCGCGTTGGCGTAGTTGCGCACCCCGGTCGTGCGACGCCGTCCGGTCAGCTTGTAGCCGATAAGGTGGGCCAGCGAAGACGCGTTGTCGTAGGGCGAGCGTTTTACCCACTGCCCGGTGCGCTCGTTGCCGGCTATAAAGCTCAGGTTATGGTCGCCGTCGTCGTCCTGTATCTCCTCGATAAAGAGCCCGAGCTTCTTGCGCAGCGAGTCGATGTCCTCCTGCTTGCCGGTCAGAAACTCCCAGCCGGGACCGGCGTGGAACTTCTCCCGGTAGTCCTTGAGCACCTCGACGGTGTCATTCTCCGGGTCGATGGTGATCGAGTAGAGAAACACGTCGCGGCCCACGGCATCACCCAGGATCTGTTGCACCTGGGCGAGTTTGGCCGTTTCGGCAGGGCAGGAGCTGGGGCAACTGGTGTAGATGAAGTTAATGGCAACGACCTTACCCTCGATCAGATCGTCGTAGAACATGCGCTTTTCGCCGTCGTGGTTGGTCAGTTCGATGTTGGGAAAATGCGATTTCCAGCGCGAACCGCCAGACGCCTGTGCGGACACCGCTACCGCCAGCAGGCAGCACGACAGTCCGAGCACTAGAGCCCGGGCCACCCCGGCCGACCCTCCAGGGTACTTTTTCATGCCCTCCGTCTTGCCTGTCGTCTCGCCCATCACCTACGGTCCCTGCGCTGCTCGCGGGCCAGCTGCCTCAGTTCCTTCCAGGCAGCTCTCTCCTGTTCCCACAACTCGCGATACTGGGCCCTGCTGATCGTGCCCACGTAGCGCTGCTGACGGGCCGCCCTGATCCTGTCGCGCCTGGCCCGCTTCTCGGCCCGCAGATCGATCGGCACCGTCGTCGTCGTCGTCGTCGTTGTTGTAACCGTCGTGGTCGTCGTCACCGTCGTTGTCGGCGCGGGTATCGTCGGCGTCGGCGCGGGCATCGTCGTCGTCGGCGCGGGTACCGTCGTTGTC
>DBZX01000007.1:0-6880 GCA_002311335.1 bacterium UBP10_UBA1149
AGGTGCCACGGTGGTAGTGGTCGTACCGGTAAACACGTCGTCGTCGCAGGCGGCGCCGAGCAGGGCCATGGTCGTGGCCAGGGCTGCCACCATGAGATTAGAGCCGAGTTTCGTTTTCGAGTCAGTCATCGAGGTATTCTCCTTTCTAAAAGCTTATGTCGATCCGTGCAGAACGGCGCTTGCAGCGCCACGCAAACTTAAGTTTTAACGGCTATGGGGGGGCAAAGTCAAGCGCTTAACTTAATATTTGCCTGCCAGCCTCGATTGAGTCCCGGCCGAGGCCAGGCAGCCCCCGGTTGCGGTTCCAATACGGGGCTGTTCGCGATAAAACTCTGCGTTGCCTGCGATTTTGGGCACTTATGGAGGATGTATATGTTTTCGCTATCCCGCCTGCGGACCCTCGTAGTTGCCATTCTGTTTATGCTTCCCGGCGCTGGAGCCGAGGCCTTTTTTCAGACGACCACCGTTGAGGGCACCATAGGGCGTGACCTGGGCGGCATCTGGTTGCTGGTACACAACACCGCGCCGCAGTTTCGCGTGCGCATCGACAAGGACGCAGCCGCCAGCCGCATGCAGGTGGGCGAGATCTCGCCCGAGACCCGGCGCCTGCTCGGACACGGCGGGGTCGTGATAACCGGCTTCAAGGACACCGCCGCCCTTTCCGAGGCCCAATCCATGGGCGTGTTCGAGGGAGACGTCATACTCAAGGTCAACTCGGAGGTCGTCGAAGACCTGGCCAGCTACAGGGAGGCGCTCGAAACGGTACCCGAGGCCATGTTCCTGGGCTTGATCAGGCCGGCCCTGCGTCGCAGCGAGGCGAGGGTGGTCAAACTGCGCTACTCGGCAACGGTGGGCGAGCTCGACGGACAGTCGGCGGTCGTGTCCGAGCAGGTAGACTTTCGCCTGCTCGAGTCGGTGCTTCCTTTTGCCGACGAGATTGAGAAAGCCAACAGGGCTTCGGAGCCCTGGACGGCCACGGCCGAGCAGGTGGCTGCCGTCAAGGGCAGCTGGCATAAGCTGCCGCTACCTGAGCGCCGGCCGTTTGTGCGAGGAGAGTACACCATGACCGCGGCCGACAGCTACGACTCGTCGCTGCGCAGGGATCGCAACATCGACGACACCATCTTTGCCGTGGTTGGTAAGCTGCAGGGCTCGCCCATGCTGGGCGGCGGGCAGCGCATAATGGTATGGGGCTTCCGCGACTTCGCCCCGGGAAAAGCAAACGGCACTTTAGTGGACGTAACCATGGGCAGCGCGCCGTTCCCCATAAGCATTGAGTTCAAGGGTACCTTTGAGATGATGAGGCTGGCCGACTGGGCAGACACCGACAACGAAGTACTAGCCGAGCGCAAGGCCGCCGAGGCTCGCAAGAAGGCCGCTGCCTACGACGACATAGAGCTGGCCCCCGACGTTCCGGCCGCTCCCGGCCCCTGAGGATGAGCACGTAGATTCCACTCAGCCGGGATCTGATTGTCTCGCGCTGGCCCCCGGCCGCAACGCACAAAAAAAGGGGCCGCCACCCGGTGAGGGTAACGGCCCCTGGTCTTGCTTATCAGCGCAAGCCCGCTTCGATTAAGGAATCGTAGTGGTGTTGCACTGCGTGTTCTGGTCGGTGCGCAGCCTGCCCGGTCCGCCGAGTCCGGCTGATCCGTTTACGGCCGACGACGAGGTCGAGCCGATGCAGTAGGCCGAAACCGTGCTCGGGTTCGTTCCATCCGGTGTACCGGTAGCGGCCACCGGGTACTGAAAACAGGCCTTGGGCTCCTCGGTGCAGGTGCCCGCGCCGGGGATGTCGTCAGCGTCGCCCAGTACACCGTTGATGCCGGACTCGCAGCCCCTCTGTGTACCGGAGTCAGCCGCGGCGCAGGGCAGGAAGGTCTTGCCGTCGCAGAGGAAGGTCAGCGGCCCCGCGGCGCATTCGCCTTCTACCGCGAGGTCGCGGCCACCGGTCACCGTGTCGCCGGGCGAGCATAGCGGTACGCAACGGCCCGAGGGGCAGGCGTCCTCGCAGCTGCCTGAGCCGCAGGTCGAGGAGTCGACGCAGGGCAGCAGGTCGGTGGCGGCATCGCCCAGACAGTGGGTCGGGTTGCCCGAGCAGGTGCCACCCGGGCAGTCACCGTCGTCGTCGCAGGCTGTCAGCGGAGGTGACGAACCACCTACGCAGACGGTCGCTTCTCCCTTGCCGCCGGTGGCTGTCGAGCAGCCCGTACCGAGTTCGGCACCGGCGTTGCAGCCATAGTTGCACGAGTTGGGTTCCGGGGGCACGCCGCCGTCACCCGGGCAGGGACAGTCGTAGTTCTCGAAGCCGGGAGCTTCGCAGGGCAGCGAGGCCGCCATGGCAACCGAACCCGTGGTGGCGGGATAGAAATTGATCTCCAGCCCCGCTCCACTGGCGTTGTTGGCCGTGTCGGGCGGGCAGTCGTTCGAGGTTACCCCGAAGAACGTCGTCGCCGCTGACGCTATGCAGGCCAAGCCGTTGTTGGGCCCGCCCGAGCAGACCAGGCCCAGGTTGCAGGTGACGCCGGCGCCGCAGTCGTTGGTGGCCGATGTGCAGCTCTCGCCGCCCGGGCAGTCGGTGTCAAAGCGGCAACTGGTGGCTGTGGTCACGCTGCAGCTGCCCTCGCAGGGAAGGTACTGGCGGGCGCCACTATCGCAGAAGCCGCCGCAGGTCGGGCAGGGTTTTTGTGTACCCTGGCCGAAACCGCCGCCAGCGATGTGCACCTTACTGAACAGGCTTACAAAACTCTCGCTCGAGCCATTCGAAAGGTCAGACGTGCCACTGACATCTGCCCTGAACTCGCTGCGTACACACACCGGGGTGGAGCCGCCGCGCGAAATAGGCAGGGGGTCGCCGTTGTGGATCTTGACGCAGTAAGGCGTCAGGTCGCACTGGCCACGGCAGGTTTCGCCCGCGCCACAATCGCTCTGACGGTCGCAGAGGCCGGTCGCCGCACCGAGGCCGTCGTAGCACTGCGAGTCGCAGTCACCGTCGTTCTGGCAGAAGCTGCCAACGTTGGACGTGAAGGCGTCGCAGACCCTGCAGTCGGCATCCTCGTTGATGTTATTCTGGTTGACCGTGTTCTTCTGGTCGCAGTTTTCTGAGCCGTTGGGGTCGTAGGAGCAGACCGGCTTCTGGTAGCCCTCTACATCGCAGAGGGAGTCAACGCTGGTGCCCGTGCAGGTGCACTCGGTGAGCGCGTCGCAGTCGCAGTTGATGCGGCGGAGCATGTAACCGGCGTCGTTCGACGTGCCGCCGTTATGGGAGCTGCCGTTCCAGCCGCTGTCGAGGTCGGCCGTGAATCCGTTGGTAAAGGTCCGCGAGCGCGCGATGTCTCCGCAGGTGCAGGCAAACACGTCACCGGGGGGCATGCATTCGCCGGGGCAGGCGCTGTCGTCGCTGCCGTCGCATTCTTCGCCGATCTGGAGGAAGTCGTGGCGGATCTGGTTAACGATGTTGTCTCCGCAGCTGGCCGCGGGCGGGTAAGCCGCCTCGACGAAACTACGCGATGAGTAGCTGCGATCCGAGGCCTGTTCGGCTGAATCGGTGATCTCCTTTACCGCCGCTGTTATGCAGGCCTGCGCGTCGGCCAGGTTCAGTGTGGCGCCAACGCCGGATCCGCAGAGGTCGAGGCTGAGTATTTGCGCGTCGGTGCATTTCTTGGCGATTCCCGACTCGAGCTTGCTCACCGCCTTGGCGGTCTTGTCCACCAGCTTGGTATCGATGCTGGTGCAGTCGGAAGGAACGCCCACCAGCTTTTCGCTGAGTATGTCCCCGCGGCACTTGACGATGCCCTTGGCTATGGTGCCCATGAGCTTGGCCGCGCTCTTGGCAATGGTCCCGAGGCACTTGGAGGTGTCCTTGTCGAGGCTAGCGCTGTTATCGATGCTGCCGTACACCAGGCTTACCATGGCGTCAGATACGCCACTGGTCAGGTCGCCCACGCACTGGCCCATGTCTGTGCCCGTGTCTATGGCGTGGCCGAGTTCCGATTCGCAGAACGGACCGGGGTAGTTGAGCGCAGTCTGGGCGAAGACCTTGCCGCCGCCCTTGCAGAGCTCGTGGGTGTTACCCAGGGGAGGGCAAGTGCTGTCGGAAACGCAGGGCGTGCCCGAAACACTGCAGGTGCTGCCGCAGCTTTTTTCACCGCTGCTGGCGGCCTTGGCGATAGCCTTGGTGATCTTGCCCGCGGTCTTGGCGTCGGGGCAGGCACCGATCGATTTACCGCTGATGTCGGCGTCGCGGCACTTTGCTATGCCCTTGAAAGCCGTTTTTGACACCTTGGTCATGGCCTTGCCCAGGCTGCTGGCACACTTGAGCTCGGTTTTGGTTACCTGCGCGGCGTAAGCCGTCGAGGCCAGCCCGGTCGCTACAACGGCGGTCAGCGCCACATACAACACCTTCGAAAAAATACCCTTCATTATTGATTCTCCTTTTGCGGGTGCGAGCTCGCACAGAGCAGCCCTGCTTTGTCGGGCCCATAGCCAGCCCGAGTGTACCTAAAGTAGAAGAATAGCCACGAGGTTGTCAAGGCAAAAAGCCAAGCAGCCGGGAGCTATCTCTACAAATCGTGCAATGGTCTCTATTGTACCCACCCGACAGGGGGGGAGGTGTACAAAAAAACCCCCCGGCACCGCGCGGCGCCGAGGGGTTGGTCAAGGGCTCCCTGCTCCCTCAGTCGTAGGTACGCTCAGGGAGTGAGTCCAGGAGCACGCGGCCGGCACCGGGCAGGCCGCTTGCGTTGTTTACCGAGACCGACGAGGCCGGTGGCACGCAGAAGGTGGTAGCCAGCAGCGCGTTGTCGGGGTCGGCTTCGCCGTTGAGCACGATGGGATCGAGGAAACAGCTGCGGTCTTCGGTCAACGTGCAGTTGCCGCAATCGCCGTCAGGGCACACCGGGTCCAAGGAGGAGCAGTCAAAGTCGGTCGAGCAACCAATGTAGCCGTCGCCGTTAGCCTTGAGCGCGCCGTCGCAGTTGGTCACCGAGGGGCCCGCCAGGCAGATGCCCATGCCGGGGTTAGCCGGATCGGGTGAGCACAGGGAATCGGCGCAGCCGTTGGGCTTGCGCGCCGTGCCCTGGCCGAACGATGTGCAGGTTCCCAACGCTGCATCGCTGCACTCTGTGTTGTTGCGGCAGGGGAATGTGCCGTCACCCGAGCACACCCCGCAGGCGCACTGGTACGCGTTGAGCGGTGCTTCGCAGGTGTTCTCGTAGTTCATGGTTGCGGCGCCCGTGGTAGCCTCCAGGTTTATGATCAGTCCCTGGCCCGTTATGTCGGCAAGCGGGTCAGGCGGGCAGTCGATGCTGACCACTCCGAAGGTTGCGTCTTCACCGTGGGCGTCGCAGCTCAGGCCGTCGCCTGGTCCACCCGAGCAGGTGCCGTCCTTCACGCCGTCGTCAAAGGTCACGTCGCCCACGCAGATGGGGCAGGGTTGGGTGACGGTAATACCGGTGAACACGCTGCTGCGAAGCGTGATCGATATGTTGGCAGATCCTGATTCGTTGTTCACCGTGCCGCTGTAATCGCTGGCTAGCCTGCTGACCACGCAGACCGGCACGCTGCCGGCCGAGAGCGGCAAGGGGGGGCTGAGTATTACGTCGCAGTTTCCCACGCCCGGGCAGGCCGGATCGATAGCGTCGCAGAAGCCCGAACCCGGACACGCCACGTCTAACCCGAACCCGTTCGAGCAGGAGATGAGGGAGTCGTCGGCGCATTGTCCGGTGGTTATCGTGCAGACCTGCTTTCGGTCGGCGCGGCAGCGCAGGTTGTAGGCGGCATCGCCCGTTCTCTTGGCGCCGGTGACGGTGCAGTCCCCGCAGGGCGGGCTGGCGCCCACTCCGCAATCAACGTTGATCCTGGTCTTGTAGCCGTGCGGAAGATCAGCCGAGTGGCCCACGCCGGTCCAGCCGGTCTTGAGCGAGCTGCGGCCTATGGTGCCGTCCGGCGCTACGCCGGCGAGCAAGGTAGTGTCAACGCCGGTGGGGCAGATGGTAGCAGCAAGAGCGTAAGAAGCCGCAAAGAGTTCATCGCCCATAGCGTTGGACTCGCTCTCGAGGCAGGTTTTGAGGTTGGCCAGCGAGTCGGTGGCGCAGGAAGCTACGTTCAGCAGGTCGGCGGCCGGGCATTTCTTGTCGAGGCCGGCCACAGCCTTGGCCAGCGCCTTGGCTATCTTGCCCTTGGCGTCGCTGGTCGAGCAGGTAGTCGTGTCGCCGTCGCCGATCTTGTCGGCACCTTTCTGGCAACCGGTGCGGTCTTTTACCATGGTGGCCACAAGCTTGCCGTAACCCTTGGCTACAGCAGATGCGCAGCCGGAGTCGCTTGGGGAGGAAAAATTAAGCGGGTCGGGGCTGCCCAGGACTTGGGTGTTATAGCCTTCCGAAACGTCGCCGCCCAGGCAGGCGAGGCAGGAGCCCAGGTCGGTAATATCTGCAAGGGGGTTGGACAGAGCGAGGTCGGTGCCGCAGGGCTCGGGGCAGGACAGGTAACTTTCTACGAAGTCTCCACTTATAGCCTTGTCACCGCTCTCGAGACACTTCTTGGCAACGCCGGCCGTGAGCTTGGCCGCTGCCTTTGCCACCTTGCCCTTGACGTCGGCCGCGACGAGGTCGTTGCAGTCGGTCATGAAGCCGATCTTACCCTTGTTACGGCTCTTGTGGCAGCCGGCTATGGTCTTGTTGGCCGTGGCCGCCAGTTTGCCGAATCCCTTGGCTATCGTTTGGCGGCAGCCCTGGTCGGCCTTACTCAGCGCGGCGTCGGCCTGCTGGGCTCCCGCAAGTAGAAATAAAGCCGAAATGGCGACCAGCGCCGTCGTGGTAGTAAACTTTTTCATCCTGTATCTCCTTTGTTGACCAAGCGCCCTGCAGTCAGCTGCGTACCGGCG
>DBZX01000007.1:6936-8818 GCA_002311335.1 bacterium UBP10_UBA1149
GGCCTTAAGCGGATGCTAGTTCGACAGTGGCCTATCTGTCAAGGGAAATACGAAGTCTTTCGACCTTAATGTTGCATAGCCTCGCCTGGGCTCCCCCCCGTCCGGGGGTGAGCGGGCTGGCAGGGGCTATCCGGGGCCTTGTCGATTACCGCGAGGCCGTTTCGGCGCTGCTCATCATGGGCTGGCTCGCAGGCGGCCGACGCGCTACCCTGTGGGACCCAGGTAGACCATACCCGCGCGGGGATGCACCGGCGCTTTCGCGATGGAGTTAACTACCGGCTGGAGGAAAAAGTTACCCATGGATTGTTCTGGATCGAATCGTACTGAAGCTGCTATGAGCGCAACGAGTCGTCGGCGAAGTTCGGCTGCCGCCCCGCGGCGAAGCACGGCACTGGCCGCCTGCATTGTCGCGGCCGTGCTTGTCACGGGCACTTTGCTCGTGCTGCCTGCCCAGGCCGAGCCCGGCTGTCGCAAGGTGGTAGCGCCCGAGGCATCGGGAGAGGGGCGCAATGCGCTCAAGGCCTCGCGGGTAAAATGTGCCGACGGCGAGTTCCTTACCGGTGGTGGCTGTTATCCCGAGGAGCGCCCCGAGGCGGACGGAAGCTGCCAGACTTCGGCGATGGGCTACATACAGACCCTGGCCGAGCATCCAGGCTCGACTCGCGGCGCGTTCTACACCTGCATGCAGACGGGCGGCAGTGAGTGCCCGGTAGAAGAACGCACGCGGGCCATGGCGATCTGCTGCAAGTTCGACTAGATTCGGCAGATCGGCGGGCAAGCAGCCCGCCCGCCGACTGACAAGCGCAGCATAAAAAAAGGGGGCTACCGTTTCCGGTAGCCCCCTGGTTCTTTATCTACCTGCGCTTAGAACTGCCAGGTTATCTGTACTCCCGACTCGCCACGGCCACGACTGCCGCCGGCCAGAAACCAGGGCTCAAAGAGCTCGCCGCGGTCCACGTCGGTGTCCTTGGTTCGCCCGTTGTAGGGGTCCCACGGGGCGCCGGCCCAGATGAACTTGGTGGTCCAGTTTATGGCCAGGTTGGGCCTCACGAACCAGTCAATTCCAAGGGCTACTTCCTGGGCGAAGCTGTTCACCGGGTCTACCAGGTAGATGATCGCGGGCACTAAGGATCCGCCCTTGTAGAAGCCGAGGATGGCCAGGGTGCCCAGGACTTCCCACTGCCGGATCGTGTCACGCCCCTTGCCCGCGGGTGCCGAGAGCTTGGGAAGATCCAGCGGGCCTACCAGCCCCACCTGCTCGCCTTGCAGCAGCAACTCGGTGTCGCTTCCGCAGTTTTCTTCTATCCCCGAGGTGTATCCCACGAAGGCCGGGTTGGGCGATCCGTCGGGCAGGTAGCGGGGCTGATCGTTGATCGCGCAGCGCCGCCGCTCGTGGTTGATAAGGTACATAAAGAACACCTGGCCGGTGATGAAGAAGGTGGTCTTCTTGTTGAGCGACCGTATCCAGGTGGGCCGGTCAAACGCTATCACGCCCTTCCACATGTGCTTGTCGCTGATGCCGGGAATCAAGGTGGGCCCGTTGGGCGAGCGATCGAGCAGTGCGGTCTGCTTGTCACCGTCGTAGAAGGGCAGGTTGAAGTCGATCAGGGTCTCGAACCTCCACACCGTCTGCGTGTACTTGGCCTCGAAGTAGTTCATCGACACCGCCACGCTGTGTACGTAAGGGGCGAAGTATTCCAGGCAGGCTTCGCCGGTGGCGTAGGGCGCAATCAACTGGGTGAACGGGTTGTTCGGGTCCATGGTGACGTTGGCGCAGTAGGTCTCGTTGGGGATGGTGCCGGCCGAATCAGCACCGCTCACGCCCGTGCCCACAAAGGTACGGCCGTCCTTGGGCAGTCCACGCACCAGCGCGGTGGGCGAC
>DBZX01000007.1:8843-13455 GCA_002311335.1 bacterium UBP10_UBA1149
TGGGCGACCCGTCGGGCTTCCAGCGCTGGTACAGGTAGTTGACCGTCCACTCCATACCGTTGCGGGTGATGAAGTGAAAACGTATGCCGAACTGGCTGTTCTCCAGCGGGTTCTTGCTGTAGTTGCCTTGCTGGAACAGCTCGGTGCCGTTGAGCAAGCCGACGCAGCGGCGGGTGGGGTCACCCGGCGTGGCGTCGTTGGGGCAGAGCGACGCCGACTGCAGCGCGCCGGTACCGGCGGCGTTGACCATCGGGTCGAGCAGTTTCACGCCCCAAGGCCTGGGCAGGAAGGATATCTTGCCGGGCTCCCAGTCGCCGGGGTTCCAGTAGAACTCGAGGAAAGGCTGCGAGAGGTTGCCCAGCTGCCTGAAGTCCCACAGTCCCTTGACCATGAAGTGGGGAATGCGCAGTTCGTCAAAGCCGTAGCCCGGCGGCGGGAACTCCTGGAAGAAGTGCCAGCTCAGGTCGATCGCGTTGGCGCGGTCAGCCATGCGGAAGCCGTCGGTCTCGCCCCACACGATCTGCTGTTTACCAATGCGCATCGTGAGAGGGATGTGCTTGAAGTAGAGGTCGATGTAGAGCTCGCGAAACCTCGCGTTGAACTTGAGCTCGTCGCGGACGTCTTCACTGATGGTTTCCAGTCGTGCGAGTCTCCACGCATTGGCACCGGACGAACTGCCGTCGAGGTAGTCGCCCTGGAAATCCTTGCGCTCGAGCATGCCCGGCGTGGTGTCGTAGGTACTGTCGTAGACACCCCGGAACAGGCCGAAAACGTCGGACCTTTTTAGCCACGGGACGTTGTAGCGGCCAAAGGCCTTACCGCGTTGCAGCCACTTCCACTCAAGCCGGAGCTTGACCGAGTTGCGCTGCATGATGAAGGCCAGGTTGTCGTAATCCTGGTGCCTCACGAGGTTGGTCGAACGCAGGTGCCCGGAGATGTCCAGGTCGCCGTATTTAAAGCTGGCGTCTGCGTTAACAGGTGATAAAACTGCGATCGCCGCGACGATCGCTATGCTACGAACAATTGCNNACGATCGCTATGCTACGAACAAGTGCCCTCATCAGTGTCCCCCTGATCATGGCCGGCCCTTAAGTGGGCCGCGCCGGGTCCGGCTCTTATAGCCGCGACCCGACTTCTAATGCAACGGCCGCGGATTTTTTTTTGTCGGCTCATCGGGGTTGGCTTGCCCGGGGGGAGGGCCGACGCTAGTAACGGAGCCCGGTCAGCGTGGGGAGAGGGATCGGGCCCGGTGGCCCGGCCGGTCTTCAAAACCGTGATGTCGGCCTTTACGGTCGATGGAGGGTTCGACTCCCTCCCTTCTCCGCCAGCAGCACTTTGCCCCTCGCTCCGGTCCACGCGATCTCGATACGAGGTGGGAGTTTTCCCAGTTCAGGCAGGTACTTAGACTTGGTGAGAAGCAAGGGGGCGGGTTTTTGTGCGAGCTTGTCCAGTACAGACTGCAGGTTGTCGTCACGGGTCAGGAGCCGCTTTGAGTAGAAGGCCAGTGAGTGTCCGGAGGCTTTGTAGGCCAGCAGTTCGCGCTCGGCTGGCGCAGAGGCCAGCAGTTGCAGAGCGGCGGGCCGCAGGCTGCGCTGGCTGTTTATAAATTCTGCGGTAAGTCCCCACGCGGTGGTCACGAGAACGGCCGAACTGAGCACACCCGCGAGCACGGTCGCCTGCGAATCGCGGTCGCGCAGGCCTCGCCGGGCCAGCGGCAGGGTCGCCAGTGGACCCAGGCCCAGGGCCAGGCAGCGGGTTATCGAGACTTCTCCGCTCCAGGCCAGGTATATCGCGGCAGTGCAGGCCAGCAGGCAGGTTATCCCCGTCCAGGTCATCTGCATGACGGCGATCCGGCGCGGCAGACCCTGGTTGGCGCGGGCACGGTCGACCAGCCAGGCAGCCGTCAGGGCGGCCAGGGGAGGAAAAGCCGGCAGCATGTAAGTGACCAGCCTGGTGCTGGCGGGGAGAAAAAAACCGACCACCACGGCAGCCCACAGGCCCGCGAAGACGGCGGCCTTTTTTCTTCCACGCGCAAGCACTTGCCCGGCCAGTGCGTCGGGCAGGTAGAAAATCCATGGTAGCAGGGCGAGTGGCAGGGCCAGCAGGTAGTAGGTCCAGGGCTGCTGGTGGCCGACGGCGCCCGCGACCGCGTAGCGACCCAGGTTGTGGGTGAACAGGAAGGTCTCTATGTACTCGGGCTCGGCCAGCCACGCGGCCAGGTACCAGGGGGTGGCCACGGCCAGTACCAGCAGGCCGCCTCTTACGGGTCGCAGGCGTCGCAGCGTGGTTGTTCCACCGAACAGCGCTACGCAGGCCAGCGCCAGCCCACCACCGAGCACGATCGCAGCTGGTCCCTTGACCAGTGTCGCGACTCCCACCATCAAGTAGAAGGGCCAGGGAGTGCGCGGGCGGCGTCCGGGGTCGAGCAGCCAGCAACCGAGGCAGGCAAAGGCGGTACTGAGCGAGGCCGTGAACAGCATGTCGGCCACGGTCCAGCGCGCCATGGCCATCAACAGCACGGTGCTCGAGAGCAGCAGTGCCGCCAGGCGGCCGGTGGCGGGACCCCAGGCGCGCGACGCCCACCAGGCCGTGATCAGCACCGTCCACAGGGCTGCCAGCAGCGACGGCAGCCGCGCCGCCATCGCGCCCGGGCCGAAGGTGGCGAGCGAGGCCGCGACCAGCCAGTGGAAGGCCGGGGGCTTGTGGTAATAAGGCTTTCCGTGCAGGCGAGGTGTGAGCAGGTGGCCCGTGGCCACCATCTCGCGGGCGATTTCGGCGTGGCGCCCCTCGTCGGGTTCCATCAAGTCCAGCCGCCCCGCCCACGCGGTGAGCAAGAACAGTACGGCCCCGGCTACGGCCAGGTTGGTGGCGGCTGAGGGAGAGTCGAGGTTCAGTTCCAGCCCTCCTGTTCACCATAGAACAGTGGCCCGCCCAGGTGCATGGCGAAGCCCAGGCCCAGTACGAAGCAGAGGTCGGCCTGCTCCTCGTCGGGGGCCACCCCGGCGCCGACCAGCCCAAGCACCTTGGCGTGCAGGGCTTTCATGCAGCGTTCCACGATCTCGTCTGCCACGGCTACGCGGTCGCCGCGGCCGGGTACGAGCGCGGCAAGCCCTTCCCACTCGCCGGTGGCCGCGCCGTTGCTGTAATTGTAGAAGCCGGCGCCAACCTTGACGCCGTTGCGACCGGCGTCCCTGAGCGCCCACACCAGCGGCTGGCCTACGCCGCCTTCCTGCTCGGCTATGGTGTCCATCATGCCGGCGGTGACGTCCACGCCGGCCATGTCGCCGAGCTCGAAGGGGCCCATGGGAAACACCGACGCCTTCATCGCCGCGTCTATGTCGGCCGCGGGCGTTCCCTCGTGGTAGATCTGCTCAGCGGCCAGCATGTAGGCGGCAAGCCCCGCGTTGACCAGGAAGCCGGCGCTGCCGTCGCCAAGCACGACCGGGGTCTTGCCTATCTTTTTCACGAACGAGTGCGCGGTGGCCACCGACTCATCGCTGCTCGCGGCGGAGCGCACCAGCTCGACGAGTTGCATGCGCGGGTTCTCGGCGGGGCTGAAGAAGTGCAGGTTTATAAAACACGAAGCGTCGCCGCCGCCCTCGGTAAAAAATTCGCTGAGCATGCCCGGGCCCATCGAGCTCGAGTTCGAGGCTACCACCGCGCCCGCTTTCATGACCGCTCCCAGTTCACGGTAGAACTCGGCTTTCACCTCGCGGTTTTCCATGCGCGCCTCGACCACGAGGTCGCAGTCGGCCAGCTGCGCCACCGACGTGGCCACCGTCACCGAGGCGATTTTTTCTTCCACCTGCTTTTCGTCGAGGCGGCCCTTCTTGACCAGGCGCGCGTACTTGGCGCGCAGCTTGTCCGACACCGAGTCGGCGAACTCGGGCAGGGGTACGTGGGCCACCACTTCATAGCCGGCCTCCAGGGCCAGCCAGGCGATGGCGTTGCCCATGAAGCCGTCGGCACCGTCTACGCCCACGCGGGTGATCTTTGCCGCGGTGGCGAAGTCGCGCGGGAGTTTCTGCACCGCCTGCTGGGTGAAGAAGAACCTCATGCCGGCCTTGCCCTGTGCCGAGCTCGCCACCTCGATGAATGCGTCGCGTTCAAGGCGGTTGGCCTCGCGCAGCGGCAGCGAAGCACCTTTTATCATCACGTCCAGCGCCACGTAAGGCGCGCGCGGGTCGCTGCGGCCGCCGGTGGCGCGCTGCACTGTGGGCAGCACGAGTTCCCTCAGCGATTCGGCGTCGGCCAGGTCGGCCGGCAGGCTGCGGTCGAGCGTGGGCAGGATTTCGCGCAGGAACTTTTCGGCAAAGCTGTCGGCGTCTTCGCCCTCGGGGACCAGGGCGTCGATCATGTTGATGGCCGCGGCGGCGGGTGCCTTGAAGTTGCCCCCCTGCAGCACCGCGGTGAAACCGGCCGCGCCCGCGACCGGGTCGGTTGCGTTGATGAGTCCGCTGCGCCGGGGCATGCGCTGCGTGCCGCCCAGCCCGGGGAAGATGTTGAGTTTGATTTCGGGGAATCCCAGCGTTGACTTCCCCGTGGCGACGATGCCATCGCAGGCCAGCGCGAGTTCGTAGATGCCTCCGAGCGCGTAGCCGTCGATGAGCGC
>DBZX01000007.1:13516-44098 GCA_002311335.1 bacterium UBP10_UBA1149
GGCGTCGATGAGCTCCTCGAGTTGTTCACGGCTGCTGTTTTTGAGCTCGCCGATATCGGCGCCCGCGCCCAGTCCGTAGCGGTTGCCCTTGAGTATGACCCCCGCGAGCGGCGTGTCGGCGTGCAGCTGTTCGAGTTCTTCGACCAGTTGGCCGAGCTCGGCAATGGCCGCGCGTGACAGGGTGTTCATCGACCCCGAGTCGAAGCTCACGTGGGCAGTGTCGCCTTTGAGTTCATAAGAGAAGAGTTTCATGTGTCGTATTTTTCTCCTGCGGCCCGCGCCCCTTCCGGTTGGCTTCGTAGCCCGGCTCGCCATTGAAATCCACCTCCCCTTTTCGGGGTCAGTTCAGCGGCAGCAGGTTGAAGGGTGGCAGGCCGGTGGCCAGGGGGCCGTTGAGCAGCGGCTGGCCGGTAAACGCAGAAAAGGCCAGCAGCCCCGGGGCGGGCGGGCCGTCGCCGCCACAGTCGTGGTCGGCCAGCCACAGGCTGCCATCGTCGGCCAGTTCGAGGTCCGACAGCAGCGTGGCGCTTGCGAACAGCAGGCTGTTCACTTTGCCCAGCGCGAGGTCGAACTCCACCAGCGACACGGTGAAGGCCGCGTCTGCCACCAGGGCAAAGCCGCGGTCACGCCCCGCCATGACAAAGTCGACGAGGTCGCCTCCCAGCTCGTTGCCCGTAATGAGCAACCCGTGGTCAGCCAGGCTGTCGGGGTCCAGCGCCTGTATGCCGCCGTCGTCGAGGTCGCTGAACAGCAGCCCGGGCCCACCCACCAGCAGCTCCCCGCTGCCGGGCCGCAGCAGCAGGCCCTTGGTTTCGGCGAAAGGATTGCTGATTGCCAGGTCAGTGGAGGCAACCACCGCGCGGCTCACCGTGTCTATGGCCAGCACCCGGCCCGGTCCGGAGGGGCGGAAAATGTCGTTGCGGTCGAGTAGCTGCAGCAGTACCAGCAAGCGGTCGCCGCGTAGCAGCAGCTGGTCCATTTCCGGTATGCCGTCGGCGTCGGCCCAGGCCGACAGGTCGATTTCGTCCACCAGGAAGTCGGCGCAGGTGGGCCCGGCATCGGGGTCGGCGAGCAACAACAGCGCTGAGTCGTAGCGGCTGATCCAGGCCAGGCCCCGCGCGTCGATGACCAGGTCGTGGGGGTTGGCGGGGCCGGTGCTGCACTGCCACAGGGTGGCGAGCTCGGCGGCCGGGTCGAGCTCCTGCACGTTGTTGGCCGCGAAGCGGTTCAGGGCAAATACGCGGCCGTCCTGCTCGCGCAACACGCTGTCGCCCGATAGAAGGCCGGGCAGGTGGCGCACGAGGCTGCGCGTGGCGAGATCGATTTCGCCCACCCCGCCCGAGATAAAATCGCAGCCGGCGGTGGCCACCAGCGCGCGCTTCTGCAGGGCACCCGCGCAGTCCAGCGTGGCGTGAAGACCCACGGCGGCCTGCAGCGTCGCCAGCGCGTCGGACGCCTCTATGTTTCCGCTCCTGTTTATATCGGCACGCTGGAGGCGGCCGCAGTCCGACGAAGTGGGACATGGTAGCGCCAGTCCCACCGCCGCCTGCAGCGCCCACAGCGCATCGCCCGCGCGAGCGTAGCCGTCGCCGTCTGCGTCACCGCACAGGGCGATGCTCGAGGAAGGCAGCGACAGCACGAGCAGTAGTGCAGTGGTTACCAGGCTGGAAGTGCGTTCAGTTCTCATTATCGCGGCTGGTGGACAGGCCCAGGAACAGGGCTCGCCCGGGAACCGGAAACCCGAACACGTCGGGCGTTTGTTCGTCGGACAGGTTGTCCAGTTGCAGCGTAAATTTCCAGTCGTCGCTCGCGCGCCAAGCCAACTCGAGTCCGTGCCGAGCCGAGGAGCCCGACGAAAAGACGTTGGCCTTGTCGTAGTAAACAGTGTCACGGTACTGGTAGTGCCAGGCTATCGATGCCGGGCCGCGCTGCCACGTCGCGCGTCCAAAGAGCTCTCGGTCGGGGATGCCCGGCAGGCGGCGGCCCGACTCCGAGGGCTGGCCCGACAGGTTGCGCGCATCCTGGCTGGTAAAATTGGCTTCGAGCAGCAGGCTGCCGCCCGCTTGGCCCGTGAAAGGGGTGCGCCCCAGCTTGGCTGTCGCCGACAATTCGTGGCCGCGTACGCGCGCCGAGCCGATGTTGATGGCCCTTATCTGGCGCGTGCCGGTCTGGATGAAGACGATACGGTCGTCCGAGTCGTTGTTGAACCAGGCGTACTCCAGCCGCGCCGAGCTTTGGCCACCCGGTCGGGCCCTATGCCAGGCGCGCTGCCAGCTGAAGCCGAGGTCGCGGTTCAGGCCGCTCTCTGGTTCGAGGCCGGGGCTGGCCAGCGAGAAGCCGGTGTTGCCGAACAGCTCGGAGAAGTCGGGCGCACGAAAGTAGCTGCCGATGTTGCCCTTCAGCAGCAGCGTCGGTGTCGCGTTCCACGACAGGCCCAGGCCCGGGTCGAGCGAGCGCGCGCGTTTTGACGTCCCGCCAGCAGAAGAGGCAAAATCGTTCCACAGCGATTCGAAGCGCAGCTGCGGCGCGAGTAGCAGGCCGGCGTTCTCGATCAGCAGTTCATCGCCTACCGCGAGCGCCAGCGAACTGCGCTGGGCAGTAGAGCGCAGGGTTCCGGAACTTATCGCGCGGCGTTCGCTGAAGTCCTCGAAGGCGCCTTCGAAGGACAGCTCGGCAAGGTGCGCTCCGAAAGCGAAGCGGTGGTTGCCGCGAAGGCCCACGCGCCAGCTGCGGTCATCACCCTTCGAGTAGCCGAGTCCCAGCCCGGGTTCGCCGGGCGCGCGGGGGTCGGCGAGGGTGTTGTCCTCCAGCAGCAGGTCCAGTGCCAGGCTGCCGTTGTCCTGGTCCAGGGTGACGCCGGCAGTGCCGCGCGAGCTTCGCCGCCAGGCCTTCAAAGACCCGAAAGGAGGTAGTCCGGGCAGCCCATGTTCGGAGTGGTAGGCGCTGGCCGAGACCTCCAGCCCACGCCGCTGGCCGAGCTCCTGTCGCCAGCGCGTGCGTAACGACAGGGCGCGGCTGTCGTTGTTACGCCGTCGCTCGACGCCATCGTCGAGTGGATTGAGTGGCGTGCCGTTGTCGCTGGGGAACTCGAAGTCGCCGTGCGTGGAACGAAAAGAAAGCGACGCGTCGAGTTGTCCGTCGGCCAGCGGTCGATCAGCGTCCAGGGCCACGCGCCAGGTGTCAAAGGAGCCGACCGACAACGAGGTGGCGAGGCCCGGCTTGACGCGGCGGCGGGTCACCAGGTTGACTACGCTCGCCGCGCCGGCGGCGGACATGCCCACAGGAACCGAGCCGCGGTAGACCTCGATTCGTTCGATGCCGTCCAGCGGCAGGCTCGAAAGATCGACCACCGCGTCGCCCGCGCGCGTCATCGGCACGCCGTCGATCAGCACGCGCACCTGGGCAGCCGTTGAGCCGCGTACCGACAGGGTGGCAAAATCATCGCGGCCGCCGAAGCGACGCACCTGCACGCCGACCGCCTGCTCGAGCAACTCGGCCACGCTGTGGTAGCCCGACCAAGCGCTTGACGCGGCGATGCTCGTGGCAAAGCCGGTGCCACTTCCAGCCACAGTTCCATCCGCCGCACCGCCCACCTGCTCGGCCGCGTACACCACCACGGCGGGCAACCTGCTGGCGCGCGCGGGCCTGGCCAGCGGCTCTTCCTGCTCGAGCACTTCCGCCTGGGCGCCAGCGTCTGCCGGCACGAGCGCTGGCATCACGGCCAGCGCTGCCAACAGCAGCAGGCCCGGCGGCAACATCGCCGGGATGCCTGCCCCGGGGTGCTTTTGTCGGCCGTCACGGCCATGACTGGTAACCGTTCTCGTGGCTGCCGTCGAAAAAAAACGCGTGTCGATACTGGGGTCTACCGGCTCCATAGGCACTACTGCGCTTGCACTGATAGCGCGCTTTCCAGACCGTTTCGAGGTGACGGCCCTGGCCGCCGGGCGACGCGTGGCCGAAGTCAAGGCCCAGGTGGAGCAATTTCGCCCGTCGCTGGTGTCGGTGGCCGACGTCGACGACGCTCGCGAGTTGGCCGAGCAGCTCAAGGGCACCTCCACCCGCGTCACGCACGGGGCTGCTGGCCTGGTGGAGGTGGCTACCGCGCCGGACACCGACGTGCTGCTGTCGGCGCTGGTGGGGGCGGTGGGGCTGGAGCCCACGCTCGCGGCCGTGGACAAGGGCTGCACCGTTGCCCTGGCCAACAAGGAAGTAATGGTCGTTGCCGGCGAGCTGCTCTGTCGCAGGGCCGCGGCTTCGGGCGCCCGGGTACTGCCGGTGGACAGCGAGCACAACGCGATTTTTCTCGCCCTGCAGGGGCACAGGCGGCAGGACGTGAGGCGACTGGTGCTCACCGCGTCGGGGGGCCCGTTTCGTGGCCTGCCGCGCGAGAAGTTGGCCCGGGTCACCCGCGAGCAGGCCCTGGACCACCCCAACTGGGACATGGGTGACAAGATCAGCATCGACTCGGCCACGATGATGAACAAGGGCCTCGAAATAATTGAGGCGCGCTGGCTGTTCGACGTCGACCCGTCGACCATAGAGGTAGTGGTTCATCCGCAGAGCATCGTCCACTCCATGGTCGAGTACGTGGACGGTTCGGTGGTGGCGTTGATGGCCATTCCCGACATGAGCATACCGGTGGCCTGCGCGCTTTCATGGCCCGACCTTCTCGATCTCGACTACCTGCCGCGTCTTGACCTCGCCCGCGCGGGCACGCTCAGCTTCGAAGCGCCCGACACAAAGGCGTTTCCCTGTCTCGATCTCGCGTGGCGGGCGCTGGCGCTGGGGGGCAGCATGCCGGCGGTCGTCAACGCTGCCAACGAGGTGGCGGTGGCGCGTTTTCTCGCCGACGACATCGCGTTTCTCGACATCGCGGCGCTCATCGGCGACGTCATGGCTGGGCACCAGCCGGTTGCCTGCGACAAGATCGAACCCCTGCTCGAGGCCGACGGCGAGGCCCGCGAACGCGCCGGGGGCTGGTCGGCAGACTGACAATATGGCAGGCGAAACTCCACAGATCATTCCCATGTCGGGTGGCCGGGGTCGCGGCCGTGCCTTGCGCATCGTCGCGTTTTCGGTGCTGGCCTACACCATAGAGTGGGGCATGGTGTCGCCCCTCGAGCTCGCCGGTGATCCCCTGCGCATGGCCATGCCCTGGGCCATGCTGGCCTTGTCGGGTCCGCTGGCGCTGGGCGTGTGGACCTGGGAAACCACTGGCCAGTCGGGCACCCGCCTGACTATCATGTGGGCGGCGCTGCTGGGCACGGTGGCTTACGCGCTCACCGGCATCGTTGGCTTGTACGTGTTCTCCTGAACCGTATGGCTGCCCGGAAGCCCAGGCGCTTACTCGCCGAGCTCGTCCACCGGCAGGCCTAGCGCTCGTGACACGTAGGCCCGGTAGAGTTTCTGTAACTCGCGGGTAAGTTCTCCCACTTTGCCGTTGCCTACGCGCTGCCGTCCCGCGCGGGTGACGGGCACCACCTCGATGGACGACGAGGTTATAAAAATCTCGTCGGCCGCAGCGAGGTCTTTGACGGTGAGCGGGCGTTCGACAACGGGGGCTATCCTGCGGCCGAGCCGTAGCGCCAGCGCGCGGGTTATGCCCGGCAGCACCCCGTCGGCTACCGGGGTGGTGACCAGTTGTCCGGCCATCACCGCGAACACGTTGCTTGTCGTGCCCTCGAGCACGGTGCCGTCTTCGAGCCGGTACAGAGACTCAAAGCAGTTGCGCTTGCGAGCCTCGGTTCTGCCGAGCACGGCAGTGAGGTAGTTTGAAGGCGCCTTGAGGTTTCGCACGGCAGGGTTGACGCCGTCGCCGAAGTCCATCAGGTGAACGGCGACGCCGTTCTCGCGGGCCTCGGTCAGGCCCGGCTCCAAGGGCCTGAACAGTATCAGCCGGGTTGGTTTCCGGCGTGGCCCCGGCACCAGGGTCACCGGCCCGGTGCCGCCGGTGATGGTCAGCCTTACGGCGCAGGAACTGTCGGCCATCCCGTTCTTGCGGCCCAGGGTCAGCGTGCGCCCTTCCCAGTTCTCGTCGGGATCGAAGGGGATCTGCAGCGTGCGGGCAGAGCGTTTCATGCGCTGGACGTGTTCTTTTACGGCGAAGGGTCGTCCCCGGTAGGTGCGCCAGGTTTCGAACAGCCCCTCGCCGAAGAGAAAGCCTCGGTCGAGCGCCGGGATGGTGGCTTCGGCAAGTGGCAGGTAGCGACCGTTGAGAAAACAGAACGGCCCTTTGTTCTTCGGCCTTTTACTCACGCCCGCGCTCCGGCTCGCGAAGGTCCTGCGGCGGCCGACCCCGAGCGCAGTGTCAGCGCTTCGAGAAAAGCGCGGGCCTTGCTGCGTGTTTCTTCGTATTCGTTTTCCATGGTCGAATCGGCAACCACGCCACCGCCGCTGCGATAGAGCAGTTGGCCACAGGATCCCACGGCCGTTCGTATGGCGACGTTGAGGTCCACCGAACGCGGGCCGTTGAAGCTGCCACAGCTACCGGTGTACACGCCCCGTTCTTCCTGTTCCACCTCGGCTATTATTTCTACGGCGCGGATTCGTGGCGCGCCGGTTATCGAGCCGCCGGGAAAAACCGCCCCCAGGATTTCTTCCAGCCCTGTTCCCGGGCGCAGCCGGCCGCGCACCTGGGATTCGAGGTGGTGCACGGTCGCAAAGCTGCGCAGGACGGCAAAGTCGGTGACTTCTACGCTGCCCGTGGCACACACGCGGCCGAGGTCGTTGCGCTCGAGATCAACAATCATCAGGTGCTCGGCCATCTCCTTGGGGTCGGCGAGCAACTCGGCCGCAGCCGCTTGGTCGAGGGCGGGTTGAGCGGCGCGCGCGCGGGTTCCCTTGATCGGAAAGGTAGATATTCGTTCGCCGTCTATCGCCAGCAGGCATTCGGGCGAGTTGCCCAGCACCTGCAGCCCGCCGCAGTCCATGAAGAACCCGCGCGGCACGGGTTGGTGACGACGCATGCTCTCGTACAGTTGCCAGGGCTCGGCGTCGTAGTGGACCGCGATGCAACGCGACAGGTTGGCCTGGTAGATCTCGCCGTCGCGTATGGCACGGGCTATGCGCGCAAACCCGCTGGCGTAGAGTTTTCGGTCGTTGTCCTCGTCGCGTGCTTCGCAGTCGAGGACGGGCAGGGGAGGTGGGCAGGCGTTGGTCGGCCGCCGGCTGAAATCCAGTTCAAAACTTCTACCGCTCGCGCGGTCCCAGCCCTGCACCCGGTCGTAGTTGCACAACACGGCAAGCGGCTGCTTCGACGGCCGCGCAGCCCTGGGCATGCGTTTCTCTATGAAAGTGCCCAGCTCGTAAGCTATGAAGCCAACCGTTCGCGGCAGTGGACCCACACCCGGTGGCACCGGGGCCAGGGCCTCGGCCTGTCCGGACTCAACGAAGCGTGCGATAGATTCAACCGGCCCGAGGTCGGGACTGGTCCAGGCGCCCTCGCTCCACAGTCGTGATTGCCCCGACGGCTCTATGAGCAACAGCGACGCTGGCCGCGAACCAGCCCAGGAGGCCAGCCCCCCGCAGCCCGGCCCAGCCCGGTCGAGCATGAAGGACCAGGGCTTGCCCGCGTTGTCTGACAGCAGCGACGTGGGGGCCTGCGCCGCCTGTCCTGCAGGGGTTAGAGTCACACTCTACCTGTTAGGTGTGGACCCCGGTGTGGTCAAGTGGGCTTGCTGCGCCGCCAGCACGGGAATAGGTTCCTCTCGTGGAGGCACCGCTGGAACTTCTGCACTCGGTGGCCCGTTGTACGGTTGCCGTCGACGTGAATGTGCCCGCGGGTCATCCCACGGTGGCAGTGCTGGGGCTCAAGCGCTCGGGCAGCGGCACGGTCGTCGACGAGGCCGGCCTCGTGCTGGTTCCCAACTACGTGGTAGTTGGTGCCGACAGCGTACAGGTGACCGACCTCGAGGGTTCCAGCGTAGAAGGGCGGGTTATTGCCCACGACTACGGCAGCGGGCTGGCGGTGGTCGACATCGACAAGGTTGTTCCTGCCATAACGCCCGGTGATTCGAACACCGTTGATCCCGGCAACGACGTTTTTATAGTGGCAGCCACCGAGGGCATGGAAAGGCGCACGGCCAGTGGGGTGGTTACCTCGGCGGAGCCCTTTGATGCCTACTGGGAGTACCGCCTCGAAAGAGCGCTCAGCCTGTCGGTGGCCAGTCCGGGGCAGGGTGGTGGCGCGCTGGCCAACAGCAGGGGCGAGCTGCTGGGCATTGTCTCGCTCAACCTGGGCATAGTCGGCCGGCAGTCGTTGGCGATACCGGCCGAGAATTTTTACGACCACAGCGAGGAGTTGCTGGCCAGCGGGCGCAGGGTCTCGCGCCCGGCGCGGGCCTGGATAGGAATGTTCTGCTACTCGCTGCCCGGGCAGACGGTGTTGGCGGGTATAATGCCCGAGAGTCCGGGTGAGCGCGCGGGCCTGCACGCCGGCGACGTGATGCTGGCGCTTGACGACACCGAGCTCGAGGATCGCGCGGATCTCTACCACCTGTTGTGGATGCACAAGCCGGGTGACACCGTCTGCCTGCGCGTGCAGCGAGAGGGCAAAATACTCGACCTTCCGGTGGTTACCGGTGACGCCGAGGACTACTTCTCGTCGGACGAAATATCGGCCTGAGCTCCCGGCCAGGCCGGGGCGCGGTCGGACGGTCCCCTGAGGACGAAAAACAGCAGGCCTATGCCGGTAACGGCCAGCGACACCATGTACATGGCTGCGTAACCGTGGTTTTCGACTATGGTTCCGAAGAGGAACGAGCAGGCCGAGATCCCCAGGCTGTACGACCCGCTGAACAGTGACTGGGTGCGGCCTATGTTTTCGGGGTGGCTCCAGTCCACGACCAGGGCGTTCATGGTCGGGTAGAGCAGGCCCTGGGCCAGGCCGAACACGACGCCGGCAGCCAGCACCATGGGGAGGTCTTGGGCAAAGGCGAGCATGGCCACGGCCAGGCTCATGGTCGCCATGGCCGGTATCAGCACTGCCCGGCGGCCGAAGAGGTCAGACGCGCGTCCGAGAAATATCCGCGTGGCCACGGCCGATATACTCCAGCAGGTGAAGAAGACGCCGACGCGACCGAGGTCGAGCCTGGTGATCATGGCCGGCACGAAGGTCTGCACGCTGCCAAATCCAAAGCCGTAGCAGAGCATGGCCAGGCAGGCGGCGATCACCGCCCGGCGTGCCATGCCCCTGTCGGCCGGCGTGTCGTCGGGGTGGGCGTGCAGCTCGGGGGGGCGCGGCAGCAGGCAGCTGACGAGGAAGGCGGCCACGCCCACCACGGCACCGCAGGCAAACATGTGGTCAAAGCTGAAGCGGCGGACGATTTCCTCGCCCAGGGCAGGGCTTATGGCGTGGGTGAGTATGGTGGAGATGCCGAACCAGCCCAGTGCTTCGGCCCGCCGAGAGGCCGGAGCGAAGAGTACCGCGAGGGTCTGCGCGCCGGTAAACGAGCAGGTGAAGGCCACGCCCTGCATCGCGCGCAGGGCGTAGATCTGCCAGCCTATGCCATCAACTCCTATGAAGGCCAGCGAGGTCAGGGCTCCCATCGCCGTGCCGAGGATGAGAAAACGCCGCCTGCCCATCCGGTCGAGCAGGTAGCCCACCGCTGGCAGCACGATCAAGCCCGCCAGGCCCGCTACGCCTATGATCCTGCCCGCCGCTTCTTCGCCGCCGCCTTGCTCGAGAACCCACACCGGCAGCAGGAAGAAGAAGGCGAAATTCAAGAACGAGAGAAAGTTGGCCAGCGAGACTGTAAAAAAGGCTAGCGGAATGCGAGCAGGCATCTCCTCTTTCTAGCCGCAGCGCGGCACACTGGCAACGGATTGCGATTGAGCTTGTATTGCCCCACCCGGTTGGGGATGATGGAGGGCGGTCCCATGTACAAGGACTGGTTTTCCCTACGCGACCTGCCGTTCCGGCTCAGTCCGGATCCGGACTTTATTTACTTCGGTGAACAACACGCCGAGGCGTTCGCACACATGCGCTATGGCGTCGACGAGGGCAGCGGCTTCGTGGCCGTTACCGGCGAGGTTGGTTCGGGCAAGACCACGCTGGTGAGGGCGCTGATGCGCGACCTGCGCGACGCGGGCAACCTGGCCTGGGCCTACATCTTCAACCCCGTGCTGAGCCCGGTCGAGTTGTTGCAGACGATCAACGCTGAGCTCGGCCTGCCGTCGCGCAGCAGGAGCAAGAAGGAACTCACCGAGCTGCTCAACGAGTTTCTCATCAACCAGAAAGCCGACGGCGGCAACACGGTCATAATAGTAGACGAGGCCCAGAACCTGGACCCGGTGGTCCTCGAACAACTTCGCCTGCTTTCCAATCTCGAGACCGAGACCGAAAAGCTTATCCACATAGTGCTGGTCGGCCAGCCCGAGTTACGCGGCCTGCTCGCACGGCCCGATCTCCGACAGCTGGCGCAGAGGATCACGGTGCGTTGGCACCTGGAGCCCCTGGACCGCGAGCAGCTGGGCGAGTACATGGCCAAACGCCTGCGCGTTGCCGGTGGCGATAAGGCTACCGCCCTTTTTGACGAACAGGCGATGGACGTTCTCTATGATTTTTCGGGGGGTATACCGAGGCTGATCAATATACTCGCCCATCGCTCGTTGCTGGTGGCGTGGACGCGCGGCTGTCGCAGCGTGGGCCAGGACGAAACCGTGGCTGCGAGGGCCGAACTGCACGAGGTACGGACTCCGCTGCGAGCAGTTCCCCCGATGGGCTGGGGGGCGCGGCTTTCGGTTGCCGCCGGCGTGGCTACGGCCGCCGCCGGCGTGGCTTTTCTGCTCGTATGGTCGGTGGATGACTACCCGGGCCCCGCCGGTCCGCCGGCAGCACCGGTGGCCAGGAACTTGCCCTCGCTCGATAGCCTCCCGGACATGCCAGGCACCACCGTGGTGAGCGAAGCGCGTGCCGCGTCGAGTGCGACGCCAGTGGGGCAGGTAGCCCCGGTGGTGGCCTCGCTCGGCGGTACTTCTTCGGGCGGTGGTTTGTCCCAGCGCGGCGATACCCGGTCGGCCGATGTTCTTCTGCGACGGCTGGGCAAACAGCCGGTGTTCGACGGCGCGGTTGCGGCGATGTCGGAGTTGTTCAAGGCCTGGGGGCGTCGCCCGGTCACACCCGACGAGTCGCGCGTACCCTCGCTGGACCTCGACTCGCAGGCCGAGGACAGGGGGCTGCGTTATCTTTCCGGCAACATGACGGTCGCCTTGCTCAGGGTCGTGGACCTTCCGCTTATTGTCGAGCTCGACCCCGGCAACGGCGGACAGGTGCGCTACGTGCTCCTGCGCGGCATGGACAGGGAGCGCGTGTTGCTCGACCTGGGCGGTTCATTGCTGGTGGGTCGCTCGGCGTTTGAAGAGGCTTGGAACGGTCGCGGCCACCTGCTCTGGAAAGACAGGGAGAGCCTGGTGCGCAGCATCGGTCCGGGCAGCGGCGGGCCGGAGGTCATGAGGCTGCAGGCGTTGCTGGCCCGGAGTGGTCACTTCGACGGAGCCGTCAACGGCATATACGACGACGCGCTGAAGGAGTCGGTGCGTGCCTTCCAGTCGGCTTCGGGTCTGAGTCCCAACGGCGTGGTTGACCCACTCACCCAGGTAGTGCTCTACAACGCTGACACCAGTCGCAAGCGCCCGGGGCTGGGCGAGGCAATGCGAGCGGCCCTTTCGGCCGGGGGGCTGTCTTGAGCTCTATACTCGACGCCATGCGGGACGGTGGTCCAGGGGGATCACCCGGGACGCCGCCTTCGGATGCCTCTGCGGGCGGAAAGTTGCCCGACAAAGAGAGGAACGGCGGGCAGGATGGCGGAAATCGGAACCTGCTGCTGGGAGTAGTGGTGGCACTGGCGGTGGTCATGTTCGCTCGATCGTGGATGGGCAGCGAGCCCGCCCCGATGGAGCCCGCTCAGGTCGTGCCCGCTCCGGTGCTGTCTACCACGGGAGCGGAGGCTGTTGCGCCGCCGAAAGCTGCTGTTCCGAAAGTCGCCGCTGCCAAGCCAGCAGCGCCCAGGCCCGCACCGCCGAAAGCTGCTGCTCCCGAAGTCGCCGCCGCCAGGCCGGTGCCGCCCAAACCAGCAGCGCCCAGGCCGACGCCGCCGAAAGCTGCTGCTCCCGAAGTCGCCGCTGCCAAGCCAGCAGCGCCCAGGCCGACACCGGTTGTTCCGGCGCCACGAGAAGAGGAGATACTCGACGGCCGCCCCATGGATGCTCCTTTCCTGGGAGTCATATTCATACAGTGGGCGCGTGGTCCCAAGGATCGCCTGGCCTCGCTCAGGCTCACCGGCGGGGGCATGGCCATGGTGCGTGAGAACGACATCGTCAACGGCCTCAGGGTCGTGCGCATCGAACGCGAGGGGCTGGTGCTGTCCTGGAAGGGGCAGCAGTATCGCGAAGTAGTAGAGCGTTTCTGATTCTTTCGCTTCAGCGCAGGTAGCCGAGTTCGCGCAGCTGCCGCAGGCGGTCGGGCCCCAGGGGGGACTGCGCCGCCGCTGGCCTCTGCTGGTCACCTTGCCGCCGCCAGTTGCGCAGCTGCTCCTGCAGCAGCGAGCTGTCGACCTGCCCGAAGATGTTTTCTTTTTCCATAGGGTCGCGCTCCAGGTCGTACAGTTCCATGCGGGCACCCCCGGGCCAGGGCAGGTGTATCAGCTTGAGAGACGAGCGCGTGGCCGCCGTCCAGCGTCCAGCCAGGCCAGCTACGGGGTGCCGAGGGTTCATCGAGTACCGTTCGCGCGCCGGTGGCCCAGCCGCAAACAGCACCCGGTCGCTCGTCGGGGCCTGGCCGAAAAGGTCCTCACCGTCCATCGCCTGCGGGCAATCGAGCTTCATCAGCGCGCAGAGGGTCGGCAGAACATCGACCAGCGACACCGGGTCGGGCCGACGGCCGGGCCTACGGCCCGGCACACGCATCATCATCGGCACGTGCAGCAGCTCCTCGTAGAGGGTGAAATCGTGGGCAAAATAGAGCCCGTGATCGCCCAGGCTCTCGCCGTGGTCGGCCATGAACACCACCACCGTGCTGTCGGCAATTTCGAGCTCCTGCAGCGTGGCGAGCAGTCGCCCCAACTGCTGGTCGACGCAGTACAGCGCGTCGTCGTAGATAAGGCGGGTCGCCTCGAGCTCGCTTTCCGCGTAACCCTGCACACCAAAATATATTTCCTGCGGCTGCAGCTGGCCTTCCACGAAGTCGCTGATGACCTTGCTGCTGCGCTGTGAAGATCCCGGCCTGGGCTTGCAGGCAGGGTCGGGACGGTAGGGCATGTGCGTGTCCATGTAGTGGGTCCAGAGCAGAAAAGGCTCGGCGCTGTTTTTGTTCAGCCACTCCTCGGCTTGCCGGGTAACCGCCGCCGCGCCGCGCCTTGGGTGTGAGCCGGTACCCTCGCCGTCGTACCAGTCTTCAAAGCCGCGGCCGAAGCCGCTTTTGCGCCGGGCCAGCCAGGGGTTGGTCACCACGGCAGCGGTGCGGTAGCCGGCCTCGAGCGCGAGTTGGGCGAGCAGCGGGTAGTTGCTGGGCAGGCTGGTAAGTCGATCGTGGTTGACCACGCCCACTCGGTCGGGCCAGCGTCCTGTCATGGTGGCCGCCATCGCCGGCATGGTGAACGGCGCCGGCGAAAAGGCTCGGTCAAAAACAATCGCCTCGTTGGCCAGTTGATCCAGCGCGGGCGTGACGGTCTCGCCCGTGCCGGCATCACGCCACGGCCCCAGGTGATCAGCCCTCAGAGTGTCAACGACCACGAGCAGCAGCGACATCGGCTGGTCGTTCCCCCCCACACGGGGGGTGCAGGAGCCCAGGCAGGCAGCAGCGGCAATCAGCAGGACCCCGGCCAATCCCGGTGCAGACAGCGGCGGCCGTATTTCTTTCATCCCGGCCCCCCCCCCCTCGTCAAGCTCGGCCCGGGAATCTGCCTTGGAGTCGGTATTGCTCGAAAAAGCCCGGTAATAAAGGGGTATTTGCCTTGTTTACGGCTTTTTGAGCGCGTTTGTAGGGTTGTTTTCTTGACTCGTAACATGGGCCTGCGTAGCGTTAAAGGCTGGTCGTTCGCCGCCGGGGGTACATGAGTAGTGTACCGACTATTTGTACAGCTTTTTCCGTGTCCGGACGAAGAGTACATACCGACTGCTGACCGCAACTTTAATGCAGAAAAATACAGCAAAACACACCAGTGGACACGATCTTGACAAGGTAGTCGCCAAGCTCATCGAGCTGGGCCGTGACCGTGGCTTCGTGACCTACGACGAAGTGAGCCGCGTTATGCCCAAGGACGATTTCACGCCCGAGGATCTTAACGCCGCCGTCAGCCTGCTGACCGAGAGCGACATAGAGCTCGAGGAGGGTTACTCGGGCAGCAACAAGGCCGCTGGAACTGACAATGCTCATTCGAGTTCCAGCGATTCCGGCGCTGACCACGACGCGCTTTTCGATGGCGACGACGAAGAGTGGTTGGGCGAAGAGTCGGAGGATCGGCCTCCCAAGCGCGTGGCTGCGAAGCCGGCCAAGGCGCGTCCCAAGCCCAGCGCAGCGGCCTCCAAGGACTATGCGTCCGACAGCACCGACCCGGTTCGGATGTACCTGCAGGAGATGGGCAGTGTGCCCCTGCTGTCGCGCGAGCAGGAAGTAACCATCGCCAAGGAGATCGAGGCTGGCCTGCACGAGGTTCGCGACTGCGTGTACTCCTTGCCGGTAGCTATTGAGTACGTGGTGGGCATCGCCGTGCGTGTTCGTTCGGGCGAAATCGAGCCACGGGATGTTTTTGCCGACGAGTCAGAGGAAGACCGGGCGGCCAGCGCCGAGAAAGACGAGAGGAAGCTGAAGAAGTTTCTCAAGGAGGTCACCGCGCTCAAGCGCATGGCCAGCACCTACCAGGCGGCCAAGCCCAAGCGCTTTGCCCCGGCTAAGAACGTCAAGACCCGCCGCAAACCCACGGACAGGGAAAACAAGTTCGAAGCCTCGAGAGAAAAGGTCCGGCTCCATCTTATCGACATGGGGCTGGGCGAGGCCCACGTCACCCGCATAGTCGGCAAGTTCAAGGAAGCCCGCGAGCTTGCCCGGAAGCAGGAGCGGGTGATAATCCGCGCCGAAAAACGCACTCGCAGGGACAGCAAGCAGATTCTCGAACTGGTCCGCAAGCTCTCGTCCGGAGACACCAACGCCAAGCGCAAGGCTACCGGCAACCTGCGCATGAGCACCGATGCGGCCATCAAGATGGGAGCGGCCATACGCGAAGCGCGGCGTAACCTGCGCGCCATCGAAGCCGAGATCGGCATGTCGACCGAGGACCTGGACTGGGCGGTACGCATCATCCGTCGCGGCGAGGAGCGCTCGCAGAAAGGCAAGAAGGATCTCATCGAGGCTAACCTGAGACTGGTGGTCTCGATAGCCAAGCGTTACACGAATCGCGGCCTGGGCTTTCTCGACCTTATACAGGAAGGCAACATCGGGCTGATGCGTGCCGTGGACAAGTTCGAGTACCAGCGCGGCTACAAGTTCTCGACTTACGCGACCTGGTGGATTCGCCAGAGCGTCAGCCGGGCCATTGCCGACCAGGCGCGAACCATTCGCATCCCGGTGCACATGATCGAGACTATCAACAAGGTGCTGCGTACCTCGCGTTACCTCGTGCAGCAGCTTGGTCGTGAGCCGGCGCCGGACGAAATCGCTGAACAGATGGAGATGCCGGCGGACAAGATTCGCAAGGTTCTCAAGATCGTAAAGGAGCCGGTTTCGCTCGAGACTCCCATCGGCGATGACGAAGAGAGTTCGCTCGGCGACTTCGTGGAGGATCGCCAGTCGGTGTCACCGGCTGAAGCCGCCGTGGCGCTGAGCCTCGAAGAGCAGACCCGCAAGGTGCTGGCCACGCTCACCCCGCGCGAGGAGCAGATCCTCAGGATGCGCTTCGGCATAGGCGAGAAGACCGACTTCACCCTCGAGGAAGTTGGCCAGAAGTTTGCCGTAACGCGCGAGCGTATCCGCCAGATCGAGGCCAAGGCGCTGCGCAAGCTTCGCCAACCACAGCGGGCTCCTACCCTCGATCCGCCGTCGGCTCCTTCCTGAGCCAGTAGAAGGTGGGGCGCCCGTCGGGGTGGCCTACCGGACTGGTAAATCGGCTCCATAGTTGAAACAATGGTGTCTGTGGACGGGGCGAGTGATGATATCCGCGGAGGTGGGCCAGCTTCTCTGACCGATCGACTGACCCGCGGCGCGGTGTTCGGCGGAATCGGCCTCTTGCTGGTCTACGCCGCCATGGCCTGGATGGCTGGTGCCGGCGAAATGCTCGAAGCCCTGTCGGGCGTATCCCCCCTGCTGCTGTTGCTACCCATAGCGGCCACCCTGATCAGCTATGTTACCATGTCCCTTTCCTACGAGGGCATAGCCCGTGCCGCCGGCAGTCCGGTCAAATTTCTCGACATGCTGCGGATCACTTTCGTGGCTAACGCCGCGAACTACCTGCTGCCCACCGGGGGCCTGAGCGGCTTCGCCCTGCGCACGGTCATGCTGCGCAAGAAGGGTGTCAACTCGGGTAAATCGGTGCTGATCTCGTTTACGCAGACGCTGATAACCAACTTCATGCTGCTGCTGTTTATTCTTTACGGCATGGGCCACCTGCTCCTGGGCAGCGAGGCGGGCGACACCCGCGTCACCGCGGCGATTACGGTCGTGGTCGTGCTCGTGCTGTTTCTCGGTGCCGCGACGACGATGATACTGCGCCGCTCTCTTCGTAACCGCTTTCTCGGCCTCTGTGCGCGCGCCGGACACTGGGTGCTCAAGCGTCTCGGCAAGCAGGAGCCGCAGGGCCGACGCCTGGACCTGCTTCTGTCTCACCTCAACGAGGGCATGGAGTTCCTCGCGGAACGTCCGGCCGCCTTGTCGCGCCCGGTGGCGTGGATATTTTTTGACTGGTTGTTCACGGTGGGAATTCTCTACGCGGCCTTTTACAGCGTGGGCTACCCGGCTACTTACAGCCAGGTGGCGGTGGGATTTTCGGTGTCTATCGTGGTGGCGGTCATATCTTTTGTGCCCGGGGGCGTGGGCGTGCTCGAGGCTACCATGGCGGCCACCTTTGCCGGCGTGGGCATCGCGTTGAAAGACTCGTTTCTTCCCATCGTAATTTTCAGGGTCTGTTTCTACGTGATCCCGGTGGCGTTGGCCTTGTTGCTGGCGCGTGGAGCGTTTGCCGAGGTGAGCGACGAAGAAGCCGAAGCCGAGGAGATGCTGTCGTGATCGCAAGGCTACGCAACAAGTTCATAGGCGGCCTGCTGGTCATACTGCCGGTGGCCGCGACGCTCTGGGTGTTGCAGGTGCTGTTCTCCCTGCTCGACGATTTTTCGCAGCCGCTGCTTCGCATCTACTTCGGCAGCGACATACCGGGCGCGGGCGTAATTCTTACCCTGGTCATAGTCATCGTGATCGGTCACTTCTCGAGCCACCTCGTGGGCGAGGCGTTGGTCCACAGGTTCGAAAAGGTAGTGTTGCGGGTGCCGTTGGTGCGATCGGTGTACGGCACCGTCCAGCAGGTGGTGCGTGGCTTTTCGAGCGGTGGCGAGTCGAGTAATTTCAAGCGCACCGTCATCGTGCTTGACGAATCCGGGCTCCCACGCAGCCTGGGTTTTCTCACCAGCGAATTCGTCGTCGATCGTGCAGGGGCAGAACCCGGTGGACCGGACGATTTGCTCGAGTACGCCACGGTGTACGTGCCCACCAACCATCTCTACCTGGGCGACGTCATGCTGCTGCCGCGGCACCGGGTACTCGATGCCGAGATGAGTCTCGAAGACGGGATTTCTGCTGTGCTCTCCTGCGGCGGCTCGATGCCGGCCACCCTGCGCCCGGCCGCGCGTGTAGACACAGCGTCTTGAAGGCCACCGCCAACGTGGGCCTCGACCTGGGCGGGCAGACCATCAAGGCGGTGCTGGTGTCGCCCTCCGGCGTGCTGCTCGACCAGGCCTCTCTGCCCAGCGGCGGCGACACCGATCTGCGGCAACTGGTCGACATGGTGGCCACGCTGGTTGGCGGGCTGGAGTCTTCGGCCGGCGAGACCCCCGACAGCAGCGCGGCTCTCGGGCTGGGCGTACCCGGCGTGCTCGACTCTGCCGGCCGCCTGCTTGGCAGCCCCAACCTTCCGGCCCTGCAGGGCGTAGTACTTGCCGAGCGCCTGGCCGCGGCGTTGGCCCGGCCGGTGCTGGTTGAAAACGACGCCAACTGCGCGGCCCTGGCCGAGGGTCTTGGCGGCGCTGCGGATGGCGCGCCTGACTACCTGCTGGTGACCCTGGGCACGGGTCTGGGTTCGGGCCTGGTGTTGGACGGTAAGCTCTACCGCGGACCCTCGGGCCGCGGCTGCGAGCTCGGCCACGCGGTGATCGTGCATGGCGGGCGCCGCTGCGGTTGCTCGGCCAGGGGTTGTCTTGAAGCCTACGTGTCCGAAACGGCGACGGTGGCCATGGTCGAAGAACTCGACACTGCGCAGCGGTCGAGATTGCTTGCCCGCGCAGAGCAGGAGGGCCGGGGGCTGGCCCACAGCCTGTTCGAGAATGCCGAGGGCGACGAAGTCGCGGCGCGCCTGGTTGGGCAGATGATAGCCGCGCTGGGAGCCGGCCTGGCGTCGGCGGTCAACTCGATGGACCTTCCACTGATCGTACTGGGTGGCGGACTGGCCCCGGTTTTCATGACTCGAGTGGACGATATCAGGCGCGAGATTGCAGCCGCGTTGTTTGCCCGCGGCATAGACGAGCTGCGCACGGTGGAGGCGGTTCATGGCCGACTGGCGGGTGCCATGGGGGCGGCCCGCCTGGCGGGGCTGGCTGGCGTGGGCGTCGACTGAATCCCGGGCCTGTTGCCGTCGTGGCTACCCTGTCGTAGAAGTTCGACGCGAGAGTCATCCATGCGTTACACCCGACTGCTTCTCCCTACAGTAAAGGAAGACCCCTCCGACGCCGAGGTGGTGAGTCACCGACTGATGCTGCGCGCGGGGCTGATCCGCCAGGTAGCCCGCGGCATATACGATATCCTCCCCCTCGGCCTGAGGACCGTTCGCAAGATAGAAGCTATCGTGAGGGAAGAGCTCGACGCGGTCGGTTGCCAGGAAGTGTCGCTGCCGCTGTTGAGCCCGGCCGAGTTGTGGCGCGAAAGTGGACGCTGGGATGCCTACGGACCCGAGTTGCTGCGGCTCGTAGACCGCAGCGGCCGCGAGTTCTGTGTCGGCCCTACCCACGAGGAGGTAATGACCGACCTCGTTCGTGGCAACGTGCGTTCTTACAGGGAGCTGCCGCTCAATCTCTACCAGGTCAACACCAAGTTCAGGGACGAGATCCGCCCGCGTTTCGGGCTCATGCGCGGAAGAGAGTTCCTGATGAAGGACGGTTACTCGTTTCACGTTGACGAGGAAGACTGTCGCCGCGAGTACCACTTGATGTACGACACCTACTCGCGAATTTTTACCCGCTGCGGTCTCGACTTCAGGGCGGTGGAGGCCGATACCGGCGCCATAGGAGGGTCGGGATCGCACGAATTCCAGGTACTGGCCGAGTCCGGTGAAGACCTGATTCTCAGCTGTGACCACTGCGACTACGCGGCCAACGTAGAGAAGGCAGAGCTGGCGGTCGGCGAGCCCGGCCTCTTTGAATCGTCGGAGCCCACCGAGGTTTCAACGCCGGGAGCGGGAAGCATAGAAGACGTGTCGGCCATGTTGTCGGAGCCAGCCGGGCGTTTCGTGAAGACGCTGCTGTACGTGGCCGACGACCGCGGAGTGGCAGCACTCGTGAGGGGCGATGACCAGCTGAGCGAGGCAAAGCTCAAGCGGGCGCTGGGCGTGTCCGAGTTGCGGATGGCCGACGCCGACGAGGTCAAGAAGATGAGCGGCGCGCCGCAGGGTTTCGCCGGCCCGGTAGGGTTGGAGATCGAACTGGTCGTCGACCTGCGACTGCGCGGTGCCACGGGCATGATCACCGGGGCCAATCGCGCCGACCTTCACCTGTCGGGCATAGACCAGCAAAGAGACTTTCCGGTGGCCGAGTTTCACGACCTGCGCGAAGCCGCTGCGGGTGACCCCTGCCCGCGCTGCAACGGCGGCAGCTACCAGGCTTTTCGCGGAATAGAGGTCGGCCAGGTTTTCTACCTTGGCAGCAAATATTCCGAGGCCATGGGTGCCACTTACCTCGATACCGATGGCAACGAGTGCGTGATGCAGATGGGCACCTACGGCATCGGTATCACGCGCACCATGGCTGCTGCCATTGAGCAGAACCACGACGACGATGGCATAATCTGGCCGCCGGCTATCGCCCCGGTGCAGGTGCTGCTGCTGCCCGTCAAGTGGAAGGACGACGACACCCGCGCGGCCTCGGAAAAGCTCTACGAGCAACTACTGGCGGCCGGCGTCGAGGTCATTCTCGACGACCGTGACGAGAGGGCGGGAGTCAAGTTCAACGACGCCGACCTGCTCGGCATACCGTGGCGGGTCACGATCGGACCGCGTGGCGTCAAGCAGGGGACCGTTGAGCTGCGCGAGCGAAGAAGCGGCGAGAGCAGTGACCTGGCGCTGGACTCGGCCGCCGAACACATAGTGGCTGCGGTCAGCGAGGCGCTCGCGCGGTGACGGCCTCGTCCGAGATCTACGAGGTCGCCCGCAGGAAACTCATTTTTGCCCTCGACGTAGGCACGATAGCCGAAGCCGACGAGTTGATAACCCTGTTGGGGGACAGCGTTGGCATGTTCAAGGTCGGTAAGCAGTTGTTCATGAGCAGCGGCCCGCCGGTGATCGAGCACGTGAAGGAGCGGGGTAGCGAAGTTTTTCTCGACCTCAAGTTCCATGACATCCCGCGCACCGTCGCCCGCGCGGCGATGGAGGCCACGAGGCTGGGCGTTTCGATCTTCAACCTGCATGCGTCTGGAAGCGCGGCCATGATGCGTGAGGCCGTGCGTTCGGTAGACAGGGTTTGCCGTACCGAGAAACTTGAACGTCCGCGTATGCTCGCCGTGACCGTGCTCACCAGTATTGACGCCAGCGACCTGCGTGCCATAGGTGTTGACGGTGAGCTCGACGACCAGGTTGTTCGACTGGCGCTGCTGGCGCGTGACTCGGGCATGGACGGAGTGGTGGCGTCGCCCCGCGAGATAGCCGCTATACGCGAGGCCTGTGGCCGCGACTTCATCGTGCTTACGCCGGGCATACGACCGGCGGGAAGCGACAAGGGTGACCAGAAGCGCACAGCGGGACCGGCCGACGCCATAAGGCGAGGGGCCGACTACGTCGTGGTCGGGCGGCCCATTCGCGACGCCGGCGATCCGCGCGCGGCCGCCAGGCAGATCGTAGAAGAAATCGTCGAAGGCTTGAGCTGAGTCGACCGTCAGTCGAGCAGCGCCAGCCGGGCGTCGTCCAGCAGTGACTGGTCGGCCAGCGCGCGCGCGATTCGCTCTGCCACCGGGCCGTGCTCGGCCAACACGAGCAGGAAGGTCTTGTCCTCGAAGCCCAGCTTGAGCAAACGCGCCCCCGTTTCGGTTGCCCGGCTGATATCTTCGCCAAGGCTGGCGGCCTGCTCTTCATCGAGCAGAGCAAGGTCGGCCTCACCACGGGCTACGGCGAGCAGGCCATCGGCCGCGCCCAGTCCTAACCACGCCGGCGCCGGCGCGTTGTCGTGGTCCTTACCGTCGTGTCCTTGGCCGCGGCACGACAGCTCGGCCAACAGCTCGACCACGGGATGGGGGTCACCGGCCAGCAGCGGCGTATCGAGCGCCAGATCGAGCGGGCGCAGCATCTCCAGCTCCACCGGCCCGGGCTCGGCGCCCTCGGCGTGGGCGGCTATGCGCAGAATCGCGTCGGCGCGCAGGAGCGTGGTGATCGAACCCGAAGAGCGCGGCAGCGGTGTCGCCAGCAGGCGTTCGCGGTCACGGCGCAGGCATACCCGCACCAGTTCTTCGACGCCGAGTCTCGAGGGCGCGGCGCGCAGCAGCTCGGCCGTCACCACGGTGGGCTGGCCTGCCTGCCCGCCCAGGCAGGCGTCTACCAATGGCAACAACAGTTCGCGGCACACGGCCCAGGCCGATACCGGGTAGCCGGGAATACCGAGTATGGGGGTGCCGTTGGCCCGGGCGATGATAGCCGGTCGGCCCGGCACCAGGTCCACGCCGCGGACGAGCACATCGCCGAGCCCGGCGAGCACGTCGACCGTGTGGTCGCGGCGGCCGGCAGAGCTGCCCGCTATAACGCAGAGCAGGTCGTGGCTGGCCGCGCCCTCGCCGATGACCCGCGCCAACTCGGCGGGGTCGTCGGCCACGTGGCCGAGGTACACGGGCTTTGCGCCGCGCTCTTGCAGCATTGCCGTGAGTACCCGCGAGTTGAACTCGATCACGGCGCCCGGCGCGGCCGCTTGGCCGGGTTGAACCACCTCGTCGCCGGTGGCGAGGATCGCCACCGTGGGGGGCAAGCGTAATTTCAGCGATTCGACACCGGTCGCGAGCATGGCGCCGATCTCGGCCGCTCCCACGCGGCATCCGCGGCCCAGCAGTTGCACGCCGGCGCCGACGTCTTCGCCCACCCTGCGCACGTGCTTGCCGACCGTCACCGGCGAGGTGATCTGCCAGCCGCCGTCGACCTGCCTGCTGTGTTCGACCATGACCACCGCGTCGGCCCAGTCGGGCATGGCCATGCCGGTGTCCACCGGCGCGCAGGCGCCCGCGGGCGCCGTGTCCCGGGTGCGGCATTCGGGCAGCGTGCAGGGAGAGGCTTCGCTCGCGGTGATCGTATCGGCGGCGCGAACCGCGATTCCGTCCATTGCGGCAGCCCGGTAGTTGGGATTGGCGTGGCGGCTGTACACCGCTTGCGAGCTGGTACGGCCGAGTGCGACCGACGGTTCGATTTCTTCTTCGCCTGTCGCACGCGCAAGCGACAGCAGCAGCTCACGGGCCGCGGCCAGCGAGAGGCGAGGCGCGTTCACATCGGCATGTGCGTTGTCGGATTTTTTACCCACGCCGCTTGTCAGCTCTCAGTCGAGAAGCAGGACCTCCACGGTTTCTCCTGCGGCGACCGAGTCGCGGTGCAGGGCTATGCGAGCGAGTCCGTCGGCGCGGGCGAGCGACGACAGCGACAACGATCGGCCAGGCACGGGCTGCGCGGTGGGCAGGTCTTCGCCGGCTTCCAGCCGTACGCGCAGCCAGTCTTCGCGGCCGCTGCTGCCCTTTACGTCGGCGCCCAGCCTCGCGCGAATCAGGGGCATGGTTGCGCGTATTCGATCGAGGGGTTCACCCTCGAGGTGACGCAGCAGCGATGCCCCGAGCAATGCAAAGACGACCACGGCCGCCGCCGGGTTGCCGGGTACGCCCACCACGGCGCAATTACCCACGCGGGCGATGATGGTGGGTTTGCCCGGCGCGATGGCCAGGCCGTGCAGCAAGACCTTGCCGCCCAGGTTCTTGATGGTGGCCAGCGTCAGGTCACGCGTGCCCTTGGAGCTGCCGCCCGACACGAACACCGCGTCGCATTTTTCTATCGCGAGTGACAGCTCCTTCGTAAAGCGTTCGGCCTCGTCGGGCACGACCATGCTTACGGCGGGCGTTATGCCGCGCCGGCGCAGCAGCGCGGCCAACGAGTACTGGTTGGCGTTGTAGACCTGCCCGGGGCCGAGCTCGGTGCCGGGTTCGACGATCTCATCGCCGGTGGCGAGTACGCCCGCCACTGGCAGCCGGAACACGCGCACGCTTTCGTGGCCGGTCCCCGTCAGCACACCGGTGTCGCTCGCTCTCAAGCGCCGGCCGGGCTGCATGAGCAGGTCGCCACGGCGCATGTCCTCGCCCGTGGGCACGAGGCAGTCACCCACCTGCACCTGCTTGCGCACGAACACCCGGGCGGCGGTCCCGCTGTCGCCGCCAGTGCCGCCATCGGTATCGGTGTACTCGACCATGACCACCGAATCGGCGCCCGCGGGCAGCACCCCGCCAGTGGATATGCGCAGCGCGCTGCCAGCCTCGAGCTCGGTGGTGGGGGCGTGTCCGGTTTCGACCTGCCCCGCGAGTTTGAGTACGGCGGCGTTCTGTTCGCTGGCCCCGGCCGTGTCGGCAGCACGCAGGGCGTAGCCGTCCATGCTCGAGCGGGTCGAGTTGGGTACGTCGGCCGTCGCGGTCACGGCTTGGGCGAGCACTCGTCCCTCGGCGGTGCGGGCGTCCACCGACTCGATGTCGAGCGCGGTAAAGACCTCCAGAAGCTGCGTCGCTTCTTCGAGGCGGGCGAGTTCAAGAAAACGAGGCACGCTTACATTCTCCTGTGGTCGGCACAGGGCAACTCGCGCCTGGCCTTGTTGAGCACCGCAGCGTCGAGCTCGCAGGTGAGCACCATGTCCTCGTCGTCGCCGGCCTCGGCCAGCACGCGCCCCCAGGGGTCGATGATCATCGAGTGCCCGTAGTCGGCAAAGCCGTAGCCGGCCTCGCCGTACTGGTTGGGAGCAATGACCCAGGCCTGGTTCTCAACCGCGCGTGCTCGCAACAGCAGTTTCCAGTGGGCCTGGCCGGTGGGGTAAGTGAAGGCCGAGGGCACGGTCAGTATCTCGGCGCCGCGCGCGGTCAGCTCGCGATACAGTTCTGGAAAACGAAGGTCGTAGCACACCGACAGCCCGAGTACGGCCGGCCCGGTGGAGGCCACGACCGCGCGGTCGCCGGGCAGCCGGGTGTCGGTTTCACGAAAACTGACGCTGCCGGGCATGTCTACGTCGAAGAGATGCATCTTGCGATAGAAGGCCAGCAGCTCACCCTCGGGTCCGAAGAGCAGGCTGGTGTTGTAGCAGGCCTCGGGCGGCGCGGCGTTGGCAGGCTGCTTGTTATTGCCGGTGTTACTGTCGGCGGCTCCAGCGTCGGCCGATTCGAGCAGGGAGCCGGCCACGATGTAGATTTTCAGCTCGGCGGCCAGCTCTGCCACGGCCTCCGAGCTGGGGCCGGGTATCGTTTCGGCGTTCGCCAGTTCCTCGGCCTGGGGGCCGCGCCAGGAGAATATTTCGGGCAGTACCGCCAGCTGTGCGCCCTCGCGGGCCGCCTGTCGCAGCAGTTGGCCGGCGCGTTCGAGGTTGCTCGAACGGTCCGGTCCCGATTTCATCTGCACGGCACTTGCCTTGAGCGTCTTCATCTCTGTTCGCCCGACGCTAACCGGCGCCACGGTGGTGGTCAACCTGCTGCCGAGGTGTGTTTGCCTGTTGACCACCGTTTTGCTAGCCATCATCGGGAAGAGTTGGCTGTGCCGGGGATAAAATCATGAGCAGAGAACGCGTTATCAAGCGGTACGCCAACCGCAAACTATACGATACCATGAAGTCCCGTTACGTTACTCTCAAGGGCCTGGCCCGGATGGTGCGTGACGGCGAGGAGCTCAAGGTCATAGACAACGAGAGCGGTGACGATCTCACTGCGATCACGTTTGCCCAGATCATACTCGAGGAAGAGAAAACCCGCAGCAGCCTGGTTTCAGTTTCGTTTCTGCGCGAGCTGATTCGATCGGGCGGGGCAACGGTGCAGGACATCAGCGATCGGGCTACGCGCGGAATGGAAGTGCTGGGTGGAATAACCGAGCGCGCCGGCGAGCGGGTACGCGACGTGGTGGGTGGCGGTGGCCGTGCGTTCGAAGAAGGGCGGCACCTCATCGATGACCTGGTCGCGCGTCCACAGGAACAGTTCAAGGAACTGCGAAGTTGGCTCAGGGAGTCGGTGGACAGCGCGCGCAGTAGTGCTGTGGTGCAGCGCGAGCTCGAGCGCGTGGAGAAGAGTCTGCAGTCGCTGGAGAATGCCGTCGGCCTGGTGCGCAGCGGCGAGGACGAAGACGACGCTCCCGGGGCTGCCGCGGCCGAGGCGCCCGTCGCCCAGTCGTCCGCCCCTGCTGAAGTTGTCCCGGAGGTACCCGCGGGCGGGGAGTCGGAGGGTGAAGACAGTTTTCTCGACACGCCGGCCGGGGGGAAGAGCGCCGACCGTTAAGTCGCGCTCGTGGTGTTCTCCATGGCGAAGAAGAGTAAGGCAGCAAAAACGTCACCCGCCGATGAGCACAACCGCGCGCTGCTGGATCGGCTCAAGGAAATAGCCGACAGCGTTGGCCTGGAGGTTCGCGAAGAAAAGCTTCACCGCGACGCCGGCTACAGTGTGCAGAGCGGCCTGTGCACTGTGGACGGCAAGGAAGTCATGCTCCTGGACCGCAAGGTGCCGGTGGCCGAGAGACTTGAACTGCTCGCTATTGCACTGAAAGAGTCCGACCTCGCCGGCCAGTATCTCGACCCCGAGCTGAGGGAACTCATAGACGGTCCCGGTGGGTCGGCCGGCACCCCCGCCTGACCATTGGCCATCGACGAAACCGTTCGGCTGGATAGCTTTCGCGATTTCATCCGCGAACACGGCCTGAAAAACACCCACCAGCGCGAAGAAATAGCGCGCTGGTTTCTCGGGGTAAACGGCCACTTCAGCGCCGAGCAGATCTTTGCCCAAGTGCGCGAGATAGAACCGGGCATAGGTTTTTCTACTGTGTACCGGACCATGCGACTGCTGTGCGAGGCCGGCCTGGTGCAGGAACGGCACTTCGACAAGGGCGAGGCCCTGTACGAAAACCTGTCGGCCCACCACGACCACTGCATCTGTACCGAGTGTGGTCGCATCGAAGAGTTCGAGAACGACCAGATCGAGAGTCTGCAGGAGGCCGCGGCCGAGAGGCTGGGCTTTTCGCTGGTGAGCCACCGGCTCGAACTCTACGGCCTCTGCCGCAACTGCCGCTGAAAAGGGGCTTCTCCCCATGCTTTACAGGGCACTTGAGCGCTGGTATTAATGACATTGACAATCGAATTCAAGATGCCTGCCGCCCCCGGTGCCTGTTGTACACATGCTGAAAAGATTCCGACCCGCCCTGTTATGCGGCTTATTTGCTCTTGCCGCGACGGCCTTCGTGTACGCGCGGTTGTCTGGTGCTTCGGGTCCGCTCGACATGGGCGAGCCCGACCGGGCCCGGCAGCTGGGTATGTTGCGCGTGGCCGTGCAGGAATACGGAGAGGGTGTACGCGGTGGCGAGGTGGTCGATCCCGACGAGCTCGCAACCGCGATGGCGCTGCTCTCCTTGCTCGCCGATTCCTCTCCGTCGCCCGAGCTTGACGCTGTCATTGCACTGGCAGAGGGCCGCGCCCCGGTCGAGGAGCTGACCAGGGCTTACGATCAGTGGGTTGGTGTTCACGCCGAGGGGGTGGGATTCGAGGCTCCATCGGACAGGCCTTCGCTGCAGCGCGGGCGCACGCTTTACCTGCGCTACTGCACCTCGTGTCACGGCGATCAGGGCGATGGCAATGGCCCGCTGGCCGACCAGGTAGTTGGCCCGCGGCCGGTCGATTTTACCGCTGCCCCGGAGCTGCTCGACGAGACGCCCGAGGAGTTTTTCCAGGTGATGGGCATGGGCCTGCCGGGCACTGCCATGCCGGCCTGGGACCACGTGCTCACCGTCCAGGAGCGCTGGGATATCGTGTGGTTCCTGTGGACCTTGAAATCGCCTCCGGCGGTTGTTGAGGCGGCCGCGGTAGATAGCCGAACAGCTGGCGGCGATCTCTCAAACTGCGGCGACTGCCACGGTGATGGCAAGGCCCTGGACCTGTCCGACCCGATGGCGACAGCGGGCCTGTCTGACCGTCGCCTGCTGGCGGCACTAGAGAGCTCGAGCGCCCACGGCGATGACGACGGTAGCGCGGCGGCCTCGCTGCTGGTCGCTGCACGCCTGGCTTCGGCCGATAGCGGCGGTGCGGCCGATGAGCAGCGCGAAGTAGATCCGCGTCACCTGTTGTCGGCCCTGGAGCTGGTTGTAGAGGAGTACAACGACGGAGTCCGCGACGGCGAGGTAGTCAACAAGCTTGAGTATGGTGAAGCGCGCATCTTCCTGGCCACGGTCGCCGCCGATATCGACGCCTTGGGCGACGCTCTCACCGAGGCGGAGAGCGACGCCGTGGCCGCTTTGCTGCAGGAGCTCACCGAGGCAGTTTATTCGCAGCGGGCAGGGGGGCAGGTGGCTGCTGCTGCCGGCCGACTCGACGAGTCCTTGCGTGCCGGCCTGGGAGTAGAGGCCGCCGAAACAAAGTCGAACGACCTCGGCGAAGTGCTCCAACTGGTGGAGCGGGCGCGAGCGATGGCCGAGGACGATTCGGTTGGCGCCGCGGCCGTCATGCTGCAGGCCTACATGGTTTTTGAGCAGGCCGAGAAACTTATCGCCACCCGCGATTCTGCGTTGGCCGGCACCCTGGAGAAACGCTTTGCCCGTGCCCGCGCCGACCTGCTGGCCGGACGCGAAGTCGACTTCGATTCGATAGACCGCGACCTCGAGGCAGCGGTCGTCCTGTTGGGAGTCACCGCCAGCTCAACCTCGGCCTTCTTCGCTTCGCTGGTGATCATACTCAGGGAAGGCCTGGAGGCGATACTCGTGATCGCCGCGCTCGCGACCTACCTGTCGCGTGGCGGGCACATGATCGCCCGGCGTTGGCTGTTCGAGGGGGCGGCGGTGGGCGTGGTGCTCAGCATCGCCACCGCGGCCGCGGCCCAGTGGCTGCTTGGAGGGGTCGGCCTGGCCGGCGAACTCATCGAGGGTGTCACCATGTTGCTCGCGGCCCTGGTGCTGTTCAGCGTGAGCTACTGGCTGTTGTCGCGCGCCGAGGCCGAGCGCTGGCAGCGCTACATACAGGGGCAGGTCGACCGCGCTCTGGGCGCCGGTTCGCGCTGGACCATGGCCGGGATCGCGTTTCTTGCCGTTTATCGCGAGGGTTTCGAGACGGTGTTGTTCTACCGTGCGCTGCTGGCCGACGGCGGCCAGGTGATGGCCGTGTCGGGAGGCTTCGGGGTCGGCAGCCTGCTGCTCTTCCTGTTATACCTCGGGATCTTCAAGCTCGGCGTCCGCGTGCCACTGCGGCCGTTCTTTTCGGCCACCGGCAGCCTGCTCTACCTGCTGGCATTTCGTTTTGCAGGCGCGGGCATAACCGAGTTGCAGGAAGGCGGAGTCATGGCGCTCACCCCCGTAGGCTGGTGGCCGGAATTCTCGCTGCTTGGCATGTCTCCCGATCTCGAAACGGCCATGGCCCAGGGGCTGATGCTGGCCGCGGCTGTACTGGCGGCGGCCGTGCTGTTGCGTGATCACCGTGGGTCGGTCGACCAATCCGGCTGAGCCTCAGGAGAAAAACATCTTCTCGGCGTTGGCGGTGGTGGCCCGGGCCACTTCTTCGAGGCTGCAATCGCGTGCGCGTGCCATCGCCTCGGCCACGTGCACCACGTAGCCGGGCTCGTTGCGCTTTCCACGCTTGGGCTCGGGCGCGAGGTAGGGTGAGTCGGTCTCGAGCATCATGCTGTCGAGCGGAACCCGCGCGGCCACGTCCCGCAGTTCGCCGGCGTTGCGAAACGAGATTATTCCGGTGAACGAAAGCAGCAGCCCGTGGTCGAGGTACCAACAGGCCTCCTGGTAGTTACCGGTAAAGCAGTGCACAACGCCGCCTGCGGCAGGCACGCCCTCGGCTTCGAGCACGTCGCGGAGATCCTCGTGCGCGTCCCGGCAGTGCAGCACAATCGGCAACGAGCACTGCTGGGCCAACTGCAGGTGGCGGGCCAGTGCCTCGCGCTGGAGGTCGCGGGGGGAGTTGTCGTAGTAGTAATCGAGCCCGGTTTCGCCCACCGCCACCACGGTCGGCCGGGCGAGCAGGTCCTGCAGCTCGTCGATCGTGGCCTGGTCGACCGACGCTGCGTCGTGCGGGTGAATGCCGGCCGTGGAGCGCAGGCAGTCGTAGCGCTCGGCCATTTCGGCGCTGCGCCGACTATCTTCAATGGGGCCACCGCCACCTACGGCCACCATGCGGGTAACGCCCGCGGCCACGGCGCGCTCGATTACCTCGTCGATGTCGTCGCTGAACTTGCCGTCGGAAAGATGGCAGTGGGTGTCAATGATGGCGGGCGTCACTGCTTGTCGATCTCTATGCGAGGAAACAGCGGTTCGGGCTTGCCCACGCGGTGGCCGGGCTCAAAGGCTGTACCCCAGGCAGGCGGCTGGTCGGCCATCTCTACCGGGTCGGTGTTGAGCAGCCTGGATATAGCCGCTGAGCTGTCGGGCATGAAGGGCGCCAGCAGTCGGGCCGCGTGCAGCAGGGCTTCGCACAAGAGCAGCAGTATCTCGCCCACCCGCCCGCGCTTGCTCTCGTCCTTGTAAAGCTTGAAGGGCGCCGTATCGACTATGTACTTGTCGCAGGCTGCAAGAGCGTGCCAGGTTTCTTCGAGCGCGAGGTGGAAAGACAGCCGCTCGATCAACTCGGGCACTCTCTGCTCGGCCTTTTTAAAAGCCGCGTGCACTGTCGCGTCGGCAGCCGTGTCTTCAGCGGATGTGTCTTCAGCGGCCGGCGTCTGCAGCAGGCCGTCGAAGTACTTGTTCTGCATCGACAGTACCCGGCTCACGAGGTTGCCCAGCCCGTTGGAGAGGTCGCCGTTGAAGCGCCGTATGAAGGCGTCCTCGGTAAAGCTGGAGTCGGAACCAAACGACATCTCGCGCAGGAGGAAGTAACGAAAGCTGTCGAGTCCGAAGCGTTCTTTCATTTCCAGCGGACGTATCACGTTGCCCAGCGACTTGGACATCTTGC
>DBZX01000026.1:0-195 GCA_002311335.1 bacterium UBP10_UBA1149
ACCTACGGCGCTGGCGGCTCCACGAGAGACCGTACACTCGAACTGGTGTCGTGGATCAAGAATACAGTGGGCCTGGAAGCCATGGCCCACCTTACCTGCGTGGGCTCGAGCCGCGACGAGCTGCGCGCGATACTCGACCGGCTCGAGAACGCGGGAATCGAGAACGTTATCGCCCTCAGGGGCGACCCGCCGGCC
>DBZX01000026.1:263-4332 GCA_002311335.1 bacterium UBP10_UBA1149
CCCCCCCCCGGGGGGCGCCCCGCCGGCCGGTGACAGCGAGTTCAAACCGGCAGCCGACGGACTCAGCTACGCCAGCGAGATGATCGCCATGATACGGGCCGAAAAACGCCCTTTCTGTCTCGCCGCTGCGGCCTACCCCGAGGTTCACCCAGAGGCGGAGAGTCCGGAGGCCGACCTCGAACGGCTTGCCCACAAGGTCGAGCAGGGGGCCGAGGTGCTCATCACGCAGCTGTTCTTCGACAACGGCAGCTACCTCGCTTTTCGAGACCGGGCCTTAAAGGCAGGCATAACCGTGCCGATCGTGCCCGGTATCATGCCGGTCACGGGCGGCCTTGAGCGCATGGCTCGCTTTGGTGCCACTATCCCCGCACGCTTGCGACAGCAGGTTGAGCTTGCCGGTGACGACGCCGACTCGATAGCGGCCGCAGGCGAAGCCTGGGCAACCGAGCAGTGCGCGGCGCTGCTGGCCGAAGGCGTCCCGGGCCTGCACTTCTACACCCTCAACCGCTCGCGGGCCACGCGCAACGTGCTCGAGAAAATCAGGCCGCACTCTTCCTGATCGGGCCGGCAAACAACGCATGGCCAACAGGGAGCAACCCGACCTCGAGTCTCTCAAAACCTACCTGGAGGCTAACGTACAGGGCTGTCGAGGCGTAGACCTGGAGCTCACGGCCCACGCCGGCGGACACTCCTGCGAGACCTGGAGCCTGCGCGCTGACTCTGAGCGCTGGATAATGCGGCGGCCACCGCGAGGAAAACTGCAACCCGGCGCCAGCAGCATGGCGCGCGAATTCAGGGTGATGAAAGCACTGGCCGACAGCCCGGTGGCCGTGCCGCGCATGGTGGCGCTGTGCGAGGACCCGGAAGTGGCCTGTGCGCCCTTCCTGCTCATGGAAGACGTTGACGGCGTCGTACTGCGCGACAGCTTCCCCGACGACTTTGCCGACTCGCCCGCGCGCAGGGCCGCGCTGGGCCCCGCCACCGTAGAAACCCTGGCGGCGATACACTCGGTGGATCTCGATGAGGCCGGCCTGGCCCGACACGGGCGTCCGACTGGTTTCCTGCAGCGCAACCTCGAACTCATGACCAGGCAGTGGGCCGCCGTCAGCCAACGCGAGGTGACCACCGTTGAGCAGCTGGGTGATTACCTACGTGGCCACGTCCCCGACTGCAGCGAGGTGGCCTTGTCGCACGGCGACTACAAGCTCGACAACCTCATGTGGTGCCGCGACCAGGAAGCAACGGTGGCGGCTGTAATCGACTGGGAGGTCTCGACCATTGCCCCCCCCCTGGTCGATCTTGGCTGGCTGCGCGGTTTCTGGAGTCAGCCGGGTGACACCCGTGGCGCGGTCACGCTGGGGCTGGCGTTGACGAGTTCTGGAGGGTTCTGCGACCGCGACGAGCTCGTAGACTTGTACCGCGAGGCTACTGGACGGGATACCTCGGGACTGCCATGGTTCGAAGCCTTCGCGATGTGGAAGATAGCCATCATAATGGAGGCCAGCTATTCGAGATTTCGGCAAGGCAAGTCCAACGACCCGCTGTTCGCGTCGCTCGATGTCATAGTACCGGCGCTTGCCGAGGCCGGACTCGAAGCGCTGGCCTCTGCTGGCAAGCTGTAGCAAGCCAGCAGCCCCCATCAGCCTGGCCTGCGAACGGTTGAGGCTCAGAAACCCTCGAGGGTGGCGAAGCGGTCGCGGTGCCAGGCAGCATCGCCGAAACTGAGCTCGGCCGCGCGCGCGCGCTTAAGGTAAAAACCTATGTCGTGCTCGTCGGTCATTCCCACGCCGCCGTGCATCTGCAGGCCTTCGTAGGCCGCGAGCACCGCCGTGTCTGACAAGCGAGCCTTGGCCGTCGAGATCTTTTTGGCTACGTCATCGGCGGACGCATCTACTGCTTCGCAGGCGCCCATGAGTGCTGAGCGCGACAGCTCGAGCTCAATGAAGATCAAGGCCGCACGGTGCTTCAGTGCCTGGAAGCTGCCTATCGCCACGCCGAACTGCTCGCGGGTCTTGAGGTAATCGAGCGTCATTGCAAAAACGGCTTCAGCCGAGCCCATCATCTCGGCGCACAGCCCTACCGTAGCTCGGTCTATTACGACCTGAAGCGGGGCGAGGCCCTCGCCTGCTGTGCCCAGCAGAGAGTCGCTGTCCAACTCCACCGAATCGAAGCGCAGCACCGCCGCGTTGCGCAGGTCCATGGTCTGCTGCCGAGTGATCTTCAGCCCGGCCGCACCCTTGTCGACGAGGAACAATGACACACCCTCGTGGTCGCCGGGCGCACCCGACGTCCTCGCACTCACGACCAGCACGTCGGCCACGTGACCGTCCCAGACGAGCACTTTCTCACCCTCCAGGATCCAACCATCGCCCGACGACGACGCGCTCGCCTCGATGACAGCGGGGTCGTAGCGCGTTTTGCGTTCCTGCCAGGCCAGCGCGACCAGCCCGGAGCCATCGGCCACCGCGGGCAGCAGGCGGCTCTTCTGCTCCTCGCTGCCGGCCTCGATTATCGCCGCCGAGCCCAGCAAGGCGTTAGACAACAAGGGTTCGGGCACCAGGTTGCGGCCGAGTTCTTCGATCACGCAGCAGATCTCGGTCAGTCCGAGGCCCAGACCACCGTACTGCTCGGGCACCAGTATGGCAGGCCAACCGAGCGCGGCCATCGACGCCCACAGCTCCCTTGAAAAGCCCAGTTCGTCGTCGCTGTCGCGAAAAGCCCTGATGCGCGACAGCGGCGACTCCTTCCTCGCGAAATCCGCGGCGCTGGTCTTGAGCAGTTTCTGTTCTTCGTTGAGTACGAGGCTCATTCGGGTTCTCCTCAGTCGGGCAGGCCAAGCACACGCTTGGCAATGATGTTGAGCTGGATCTCGGAAGTGCCGCCTTCAATAGAGTTACCGCGCGAGCGCAACCACTCCCTGGTTATTTGCAGTTCACCATCCTCGAATCCCTCGCCCTCCCAGCCCAGTGCCTGCGGGCCAAGCACCGACAACATCAGCGAGTAGCGATCCTTGTTGAGCTCGGTGGCGTAGTACTTGAAAATTGAGGTCTCGGGCCCCGGCTGTTGACCCAGCTTGGCTGCCTCACCGGTGCGCCGAATGGTGAGATCAAGGCAGACCTTGTCCATCGTCAAGGCGGCAACGGAATCCCTCCTGTGGGCATCGCCTATCCTGCCGTCTTCCCCGGGCAGGTACTCACGGGCAAGCTCCACCACCCGGTTGACCGAACTGCGCTCGCTGAACGCGCTGCTTATCATGCTGCGTTCGTGGCCCAGCAGGGCCTTGGCCATCGCCCAGCCGTTGTTGACGCCACCCACCACCTGGTCGCGGGGCACGCGCACGTCCTCGATAAAAGTCTCGCAGAACGGCGAATATCCGCTTATCAACGGGATGGGCCTCACGGTTATGCCGGGGTCATCCATGTCAAAAAGAATGAAGGTGATACCGCCGTGCTTGCTCTCGGTGTCCGTCCTCACGAGGCAGAACATCCAGTCGGCTAAGTCGGCGTACGAAGTCCAGACCTTCTGACCGTTGAGTACCCAGTCGTCACCGTCGAGCTCGGCTCGGGTCGCAAGACTCGCGAGATCGCTGCCCGAGTTGGGTTCCGAGTATCCCTGGCACCAGCGTATTTCGCCGCGGCAGATTTCCGGGAGAAACCGCTTCTTCTGTTCCTCGGTACCATGATCGATCAGCAACGGACCTATCATCGTGAGCCCGAAACCGGCCAGTGGTGGCATCGCCTTGAGCCGAGCCATTTCCTGGCCCAAAACGCGCCCCTCGTCCTTGTCCAGCCCACCTCCTCCGTACTCACGAGCCCAGGTGGGCGCGGTCCAGCCCTTTTCGGCCATGCGATCGAGCCAGACCCGGGCATCAGGGTTCTTGCTCCAATCGGCCTTGCGGCCACCCCAGGCCAGCATTTCGCCTATGGTACCGTCGCCGGCCTTTGGGCCTTCCCACCTCATCGACGACGGGCAGTTTTCATCAAGCCACGCGGCGCACTCAACCCTGAACTGTTCTATGTCGGACATAATCTGGGCAATCTAGCCCCAGCACTCACATAATAAAAGCCCC
>DBZX01000065.1:0-20690 GCA_002311335.1 bacterium UBP10_UBA1149
AGCAGCAGGCGGTCCTTGTCGGGCGCGCCCTCTAACCGGGGTCTCGGGTCAGCTGCCACCGCCCCCCCAGTCGGGGTGGGCGCGAGGGCTGGCTTTGACGGAGAGACAGGGAGAAACTCAAGACCCAGCTCGAGCTCGCGACTTAAATAATCGCTGGCCAGTTGCCGGGCCCCCATTATGCTTGCCTTGTTCACCATCGTCGCCGTGCTCCTGGCCATACTGGGTCTGCCCGACAGCGCGCTCGCCTGGGGCCCCATAACCCACATTGTTCATGGCTCGCAGGTGCTGGCGAATATTACCAGCCTGCCCCCAGCCCTACAAGCCATCATCGGGGCGAACGAGAACCGCTACCTCTACGGTTGTATCGGGGCCGACATCGTACAGGCAAAGGCGTACACGAAGTCGCTCGCGACCCACTGCCACGGCTGGCCCGTCGCCTGGGAACTGGTGCGCCAAGCCCGCGGAGACGGACAGAAAGCCTTCGCGTGGGGTTACATGACCCACCTGGCAGCCGATATCCTGTCGCACAACCACTTCGTGCCCATCCACACCCTGATCAGCTTTCGTGCCCGTACCTCGGGACACGCCTACTGGGAAGCACGTATGGACGGACTGCAACAAATCCGATACTGGCGCCGCGCCAGGCAGGTGCTCGGGTTTACTTACGAGGACTGCGACGAACTGGTAGAGCAGACAATCGAACACACCCTGCTTTCTTTCAAGGCCAACAAGAGGATCTTCGACTCCCTCATGGGTATCAGCAAACTCGAGCAGTGGCAGCTGCTGGTCAACGCGGTCAACCGCGGTTCGCGCTACTCGCTGTCCCAATCGACCGTGGAGCGCTACAACCACGCCTGCGTGCACGCCGTCATGGACCTGTTGGTTCACAAGAAACGTTCGTTCACCCAGGAGCTGGACGCAACGGGCAGCGAGATGCTCAAGCGCAGTATCCGCTTTAGGCGGCAGCTCAGGAAACTGCGCCGCGGCCGAAGTCTCGACCGGGAAACAGAAGAACGAGTCATGCAGCGGCTGCTCAGTCGCGCGCCCCGCATTCCTGTCGAAATGGACTAGCCGCGCTTGCTTCTACGCACCAGCGCTGGAGGCTGCGGCCGGCTGCCGCAAGGCCACGACTCGGTCGAGTATACGATCGGCGAGCTCATCCTTGCTCATGGAACCGGTGCTCTCGTCCTTGCCGTCACGGTCGATGATGAGCGCGGCGTTCTCCGTTGAATCGAAGCCGCCGTCTTTTCGCGACACGTCGTTGGCGACCACGAGGTCCAACTTCTTCCTTTGCAGCTTGGCCAGGGCATTGGCCGCCAGGTTTTCGGTCTCGGCTGCAAACCCCACCAGTACCGAGTTCGGGCGTCGCGCACGCTCACCGAGCAGGGAGAGAACGTCGGGAGTTTTGACAAACTCGACGCGCATCTGCGCATCCCCCTTCTTGATCTTGTTCTTCGCTACCGTGGTGGGCGCGTAATCCGCTACGGCGGCGACCATCATCACCACGTCGGCGTCAACCGCCCGGTCCAGCATCTGCTCGCGAAAGTCTTCAGCGGTCTCTACATCGATAAGCGAGCAATCCCTGGGAGGACGCAGGCTGGAGGGGCCGCTGACCAGCGTCACCGCGGCTCCTCGCCTTCGAGCCGCCGCCGCTAATGCGTAGCCCATGCGTCCGCTCGATCGGTTGCTGATGTAGCGCACCGGGTCGAGAGCTTCCCGGCTGGGACCGGCGGAAACGAGAACCGACATGCCCTCAAGGTCGCGCTCGACGAAACACGCCGCCAAGCCGTCGGCGAGGTCCTCGGGGTCGGGCAACCTGCCCTGCCCCTCCCAACCGCAGGCGAGCTCGCCACTGTCTGGTTCCAGCACAGAGTAGCCATACCCTTCGAGGGTCTTGATGTTGGCCCGCACCGCCGGGTGCGAGTACATGTTTACGTTCATCGACGGTGCGATGACCACTGGCGCGCGGGTGGCCAGTACGGCCGCCGTCACCACGTCGTTGGTAATGCCGAGGGCCAACCGGGCGAGCAGATCAGCCGTCGCGGGGGCCACCAGTACCGCGTCGGCCTCGTCTGCCAGGCGAATGTGGCCGACAGTGGCGTCTTGCGATGCGTCGAGAAGATCGGTGGCGACCGGGTTGCCCGACAGGGTCTGCAGGGTCAGCGGCGACACGAAACGCGCAGCAGCGCCGGTCATCGCGACCTGCACCGTAGCCCCGGCACCGGTGAGAAAGCGAACGAGCTCGGCGCACTTGTAGGCGGCGATGCCGCCGCCTACGCAGAGCAGCAGTTTGCGATCATTGAGGAGGTACATCGCCTGATTGCCCGGGGGCGCTGGTTTTACCCACGCGACCCAACTCGCCAAAGCTTAGCCCTTCTTTCACCAGGTACACAAGCCCTAACACGACTTGAGTCGAAAACTGCACGAAATGCGTGAAAAAAGCGTAGCCCACCGCGAGAACCGCGGGCGTGCCGTAGACGCTTTCAAGGGCCAGGCGGCTGCCGTACTCGAAGGTCCCCCAGAAGCCCGGCGCCGACGGAACCGCGACCGCAAGGGCGACCAGCGTCGTCACACCGATGCCGGCCTGTACGTACGGAAGCTCGAGGTCGAAGGCCGGAAACCCCAGGGCAAACGAAGCGGCGATAACCACCCACACGTAAAACGACCAGGCCAACAGCAGGAGGAGTGTGCGCAGATTGCCTACCGCCACCAGCGCGTCGATAAACTGGTGCTCAAGTTTTACGAGCGGCTGCGAAATTCGCGCCGGCAACAGGCCCCAGATTCGGTCGAGAAAGGGCAGCATGCGCTCTCGGTTGAATCGCACAACGATCAAAAGCACGACCGCGGTAAGGGCCACGACGCCGGCACCGCGGATCCACAGCTCGACCTCGGCGGGCAGGTCGAGCTGGACCAACAGCAACAACGCAAAGCCCAGCAGGGCAATGAGGTCGAGCACCCGTTCGAGTACCACCGTGGCCAGGGCCATGCTCATTGGAACCCCGGTGTTGCGCGAAACAAGCCACGGACGTATCACCTCGCCGACGCGGAAAGGCAGCAGCATGTTGGACATGAAACCCACGGCCGAAGCCGAGAACAACGGGGCAAGCGGCAACTGGCGACCCGACGAAATGTTCAGGAGCAGTCGCCAGCGTTGCGTGCGAACAAAAAGCGAGAACACGCCCATGCCTGCCATTGGAAGAACCCAGCGGTAGTCGGCCTCCAGTAGGGTCTGGCCAACGCGCTGCCAGTCCTCTCCGCGCAACGCCAGGTAGAGGAAAAGCCCCGACAGCAACAGCGCAATTAAGAGCCGAGACCAGGACGAAGCTCCCGCAGTATCTCCGGGCCGAGCCATGCCCTGCGGTCAGGTCCTGAAGCGAGAAGGAGGAGGGTCAGGAATGTCCGCGTCCGGGTGCAGCACCTTGACCCTCTCGAGCAGTGCTTCCTCGGTCTCCGGGATGTCCGGGTCGGGTATGCAGCAGTCTACAGGGCATACCGCGGCGCACTGCTCCTGGTCAAAAAAGCCAACGCACTCGGTACACTTGGCGGGGACGATGTAATAAACGTCCTCGTCTATGGCGGCCTTCATTTCGCCTTTGTCTTCCCACTCTATTCCGCCTTCGTAGATAGCCGTGTTGGGACACTCAGGCTCGCAGGCCCCACAGTTGATGCACTCGTCGGTTATCTTGGTCGCCATAACAACAGTCGCCCTCCCAGGCTATCATCGAAGCTGCCACAGTAGCAATAAACAGTAAAGTGCCCGTCTTGACATGCTTCCGGATATGAAGGAATCCTGCGCTGCCGGGGGCGCTCACGCCCCTACGGAAGACGACCAATCGGCCGGTGTCAGTTACCCAGCACAGCCCCATTGAACAGGACCGCCTCTTGCGCGAAGATCTCGATCGCGTCGAAAACCGTATAGCCGAGGTGATCGGATCACAGGAACCGCGCCTTTCCGAGGTTTCGGATTACCTCATCAACGCCGGCGGCAAGCGCGTACGACCGGCGTTAGCGCTACTCACCTTCCGGGCCTGCGGGGGCACCGACGCCACCGACGTGATCGACCTTTCAGTAGCACTCGAGCTCATACACACGGCCACCCTGCTTCACGACGACATCATTGACGCCAACTCCACTCGCCGCGGCAAAGAAGCAGCCTACCTGCGCTACGGACTGGCCGACACCCTGGTGGCGGGCGATTTTCTTTTCTGCAGGGCCTTCGATGTTTGCGGCCGTTTTGAAGAACGAATCGTCGCCTGGGCTGCCGGCGCCTGCGTACAGCTGACCGAAGGCGAAATCATGCAGGCTCGCTATCGGCGCAACGAAGCGGTGACGGTCGACCACTACCTCGAAATAATCGATCGCAAGACGGCGTCATTGTTTCGCGCGGGGACGCGGATCGCGTCTTTTCTCGCCGGGCAGAACGAAGAAGAAATCGAAAGGATGGGGGCTTGTGGAAAACACATAGGCCTCGCTTTCCAGATGGTCGATGACATCCTCGACGTCGAAGGCGACACCGAAAAAACTGGCAAGATGCTGGGCACCGACCTGCGCGACGGCAACCCCTCCCTGCCCACGGTCTGGGCCCTCGACGACGCGGCCGTGCGCCACGCCTTCACAAACGACGGTGCTTCGGACGCCGAAGTTGAAGCCGCGCTATCGGCCATACGCAGCGGAGACGTGATCTCGCGAGTACGCGCGTTGGCCACCGAACACGTAGAATCCGCGCTGGAGATAATAGGCGGGTTGCCCGAATCCATTTTCAGCCAGCGCCTCGCCGACCTGGCCGGCGGACTGGTTACCCGCGTCAGCTGAGCTCTCAGACCGCCGCGCCCAGCCAGGCCTGTACGGCTACGTAAAATACCCACGCGGCTAACAGCGGGCCACCCATCCAGCGGCTGAAACGGCCGCTTTGACCAGCCCTGCCCACGCAGAACCTGAACCAACCCAGCATAAGCAGCATGACTGGAAGATGCAGGTAGAACAGCAAGGCGGGGAGTTCAGCGCCTGTCTCAAGCAGTGGCAGGGGAGCCGCCAGGGCCGAGGCTCCGACAACGAACAGCACGTTGAGAACGTCGGCACCTATGACGGTTCCTACGAGGATTTCGGGGTGACCCTTGCGTACCGCACTCAGCCCCACGACCAGTTCCGGCAGCGAAGTCCCGAGCGCGACCAGCGTACCGGCAATGACCAGTTTAGAGATGCCGGCCTGTACGGCCAACTCGGATACCGCGAGAACCAGCACCTGGCTGCAGCACACGACCACCAACAGGCCGAGGGCGAGCATGGCCAGCATCCTGCCGACGGGCGCTGTCGAGTCACCCGGGATCGATTGGCCCGTAGACAAGTCGCCAGCCACGTCAACTAATCCCCGGTCACGGCGACTCCAGCGCACCGACAAGTACAGGTAGGCAACGAGCAGAGCGGTAAGCAACAGGCCTGCGCCCCTGCCGAGAACCGCTGATGGCCCCGAAGCAATCAACGACCCGTAGCACAGCAGCGCCAGGACCACGGCCGATCCGGCCTGGAACCAGCCCTGCCTGTTGAGAAGTTTCCGGTCAGCCGGCAGCGTTGCCAGGAGGCAGCCAAGCCCGAATATCAAACCGGTGTCGGTCACCACCGAACCGATGGCGTTACCAAGGGCCAGTCCCGGCTCGCCCGACCAGGCGGCGATCACCGATACGGCACACTCGGGACTGGTAGTTCCCAACGAGACCACGGTCGCGGCAACAACCACCTTGGGTACCCCGAAGCCGGCCGCGAGTCCCGACGCCCCGTCGACCAGTCGGTCTGCACCCCATGCCAGCACCCCGATGGACGTGGCGGTTACGGCCAGCAGCAGCCAGGCTGCCTGGCCTACAAAGAACTCGGACAAGATAAAGTATTCCACCTGGCGAACTGCGGGAGGTCAGGGAAGACCACCTCGGTGGGCACAGTCTACACTCAGCCGCCACCAGCGGCCAGTGGAGCCGCGAGAAATCGAAGAATAATAACAGTAAATACCGCCGTTATCGGCTACAAGGCTGCCCGTTCAGCTGATGAGTTCTTGCTCTTCACGGTTTGCGTCCCACAGGGCACGCAAGAGCTGCTCGAGGACAATGAACTCCTCGTTCATGGACACCAGCGATTCCACGGTAGTGTTGAGCCCGAGGGTTTCTTCCTCGTGGTTTTCATCGGCACTGAAATCGGCAAGATTTCTCGCGGCGGTCAAAAGGCTGTCCGAGGCCCTCCTGACGTGCAGGGCGATCTGGGTAAAGGATTCGTTGTCGATTATCATCCGGGCTCCCTCAGGCAAAGTCCGCCCAGGCGGGCAGCTCTTTCTATAGGCAAGAGGGGTGCCAGCACACGAGTTCACGGCGATGTCGCAGACAGCGACGCGGAGCCACCGTAAGCGCCGTCCGACTAGCAAAAACAGCCTTGAATTCAGGGGTTTAGCCGAGGTCGACAAAGAAGAGCACAAAGCATCTGGTTCGAGCTCGGGCTGGCCGACGCCTGAATAACCGGCAGTGCATTTCTGCCACCCCAGCACCCAAGACGTGCATTATGGCCCGATCAGGCCTCCGGCGGTTCAGTTAAGGCTCGAGCCGAAACGCTTGACGAAAGAATCAAGCCCTGCAGCCGCGAGCGCTGTTTTCGCCCGCCCCGCTGCTGCCGCCGTCTGGTAACGCCCCGCAACCACTCGGTAGAGAATTCTGCCGTCGCCAGTGACTTCGACGAGGTGAACATCGCCAGTCACGCGGGATGCCCTGCCGCGAAGCGCCTGGGCGTTGGCCGCCGAAGAGAACGCCCCCAGTTGCAAACCGTAGTAACTAGCCGGAATCATAGCCACGGGTCCCGGACCCGCGGCGGCCGGAGCCGTGCTTGCAGGGACAGGCTGGAGCGCTTGTTGCGCGATATATCTTTTCACTACCGGCCGCGAGACCACCGCCGGCGGTGGCGGCACCAACGGTAAAGCGGCAGGAGGCGATTTAATGGCCACGACCCGGGGCTCGGCTTTGGCCCTGCCAGGCGAGGATGTGGCGACTGCAAGCGGAGCAGCAGGCGCTGGCGGTTTTACTGCTACCGGCTTCGCAATGGCCGGCTTCACAACGGCCGGCGTAACAACGGCCGGCGCAACAACGGCCGGCGCAACTCGTGCAAGCTCCCTGGCCGGGCTTGCGGCTACCGGCGCGATGCTGGCGACCGCAAGTGCCGCCTTGTCGGTGGCACTGCCCCTGGGCGATACCTTGGTCACACTCGCTGCAGGCTTGACCGGCTTACCAAAAGTCTGCCGCTGCCGCGCGTTAAGCTCGGCTGCCCTGTTACGCTTCACTTTCAGTCCGGGCACCGCGGTCACCATGCTCTGGTCAACCTTGCCCAGCGAAGCTACTGCCACCCTCGAAAGCTCCTGCAAACCAGCCGCCGTAACCTTACTGCTGTCAGCGCTGATCGCCGGGTCATCACGCCCGCCCGGCGCAAGGGCCATCCGTATCGAGTCCGCACCCGGCCCTTTTCCGGTCAGAGCTGCGGCCAGGCCTGCCACCACGGCAAAGAACCCCACGGCCCACAAACCAAGACGACGGCGATTGGCCACCACTCCGACTTCTTCATCCGCGGATTCCGAAACGCCGCTGGCCCCGCGTCGAGAAGCCTTCAACGGCTGCGCTTTTTCCGTGTCGGATCCCAGGCCGAAATCCTCGCCCAACACGTGCGCCGCAGGCAACGCGGGCTCAACTACCCTGCCCCCGCCAGCCGGCTCCCCAATGAATTCTGCTTCGAGCTCCAGCTCAAGCCCCCCGTTATCTTCGAGCGATACTTCTACCTGCTCCATTCCGGCCGGTTCAGAGCCGTCGATTTCCTCGAGCGCACGACTGCAGAGTTCGTCAATACGACCAGGAATGCCTTCGGCACGGTCAACGATACTACTCAGGGCTTCGGCCGAAAACAGCCCCTCTACCGAGCCGCCGACTTCCTCAACGCGCATACGGATGTAATCCAGCGTCTCGTCGGCGTCGAGGGGATCCATGCGGCAAACCTGCACCAGCTGCTTGAGAACACTGCGGTCCGAGGCCGCGTTCAAGCGATCAAGGAGTTCAGGCCGGCCCACGAGGAAGACATGAAGCATCGTGTGATCAGCTGGATCGTCGCCGAACAGCGTGGACAGCCTCTCCAGGGTCTTAGCTGGTAGATCCTGGGCGTCGTCAATGATGATGACGGTGGCGCACTGCCGGTCGGCCAGGCTCTGCGCCTGTTGTTGCAGCGCCTCGACCAGGTCAGCCTCGCTGTTGCCCGGCAGTGCCACGCCGAGGCCCGCCAAGGCTTCGCCCAGCAGGTGCCGGAGGCCGGGGCCTGCCCCGGGAACGTAGACCACCCGGGCAAGGTCACCGAATTTTTCATCGAGCGAACGGACAAGAGTACTCTTGCCCGTGCCCGACTCGCCAATGAGCAGGGTGATACCCTGTGGCGCCTGCAGGCCAGCTCTCAACTCCGCAACGAGTGCGGCCCAGACATCTGACAGCGGCCCACCGTCGGCTCCACCCCGTTGGTCAAATGGGTGGCGCGAGAGCCCGAAACGGGAAGGATTCATCCACACCTCCTGCAATCAGGGCCGTTCCAAGGCAACGGCCTCAAGCCAAACTACCACAGGGTCTCCAGTTATCAAAAAAAAATGCGCCCTGTTCTCCTTCCTACCCGGGGCGAGAGACCAGGGGCTAACGGCTGCAGGCCGAGGAGACGAAGCCTGCAAAGAGCATCCTTTCACTCAGGGGCGACAATTTCAGGGCGCTGTCCAGATCCAGAACACGGCTGTGCAGGGCCGCCAGGGCCGTGGACCCGAAAGCCGCCGCCGCCTGGAACTGGTGAAACGCGCGCCAGGGCGACGAAAAGCCGGCGCGCACCTCTGCGGGCAGGGACTTCCAGGCCGAGCGGGTAAACCTATCCGGGCTGCCCTCGAGATCGCGCCTGCTGAGTAAGCCCAGATGCCGTGAAGCCTCGTACAGAGCGCCCACGTGGGTTCCCAGTGCCGCGCATATCATCAAGGGAAACTGCCCCCGGTCGAGCATCTCGTCGAGCGCAGCCTGGGCCGCGGGGCCGTCGCGCCTGCTCAAGGCATCGGTCAGCCCGAAAACGCCCGCCTGGGCGTAATCGGACATAAGCTCTCTCACCTGGGCCACCTCGAGCGCCCCGCCCTCGGCCACCGCCAGGCAGAGCTTCTGAATTTCGCCCAGCAACACGCCCTCGTTACTGCCCGCGCGCTCGGATACCAGGGCAAGCACCGCCCCCGAGGGTTCCGCGAGGCCTGCACGGCGGCACTCCGCGCGTACCAGTGCGTGTACCGAATCTTCCTCAAGGTTACCGCCCCTGTCGACAGCAATCCTCAGGTCTTCGAAACCATCGAGTCCCTTGACTGCCTTGTAGAGCCTGCTGCGGCGATCGATCGCGCTGGCGGTAACCAGCAAGCAAGCACCGGCGGGAACGCCTCGCTCTACGAGCTCGAGCAGGTCGTCTACTTCTCGTTCCAGGCTGGTATCAAAACCCCGAAGCCAGGCGCAGCGGTTTCCACCGAACATTCCGACCTGCAACAACTCAGCTTCGGCCTGGGCAACAGTGGCTTCGGGAGCGCGCATGACCGCGAGATCAGTATCTACATTGCCCCCGTTGAGCGCGGCAACGGCCAGCTTCCTGGCCCTGGGATCAACGATGGCCGGTTCGCCGACCAGGATGAGAAAGCCAGCAGCCTCTGTCTCAACAGTGGTCGTCACCTGCTCGTCCGGGAGCGGGCCGTTCTTACGAGCGACCACTCCGCACTGCCGCTGGCAAGAAGTCTGGCGCGACTGTCCTTGATGGCGGCCTCTGTTCTCACCGTCGTACCTTTCTGTTCAATGATGCGCGCCGAAACGATCAGTTCAGTGGATGCCTTTACCGGGCGGCGAAATTCGACGGTGAGCTTACGGGTAACCCCGTAGCGACCCAGTCCCTCGAATAGAGCCCAGCCCATAGCCTCGTCGAGCAGGGTAGAAACAATCCCACCGTGGACAAAGTCCTCGTAGCCCACGAAGTTTGCGTCGATAGCCGTGCGACACACCACGCCATCGTTGTCCTGCTTGAAGGCCAGGCCCAGACCGCTGTCGTTCTCCGGCCCGCAACCAAAACACCCTGCGAACAAACGATCCCGGCTACTGTCGGCCTGCTCTTCAGACATTTATGCTTTTCCACCTACCAGCCACGGGTCTCGCCTACTTTCAATACCCAGTCCACCTCCGCCCCCCGCGCCGCCTGCATGGAAGCAGCCCTGAAGCGGCGGGGCGGCTCGTCGAGTTCTTCTTCGGCCAGGTCAAAAGTTCCGAAGTGGACGGCTACCGTCCTCGAGGCGCCCAGGCTGACCGCCGCATCTATAGCTTGCTCTGGATTCATGTGCGACAGCGACATGATTTCGATAGGCAGGTAGGCGCCCACCGGCAGGGCCGCGAGGGTCGGGCTTCCAAGTCGGCTGCGGATTTCATCGAAGACGCCGAAGGGGGCCGTGTCACCGGCAAAATAGAACAGCCTGTCTTCGGATTTGACAGTCCAGCCGGACCAGAGAGCCCGGTTGCGATCGAGCAGCCCGCGCCGGCTCCAGTGCCGGGCCGGAACGCAGGTGATCTCGAGGCCATCGACCTTGACCGATTGCCACCAGTCCAACTCGAGCAGCGGCCCGATACCCTCCTCGTCCAGGAGGGCGGCGTTGCCCAGCGGCACCACGAAGATGCTTCCCCGCTCGGAAAGAACTCTCAATGTCGGAAGGTCAAGATGATCGTAGTGGTTGTGAGAAATCACGACGAAAGCGATGTCGGGAAGCTCGGCCAGTGTCATTCCCGGGGGCTGGAGGCGACGCGGACCGAGTTTTATGGGGCTGGCGTAATCGGACCACATGGGGTCGGTAAGAAAGTACACCCCGCCCTGGCGAACCAACAGGCTGGAATGTCCGATCCAGGTCACCGTCGGGGCGTTTTGATCCGCCGTCCAACGCTTAAACATGGCAGCGCTATCGTCCACCGAGGCAGCGGCGCGACCAAGCGGGCGAAACGCCCTGACCACTCTTCCGGCCAGGAATCCCAGCCCACTGAGAATTGCGGGTCGTCCACCGTCCACATAACCCGGATTTGTAAACCCACCTGCCGGGAGGTGGTGCGCAGGCAGCGCTGCTGCGCCTGCCGGCGTCAGCGTCAGCAACAACGCCACCACCGTGGCCACGGCGCTGTGTCTCGACAGGCCTGCAGACCATGTTTCAAATCCTGCTCCTGCGCCCACGTACCGCTGCTACTGCCGGGTCAGACCTATGTAAAGTCTGGTGTTTACCGCTGTAACGTGTTTCAATTCGCCGCCGTGGAAGAGCGCGCTGAGCGAATTGTAGAGTCCGCCGTCGCCCTGGCCGAGAAAGGGGGATTCGAAGCCGTGCGGCTGCGCGACGTAGCTGCTGATGCCGGTGTGGCCCTGGGTACGCTCTACAGGCATTTTCGCAGCAAGGAAGACCTCCTGGTCGCCGCCCTGGCGGCCGAACTCACTACTCTCGAAGACTACCTCAGCAGCAATCCGGCCCGTGGGGTCAACCCGATCGATCGCGTGGTTTCGGTTTTTGCCGTGGCCACCAGCGGTATGTGCCGGCGACCGAGACTGGCCCAGGCGATACTCAAATCAGTGGCCTCGGCCAACCCTGACCTGACCGAACAGGTAGCGGCCTTTCACGGGCGCATCGCCGCCCTGACCGATACCGCGCTGCAAGGACCCGAGACCGGAAGCAATGGCAACGATCACTCTGCTGAAGCCCTGGTACTGCAGCAGGTCTGGTTCGCTTCGCTGGTGGGCTGGGCCGGCGGACTGCACGACCAGGAAGCAGTGGTCAGCAAGGTCAGGGTCGCGGCCGGTTTCGTTCTCGGCTGAACAGCCTTGCTGCCGGCCTCGCCAATGGCAAAAAAAATCCGGTGCCCCCGGCACCGGGCCCCGCCAGAAGCAGGACCCGAATGCCGGTTACACCGAACTCGGCTGGCAGAGGTCAGGGGGGTCGTCCGTTCTCTGCCGTGCCGGTATACACCTTCAACAGGCGCACACACAAGACTTTGCAAGCCGGGGGCCAAAGCCGCTCGTTCTTAAAACCCTTCTAAATAAGGCATTCGGCCGGTGCCCGCCCCCCTTTTGGGGAAGGTGGGATAGCCCAGCCTGAGTGATATAACGACCCCCGGCAGCTCTTGTGCCCCCCAGCCGAGTCAGCCCGCTTCAGCGTCGCGGCGGAGCCCCGCCTCCTCCATCATCTTCTGCATTCGCTTACGGTCGACCGACACGAACATTCCCCTGCCCCGCGCCAGCACGATCTCATCCTTGCAGAGCTCACCCTCGGCATAGATCTTTCGTCCCTCTACCCGCGCAACCGAGGCGCGGCAGTTAAGGTCCGTGTGCAGCGGTGTAGGTCGCAGGTAGTCGATGGTGAGGGTCGCGGTCATGCCCGGGGTACCGGTGATCGACTGCGCGAAGCCCAGCAGCTCATCAAACAGCTCGGCTACGACCCCACCGTGAACGTGCCCCGGTGGCCCCTCGTAGGCCGAGCCGAACTTGACGAAACCACGCACCGTGTCGCCTTCGAGCTCCAGTCTCATGGGAGGAGACAGGGGGTTGGAAAGACCCACTACGGGGCTGCGATCAAAGAGCGCGTGAACGTTTCCGGCCGTGGAAGTTTCTGCAAAAGCATCAAGGGTGCCGCGTTGCGGCTGCAACTCGAGTTGTTGCGAAATCTTGTCCATCTCGCCGGCGGCCGCTTCGAGCACCCCCGGCTCCGGATCAGAAAGCACCGCCAGCCCTATCAAGCGTCGCAGACTGGCCGCGAGTTTGCGTTTCTCGGCCCAGGTGCCTTCCGCCGGTACGGCCGAGGACTGCCACCAGGCGTGGGTCTTGTCGGTGTCGTCTGCCAATTCAACTTCCCTTGAAACGGGCTGGACGTTTTTCAAGAAAAGCCCTTGGGCCCTCGCGGGCGTCTTCGCTGGACATCACTTCCATGCCGAGTTCAAGTTCGCGCACGAATGCCTTTTCTTCGGGCAGGCCCGAGCTTTCCAGCACCGAAGCCTTGATGTTCCGGACAGCCAGCGGTCCGTTCTTCGCGATCGCGTCGGCCAGTTCCCTGGCCTTGGCGAGGGCCCCGCCATCTTTGACCACGTGGCCCAGCAGGCCGACCCTCAGCGCCTCGGCGGCGTCCAGCGGCGCACCGGTGAGCAGCATCTCCATAGCTACCGTGTAGGGAATCTGCCTCGGCAAGCGCACTGTTGTGCCGGCCATGGGAAACAAGCCGCGGCAGACCTCGGAGATCGCGATGCGCGCGCCCTCGCCCGCCACTCGAATATCCGCAGACATCAGCATCTCCATGCCACCCGCGTAGCAATAGCCTTCGACGGCGGCCAACAACGGTTTGGCCAGGCGGTACTCCTTGAGAAAGCCCTTGTAGATGATCGAGTAGTCTTGCTGAATGCGTTCTTCGTGCTCGTTGTCAGGTGGCAAGCCCTTCATCAGCTTACCCACCAGCTGGTCGAGGTCAGCGCCGGCAGAGAAATTACCACCCGCGCCGGTGAGGATCGCCACGTGCACACTGTCGTCGCCGTCTACCAGGTCCCATGCGTCGGCCAACCCACAGAGCATCTCGGGGTTGAAGGCGTTACGGGCTTCGGGCCGATTCAGCGTCAGGGTAACGACGCCTCCATCGCGTTCGACCAGCAGTGCGGGTTCAGACATCAGTTGCTTCCCCCAGTGGCGGGCCTTGCGGGCGGGGCGCAGCTCTTCACGGTTTGTCGCTGCTAACCAGCCACATGGCAAAGTACTGCGAACCACCGCCATAGGCGTGACCCATTGCCAGCTTTGCGCCGTCCACCTGGTGTTCGCCGGCCATTCCTCTTACCTGCAGGGCCGCCTCGGCAAACCGCAGCAGACCTGACGCGCCTATGGGATTGGTGGAAAGCACACCGCCCGACGCATTGATGGGCATATCGCCATCGAGCGCGGTTGCTCCCGACATTGTCATCTTCCAGCCCTCGCCCTGCTCGGCAAAACCCAGGTTCTCCATCCACATCGGCTCAAACCAGCTGAAGGGAACATAGATTTCCGCCACGTCTATCTGCCGCCGCGGGTCAGTGATGCCCCCCTTGCGGTAGAGTTCAGCCGCGCAATCGATCCCAGCCTGGGGATTCACGCCGTCGCGGCCCGCAAACATCGTGGGCTCGCTGCGCATGGCGGTCGACACTACCCAGGCCGGGTTTTCGCAGCTTCCAAGAGCGTCCTCGGCGGTCAGCACCAGCGCGCAGGCCCCGTCCGAAGACGGGCAGGTCTCAAGGTAGCGTATGGGGTCCCAGAGCATGAGCGAGTCAGCCACCATCTCCTCGGTGATATCGGGCATCTTGAGGTGGGCGTAAGGGTTCTTGAGAGCGTTGAGCCGATCCTTGACGGCCACCTTTATGCCCGTATCTTTCGGCGCCCCCGAGCGCTCCATGTAAGCGCGGATGTAGGGCGCAAAGTAACCGCCCGCCCCCGCTACCAGAGGAGCCGCAAAGGGAATTTTCATCATCAGCACCCAGGACGCGTCGGCCTCGGATTGCTTCTCCCAGGCCACCACCAGCACGCGCTTGTGCACGCCTCCCTGCACCAGCTTGGCCGCCACCAGGCCGGTCGAGCCGCCCACGCTACCGGCAGTGTGCACCCTTAGCAGTGGCTTACCGACCGCACCCAGGGCGTCGGCCATCATCAGCTCGGGCATCATCACGCCTTCAAACTGGTCCGGCGCCTTGCCGACCACCACCGCGTCGATGTCTTTCCATTCGAGGCCGGCGTCAGCCAGGGCACGCACCGCGGCTTCGCGCACCAGTCCGTGCATGGACACGTCACTGCGCTCAGCGTCGTGGTGGGTCTGGCCAACGCCTGTAACAGCGCAGAGCTCGCTCATCGGCCCGCCTCCATGACGCAGACCAGGTTCTGCTGCAGGCAGGGACCAGCCGTCGCGTGCCCCAGCACCCTCGAGGCAGTGCCATCGTGAATGCGCCGGGCTGCTTCGCCTATGCGCGCGAGCCCCGCCACCATGAAAGTGTGGCCCGCCAGCGCACCGCCCGAAGGGTTAATATCGACGCCATCGCCAAGACCAAGCTCGCTCGCGAGAAGCAGCTGCTGGTGAGAAAACGGCGCGTAAACCTCGGCGACTTCGATGCCGCCCCTGCCGGCACCTGCGCGCTCACCGGCCATTCGCGCCGACGGGCAGGTGGTCAGGTCGCGGTTGCCCGGCGCGTGCGTATCCACCCTGTGGTCAATACCGCTTATCCACGCCGGCTTGTCACAGACCTCTGCGGCGCGGTCACCAGCCACCAACACGATCGCGGCTGCGCCATCGGTGGAAGGAGCGATATCGTGCTCACGCAGTGGATGCGCCACGCGTGGGCGCGACAGCAGCTCGTCAACGTCGGCGGGACCTTCCGCTTCGGGAATCGCCGGATTGCCCTGGGCCGCCTCGCGGCTGTGCGAGGCCACGGCGGCCATATCGGCTTCGCTGACCGTACCGGCGGCGAGCATGGCGCTGGCCTGCAGGCCAGCCAGGCTGATGCCACCGGGCCAAAGCGGCATGAGCGTGTAGGGGTCGAGCTGGCAGCTCATTACCTTGTCAAGATCCGTGAGCGAGGTCTTGCCGAAGCTGTAAATCAAGGCAGTGTCGATATCGCCGTGCTGAAGCCTGACCCAGGCCTCGTACAAGGCCCAGGCTCCATCCATCTCCACGTGGCTCTCTTCTATCGGCGGCCAGGCGCCGACCGCGTCCAGGGCCATGACGAAAGAAAACGGCACCCCGGTGAGGTAATCGCAGCTGCCCGAAACGGTGAAACCGATGTCGCTCTGCTCAAGGCCGACGCTGTCAAGGGCCTCGCGCACCACCGGCATGACGATCTCGACTTCGTTGCGCTCGCGGTCTGCCCTCAGGTTGGGCGCCTGGGCAAACGAAACCACGGCTACGTCACGCATCAGACGTGCTCCTTGTAGGATTCCCGGGGAGCATCGGCTTCACCGGTCGGCTTGAAAAACAAGATGTTCTCAAGCGTCGGGCCCCACTCGGAGGGATCTTTCCAGACAGCCTCAACGCGCATGCCCATGCGTATTTCGTTAACGTCGACTTCCTGCACGACGAAGAAAAACGGAATGTCGGCGCCGTCGAGCAGTATCTGCGCGCACACGTAGGGAATCTCGCGGACGGTCGAAGCAAACTGGAGGTTCACTATGCAGAAAGTCGTGACGGTTCCCCTGTCGGCTACCTCGACCTCCTCGGTGGTGGGCAGACCATGCGTGGGCGATGAACCACGTGGCGGCATGTAGACCTTGCCGGTGGCCGGACAGCGCTGGCCCAGCAGTTTGCCGTTTTCAAGGCCCCTGAGAAAACGCGTCTGCGCCCTACCCGGCGTGATCGTGTAGTCCAGGCGTATGGGGCATACGATGCCCGTTATGGGATCTTCAGCCATCAGTCTCCTACCAACCTGAAACACTCGATGTCGGTGATGAAACCGTGCCTCTCGTCACGCCAGGACACTTCCACGCGGCTTCCGACCTCAATCTTTTCTGCGCTGCCGCAGTCAACGGCGTGCAGGAGCCCGGTGTCGGCTCCGTCCAGCTGTACCAGAGCCCACGCGAAGGGCTTATCGAGGGGATGTTCGGCCCGCGGTTCGGCAAGCCAGCTGCAAGCCGTGACCGTTCCGACCTCACCCACCTGCACGAACTCATCGAGTTCCTCGCCGGTGACAGGGTCGGTTTCAACGGGCGGAACCAGGACGCGCCCGTCCGCGGCCCGTATTCCTTCGATCTTCTTGTCGCGTAGGCCGCTCAGAAAACGACCCAGCACGGGACCGGTGCTGCGCGTATAACTGTACTCAAGGACGTAGGGTGCGGTCAGAATGCCCTTGTTCTCGTCTGTTTCAGCCTTTCTGCTCATCCAGCCATCCGTCGACCTACTCACCAGCAGTCGCCCGCACGAGTGAAACGTGTTCTACCCGTAGAACACCGGCTACCGCAAGTCTCGTCGAGCAATTCACACAGCGAGTCGCGATTGCTCACCGCGCGCGAGCCCCTCATTAGCCGGCCAGCAGAACACCCGAGACTTATCCAGCGAGGCAGGCAGGCACTCGACGCAGAGCCGTTGCATCTGTTCGTGAATATCTCGCGGTGTAACCCGCACGCCCAGCCATTCCTCGGTAGGAGCAGCGAGCAAGGGGTCCGTGGGATGAAGTCGCCTCATTTTCTCCAGTACTTTCGGCGGAAAGCGCAGCGGCCCCAACGACAGGGAGTGCAGCGACGAAGTCGGCACACAGGCAAAAAGATCATCGATCAACTGCTTGTAGCCCCGCTCCCAGCCATCGTGAAACAACAACGGGTCGAGCCTCGCGCCAAGTTTCCAACCGGCCCGCGCGAGCCCCGCCATTGCTTTCAGGCGTGAGCGAACCGGAGGAGCGCCGATATCCAAGCGATCGGCAACCGCGGGAGGCGAAAGGCTGAAAGCCACCACGCAGTTGTCAATCGGCTCCCTCGCCAGCAGCGCAGCCGTATTGACCGAACGGGTGCGCAGCTCGAGCCACGCACGCGGGCGCTGCTCAAAGAAACTGAGAAACTCTCCGGCGAAACCGGTGACCGCATCGAGAGCCAGCGAGTCACCGTCATATCCCGAAAAGAAACACGCCCGTTCACCATCGCCGAGTTCGCCGATGCGTTCGTCCACCGCCGTCATGAAGTCTTCATAGTTAATGAAGAGAACGAGGCCAGCCGAGTTGTAACTGCCCTGCAGAAAACAATAGCGACAGTCGTAGGGGCAGTTGAGCAGGTGGGAAAAATAGAAGTCCTGCTCTGCACCGATACCCGACCCCGGCGGCACCGGCAGGACCATGCGGCCGCGCTTGCGAGCGATCAGCAGGGAGGGGTTCTCCTTCTGCAGGCGAAAATCCTGGGCGTGGGGATTGAAAACCTCGCCGTAGTGATCGCAGCTGACGACCCGGGCGCGGGGCAGACGCTTCATGACGGACCGGGCCCGGGGGTGCTCGAGCAGATCGCTCTCAATGTAAATGGTCTCGATCACTGACCGTCCCGCTGCCACATCTCATCGAGTCCCGCTTCGAGCTGCCGCAGCAGTTCGCCAGCTGCGGTGCCACGGGCCGAAGCCGGTTGCTTCACCTCCGGTAGCTCCCGACCCGGAAACAGAGCATTCCAGCGCTGCAGCAAGCGTCGGAGCAGGGCGGCCTGGGTCACCGAGCAAGCATATTCTTCGGACAGCTTCTGCCATTCTGCCGGCGGCGCGAGTCGGCTTGCCCTCTGCTCGGCCGGGACCCTCAACTCAGCCACCATCGAAACGACATCCTCAACCGCGAGTTCGAGCAGGGACTCGACCCTGGTCTTGCTCAACCCGGCCGTCGACAGGGGCTGGGCCCGGTTGTCGGACACGACCTTCAGGCAGTGCACGAGTTCAGTGCTCGAGTAGCGCAGGGCCGTCGCCATGAAAGCCGCCCCTTCCATGTCGTGAAGAAACCCGGGGCGATACTCGCTGCTCGGCCTGTCTACGGTCAGAAGCGGGGCGGTTCCCAGGGCCAGGCCCGCGGGTAACGCCGGGTAGCGCACCCTGCCACCCGCCTCTTCGTGAACAGATTCGGCCACCAGTACGCGACCGACCTCCTCCTCAGCGTGCCCGGCAATACCGACGTTGAGCCAGGCCGAACAGGCTGGATGTCCCGACAACGCCTGCAAAGTTACGACCCCCGCGGCTGCGTTGACCCTGCCGATGCCGGCCTGAAGGAGGAAAGTTTCGCGCGCGTCATCACACCAGGCCCTGAAGCCGCCTTCGACCGGCAGCGACTTCAAAGCCAGGCCGCGCAACAGCGGTGCGGCTTCACAGCCCATGGCTACGACCAGGTTAACGGTCGCCGCGCTCACCGCTGGTACCTGCCGAGTTCGGCCGCGCGTGCACGGAACGCACACGCCTCCTGCACCCTCCCCCTGCGCTCAGACCCGGCGGCGAGAATGTCGAGTCGGCGGCGCGCCTCGGCGGCCGCCGCGCGGCGCCAGCGGGGCTGCAGGGTTCCCGGGAGCAGCACTTTCTCCAGTGCTTTCACCCGAAATCGGTCCATGGCGGGGTAGCGCGCAGATAATTGGTCGGCGTGCCCTCCCCAACGGGTGGCGAGTTTTTCGTCGAGATAGAGCACCGGAAAATGAGCGCTGACCCTCAACCACAGATCGTAGTCTTCGCAGGCAGGCAGGGTTTCGTCGAATACCCCGACCGAGGCAAAAACATCTCGGTGAACCAGTGCGGTCGAAGGCGATATGCAGCACAGCGGCAGGCAACGCTCGAATACCCAGCCACCGTAACGCGCGTGCTTGCGCATCGGGTTAACGCGCCGGCCGTTGCGCAACCAGATCTCGTCGCAGTGGCATATTTTCATCGATGGCCGTTGAGAGAGGGCCGTCAACTGTCGCTGCAACTTGTCGGGGTGCCAGGCGTCGTCCGAATCGAGAAAGGCCAGCCAGTCCGAGCTGCTGCTGGCGATTCCTCGATTGCGAGCCGCGCTCACGCCCGCTGGCGCCTGCACCAGCAGCTTGACGCCGGGGTAGCCTTGCTTCACCAGGTCAGCACTGCCGTCGACCGATCCGTCATCCACTACCACTATCTCATCGGGTGGCCGCAGCTGGGCCAGCACCGAGTCGAGCGCCCGGCCGAGCAGCTGTACACGGTCGCGCACCGGAATGACCACCGCTACTGTCTGGCGGCGATCAGTCATCGGGATTCCGGTTCTTGTAGACCTTGCTGTCAAAACGCTCGAACAGGTTCTCGCCGCTGCAAGCGCGCTCCGCAAACACCGGCAACGCGAAGGCAGCCGACTGGAGTCCGGGCTGGTAGTAAGAACAGGAGGCGGCTATTTCCTTCGCGCGTTGCTGGTCGAAGAAATCCCCCGGGCAGCGAGTAGACGAGGCCCAGGCCAGGGACCAGCAACCACCCGGATAAGTGGGAATCATCGCGAGATAGGAATCCACCTGGGTGAAGGCCGAGCCGATTTCCCGGTTTATGGCGCCAAGCATGTCGGCGTTCCAGTGGGGAGACTCGGTCTGCGCGGTCATCACTCCGCCGCTGCGCAAACAAGCGCGTACCGACTCGTAGAACTCCCGTTGAAACAAACCAACCGCGGCGCCGACCGGATCGGTACTGTCTACTATGACAAGGTCAAAAGCGGCAGTATGCTCCTTGACGAAGGCAATACCGTCCTCGAACACGCACTCGGTCCTGGCATCGGCGAAAGCCGATGCCGGCCAGGAAAAATACTCCTCGCAGACCCGACTGACCCGCTCATCGAGCTCGCAGAGCACGACTCTCCGCACGCAGTCATGGCGCAACACCTCGCGCAGACAACCGCCGTCGCCTCCCCCGATTATAAGTACGCTGGCGGGGTCGGGCATGGCGAGCAGGGGAACATGAACGAGCATCTCGTGGTAGACGAATTCATCGCGCTCACTGAGCATGAATACATCGTCGAGGGTGAGTACCCTGCCGAAAAAACTGCTGTCGTAGACCGAGATCTTCTGCCAGGGAGACCGCTCTTCGTGGAGCAGTGCGTCCATCTTCACCGCGAAGCGAGAAGACCCGTTTGCCTCCTCGGTGAACCACTCACCATCAAAGCCACCGCGCGTCGCCGGCATAAGCCCCC
>DBZX01000065.1:20742-37376 GCA_002311335.1 bacterium UBP10_UBA1149
GGCATAAGCCCCCCGTCGAGCAGGGCAGCTGCCTGGTCGATACTTCCAGGTTTGTCCGGCGATCCCATGCCGCGTGGTCAGCCCCCGGCCCTGCGCAGCTCGACCAGCTCGCATTCCCGGCTCAGGACTTTTACGTCCGCGGATTCAAAAATACGGTCCTCGTCGATCTGCTCGGGCAAGCCGCGTATGATTTCGCGCTGACGTGCGCTGCCGGCGTGCAGACTGGACGCGAGATAATCAAACGCGTCGCCCGGTACGAGACCACCACAGGTGTATATATCGATTGCCGCGTAACCGTTCTCAGGCCAGGTATGAAGCGACAAGTGAGACTCGGCAATGACCACCGTACCGCTCACCCCCTGGGGTGCGAAGCGGTGAAAGGTCTCGCCTACTACGCTGGCGCCGACGGTTTCAGCCGCCCTGGTCATGATTTTCCGTAAGCTGTCGAGATCATCGAGCAGGGGCCTGTCGCAATCATAAAACTCAATAAGAAGATGTCGGCCAACCGTTTTCATCGCTGTTCCTGCGGCAGCAGCGCTTTGCTGCCCTGCCCGGTTATGCCGCAACCGGCAAAACCACGACCTTGTCCCACTTTCCGGCGCAGTTTTCCAACCGCGAGCAGTGGAGAACAAGGCCTGTGCTGTGCTCAAACGTAGTATAAAAAGCTGCGCGAACGGCACCCACTCTGGCATCATAACGAGAGGAGTTTCACCAGAATATGTCAAAGAAAAACAAGTCTAAGCGAGAAAGTCCTTCCCGGAACACGGCGCCCCTGGAAACGGCTACGACCGAGGAATCCGAGGCTGGGGTTTCCGAGCACGCGCCGGCACTGGTGGCTGCCCTGGTCGCTGTATGCGCGGTCGGCCTCGCGGTGGCTGTCTTCCTGGTGCGCCACAAGCTCAAACTCGGCCTGGACCCGAGCTATGTTTCTTCCTGTAACCTGGGCGGCGCCCTCAACTGCGACAAGGTTAACGCTTCGAGTTACTCCGAGTTCCTCGGCCTGCCCATAGCCCTTTACGCCGCTCCGATTTACGCGCTGATGGCTTTCCTGGCACTGCAGGCGCTGTCGGCCATCAAGACAGCGACCAACGTTTCGCTGCAGCAAGCCCGTCTCGCCCTTCAGTCGACGGCCCTGCTGGCACTCATAGCGGTGGTCTACTCGCTTTTCCTCGCCTGGGTTTCCACCGTCTGGCTGCGCGCCTACTGCCTGTACTGCATAGGCCTGTACACGGTAAACCTCGCCGCGTTCCTGCTCGCCTGGAAGGCTTCGGGCTCTCCCCTGCCCGAGGTCACCAAGGCGCCCCTGCGCGCACTGGCATCTTTTGCCGCGCCCATACCGCAGGCATTGCTGGTCGTGGCTGTCACTGCCGGCGTCGCACTCGGGGCTTACTACACGGCCGGCAGCTCGATGGAGACTGCCTATCGCGGGGCCATAGACGCCCAGTTTGCCCCGCCAGATTCAGCTTCTACCGGGTCACCTGCTACCGGGTCAGCTGTTGAGGGCTCGGCCGACAAGCTGGCAGCCCCGGCCTCGAAAGCGTCAAAAGTTGCTGCGCCAGTCGTTGCTGGCAGAGGCCACGGAAAAAAGACTTCCGAAGGCTGGAGCATGTTTGAAACCCCGCTCAAGGAAAACGAGTTCTGGCTCGGCAACCCCGACGCCGATGTCACCATCGTAAAGTACGCCGACTTCCAGTGCGCCTACTGCCGGATGCTCTCCAATTCTTTCAAAACGGTGATGGCTAAGTACGGCGACCGCGTAAGGCTGGTCATGCGCCACTTTCCGATGAACGCAAAGTGCAACCGCTCGATGAAAGGCTTCGACAAGCACCCTGTCGCTTGCGAGACCGCCTGGGCAGCTCACTGTGCGGGCGAACAGGGACTCTTCTGGAAAATGCACGACCTCATGTACGACAACCAACCCTCGCTCAACGTGCAGACGGTAGACGACTACGCCGCCGGGGCTGGCGCCGACATGGACCTTTTTCGCTCGTGTCTTGAAGCCGAGTCTACCCATGCGGCGGTCGCCGGTGACGTAGAGACTGCTTTCAGGGCGGGTATATACGGCACGCCTCGCACCTATATCAACGACAGGCTGGTCACCGGTTCGGCATCGGCCTCGATCCTGGAGTACTACATAGAAAAGGCTCTCGAAGCCGCCGATTCCGTCGAGGCCGGAGCCGCGATAACGCCCGCGGGCGACGGCAGTTCGATGGTGTCGGCCGGAGACGGTTCGTTCTGGATCGACCCTTACGAGGCTGCGATCACCCGCGATGGCCGAGCGGTGAGCCAACCGGGACTTGAGCCGGCGCGCATTGATTTTTTTGGCGCCGAAAAAGCCTGCGGGGCCGCCGGTAAGCGCCTTTGCAGCGAACTCGAATGGGTTAGCGCGTGCACCGGTAAGACAGCGGTAGACAACAACTCCAACGGACTCTTTGCCGACGACGCCATAGAAGGAAACATGTACCCCTACGGCCCGTACTACGAAGAAGGCGTCTGCAACGACTCGGCCGACAAGCAGACCGGCGAGCCCTCGAACACCGGTAGCCGGGCGGGCTGCCGCACTGCCTCTGGCCTGTTCGACCTCGCTGGCAACATAGGTGAATGGGCCGACAGCGGTCGTGACCGACGCACCCTGCTCGGCGGCTACGCCTCGAGCAAATCGGGTGCCGCCTGCAACCGACGCACATCGACGGTAGGCCCCGGCAGTCGTAACAAGACCACCGGCTTCCGCTGCTGCGCAGACAAGAACGTAACCACGCAACCTGTCGACGCTTCAAGGCTGAGCAAAAACGTTACCGACCTGCTCGATACCAAGGCGCCGGTCTTCTCGACTACCGACGCCGAGGGCAACGCGGTGAGCGAGAGCGCCTACGAAGGAAAACTCACGTTGCTGAACTTCTTCGCGTCTTGGTGTGGGCCATGCAAAAAGGAGTTTCCCTTCCTGTCCGACTTCAACAAGGAATTCGGCCCGCGCGGCTTCCAGGTCATAAGTGTCGGTGTTGACAGCCTCGCCAGCAGGTCGATCGAGTTCGCGCAAAGCTACGAAGCCAATTTCCCGGTGATAACCGACCCCCAGGCCGTCCTCAAGGGCAAGTACCTGGTGCACTCGATGCCGGCTACCTTCCTGGTCGACGGCGACGGCATAATCCGTTACCAGAGCACCGGCTTCGATCCAGCCGAGGACGAGCCCAGGCTCAGGGCCGCTATAGAAACTCTGCTCAAGGAGCCCAGCATCGCTCAGGGCCGCTGAACCGGCCCAACAGCACGGCTACTCCAGGTAACCCAGCTGCCTCAATTCCTTTTTCAACTGGGGGTCAAGCTCCTCGATAGCTGCTTGCGTTCCTCGCCGTGGATGATCGGCTATCCAGTGCTGCAAGCGCTCAAACAAGCGATCTGCTTCGGCTGACCGGCCGAGGTCGTCCTGCTCGCCCGGGTCTGATGACAGGTCGTAGTATTCGCGTCGCCGCTGGTCCATCCAGTGTACGAGCTTGTCCCGGTCGCCGCTGATAGCACGAACGTCTCCGCCCCTTCTGCCCGATGATCCGGAAACGCGAGAAGAACCTGTTTCGCTCACGACGTATTCAAACGCCGGCTTCTCAACGCCGGTGATCAGCCGCGCCAGAGACTCCCCGGAGAACCCCGCTCCGCCCAGCCCGACGAGATCAAGCAGCGTAGAAGCGACAGCCACCGACGCCGGCACTACCCCGGCGACGCGGGACGGCTCAACACCGGGCACCCTGACCAGCAAGGGCACGCGCACAATCTCGCGATAGAGGCGATAGAGGTGAAAGCAGTGGCCGTGCTCAAAGAACTCCTCGCCGTGGTCCGAGGTGAACATGACTATGGTGTCATCACCCAGGCCACGCTCCGAGAGCCCTGCGAGCAGGCGTCCGAAGGCACGGTCGCCGCCGTGAATTGCGGCATCGTATTCGAGTATCCAACGGTCAAGGTCAGCTGGCCGCTCGCCGCTCTCACAGATTGAAGCCCAGCCCTTGCGCCGGGGCGAGGCCAGGCCGACGGCGAGCCGGTCCTGGGCTTCGGAGCGATAGGGACGATGGGGCTCGAAACCGTGCACGAAGAGAAAGAACGGTTTGCCGGCGGGCAGCGAGTCCACCCAGTCCAGGGCTGGTTTCACACCTTCGCCCATCCGCTTGCCCGGGCTCTTGTAGAGGTCAAAACCACGATCAAAGCCGAAACGCGCCGACATGTTAGCGCCACCGGTAAACGCGGCTGTCGCGTAGCCACCCTCGCGCATACGCTCAGCCAGGGTGGGCAGGTCGCCTGGCACTTTTACGTTCCCCCCCATCGAAATCACACCGTGTTCCGCGGGGTAGAGGCCTGTGAACATCGAGGTATGGGCAGGCCGGGTCCAGGCCGACTGCGACACGGCGTCCTCGAAAAGCACCGCCTCCTGCGCAAATAGATCCAGCTGCGGGGTGGTCGGTAGGCCGTAACCATAAGCACCCGTATGGTCGGCACGCAGCGTGTCCATAGACACCAGCACGACGTTGCAGCCCTGGCAGACCGCCACTTGTTCAAGCCGACAACCGGCCGCCGGAATCAACAGGCCCAGGATCAGCAGGAAGGTCAGTGAGTGTGGGATCGGCCGGGGCATCCCGGCGAGGACTAGCGCCGCCGCCTACAACAGGCAAGCCCCGGGGTCAGGCCGCTATCCGCGCCAGCGCTTCGAGCACGATGTCGGGCGTGAGCAACTGCGGCAACAACTGCGGCTCGGAGTCTCTCCTGCCATCGTACAACACGTACAGGGGAACACCGTCGCGACCGTAACGGCCCAGGGCCCGGGTGATGAGCGGGTCTCCGCGCGTCCAGTCGGCTTTCATTGCAACCACTCCCAGCTCGCGGAAACGCTCGACGACACGCTGCGAAGAAAAAGCTATCACCTCGTTGGCCTTGCAGCTCAGGCACCAGTCAGCCGTAAAATCGATGAACACCGGCTTGCCTTCGGCTCGCAAACGGTCCACCTCTTCCTGCCTCCATGCGCGCCATTGGATAGCCCCCTCGGCGTACTCGCCACCGACCAGCGAGCCAGCGCCAGCCGACACCGAAAAGGGTTGCGCGGCTCCCTGCAGGGCCAGCAGCAGGGCCAGAACGGCCACGCCCAGCGCCGCTAACGCGCGAGGACGAGATTGCCCGTGCCCCCGCAGCCAGGCCGCAGCACCACCAAGAACGAAAGCCGCGAGCAAGTAAATAAGACCGCCGTTGCCCACCTGCCCCGCGAACACCCACACCAGCCAGGCCGCGGCCAGGAACAGCGGAAAAGCCATCGCTTCCTTGAAGGTCTCCATCCAGGCGCCAGGCCTTGGTAGAAAGCGAAGCAGCGCCGGGCTGAACGAGAGCAGAACGTAGGGCGAGGCCATGCCCAGCCCGAGGGCGGTAAAAACAGACATGGCTTCGAGCGGTGGGCGCTGAACAGCAAAACCCAGCGCCGCTCCCATGAAGGGCGCCGTGCAGGGAGTGGCAAGTACGGTCGCGAGCACCCCGCTCAGAAAAGACCCCTTGTAACCGCTCGTCCCGCCCTCCAGCTGACCGGCCGACGCAGTGAGCGAGTAACCAATGTCGAAGGTCCCCACGAGTTGCAGAGCCAGGGCGAACAAGAGCAAGGCCATGGCGGCCACGAACGCGGGCGATTGCAGTTGAAAACCCCAGCCCAGTTCCTGGCCGCCGGCCTTGAGCATAATCATCACGCCGGCCAGCACCTGGAAAGACAGCACGACACCGGCACCGAAAACCAGGCCGTGGCGGCGTACGGCCGCTGGTTCATCGCCGGCCATCGCCACGAAACTCAGTATCTTGAGCGACAGTACGGGGAATACGCAGGGCATGAGATTGAGCATCAGGCCACCGGCGAGAGCCAGTAAAAGGGCCAGCATTATGGTCATGTCAGAAACCGGCGGCGCCTCGTTAAGCCCTGTATCCGGGCCGCCTTGCGAAGCAGCCGCAGCAGCCGGCGACGCCAACAGCGAAGACAAGCGGCCGCTGACAGTCTTCAGCTCAACGTCCAGCTCCACGGCATCATAGGCGGTCTGTCCGTTGCGTGGCTGCTGCTTATCGACCGACGGCCACTTGAAGAGCAAGCGCGTCGATTCGGGAACCTCGCTGTCCGTTTGCCGCGCAAGGGAGACAAGCAGTCCTGCTCCGCCGGGTCGGCTCCGCGCGGGGACATCGTCGTCTACCAGGCCCCTGGCCAGGGGATAAACCTGCAGCTCTGACAAGCTCGCGCCCAGAGATTCAGGCGGGCGCAGGGATACCTGCACGAAGTCATCGTAGACCTCTGCTGTGGCCGACCAGTCCTTTTCGCCTGCGCTCGGAAAAGACCTGCGCGCAGCGTCGATCTGCTCCGACCACGCCTCGTTGCTTATCGCCTGCATCGCCATCACCGGCAGCTCCAGGGACAGATCGGCCTTGCCGGGGATGCAACGGTCTTCCCTGCAGACAGTCCAGGCGGCCCGCGCCTCGGCCCGCAGCTGCCCGCCCGGCTCCAATTTGCCCGAGGCGGTGAGAGTGGAGAGCAACAATACCGGCGCGTCGTAGCCGTAGCTCACGAATGAACCGTCCACAAAACGAGTCGGAGCAGGAAACTCAAGCTCTCCGCCCTGCAAGCCCTCAGGCAATTGCCAGTCCAGGGTGGTAGGCAAGCCCACGTCGCCGGGGTTCTTCCAGTAGACGTGCCAGCCCTCGCCCGGGGTCAACTTGAGAGCCACGTCAAACGAGCTACCGGGCTGCACGGTGTCCACCGCCGCTGCCAGCTCAAGGCGCAGGTTTGGCGCCTCAACCACGTCGGCTGGCGAATAGCCCGGCAGCGCCAGCAGCAGCGGGATCAAAATGGTCGCAACGGCCCTCAACATCATCCCTGATTATACCAAGATCAGCCCCCCGCTGGCATCCCCTGTCTACACCTTCGCCCGGGTATGCCCTCAGTTACGCCCAGTCGTATTTGCAATCTCCCAACCTGCTGCTAAATGCTGCTGAATCAGCCCACTCATACCATGTAACGCGCTTCGGCCTTTGACCGTGGCTGCTGCAGCGGGGATCCAGTGACTAGCCACCTCGAAGAACTACTAAAACAAGACATTTCGGCCATCCGCGACAAAGTGCGCGAGATGGGCGACCTGGCGTTGCGGGCCCTTGAAGACTCGGTCAGGGCCCTCGTAACGGCGGACACCACGCTGGCCTATTCGTGCATCCTGCGCGATTCGCGCATAGACGACCTCGAAAGCCGGGTTGACTCCATGACCGTGGATTTCATGGTCAGGCACATCCCCGTGGCGGCCCAGCTCAGGTTTGCCCACTCGGTGGCCAAGATCGTCAGTGAGCTGGAGCGGGTCGGTGATTACTCCGAGAGCATCAGCCGACAGGCCATCGAGATCAGCGACATCGCAGATCGCACCGATTTCGAAAAATTTGAAAAGCTCGCGGCCGTCGCAATCGAAATGCTCAGACAGGCGCTGCGATCTTTTCTCGACGAGGACATCGAGCTCGCTGAAGAGACCAAGCAGCTCGACGCAAAAGCCAAACGCATACACCAGGATATCTACGCTGACCTTGTAGCTTCGCAACCAAAAACAAAATCAGACATGTCGCTGTTGTTCTCCCTGCTGTCGGTGGCCAACCGCTTTGAGCGCGTGGCCGATCAGGCCGGCAACATCTGCGACGAGGTGGCCTACATCGTAAGCGGCAAAAACGTGCGGCACCGCTTGAGCAAGGACATCGGCATACTGTTCGTCTCGTCGTCGAACTCCTGCAGGAGCCTCATGGCCGAGGCCATCGGCCGCACCATCGGCGGCGACCACATGGAGTTCTCCTCGGCCGGCGTCGACGCCGAAGCCCCCGACCCCGAGGCAGTCAAGTTCCTGACCGCGATGAGCATCGACGTTTCGGGCCACCAGCCCACCAACCTCGGCTCCCTGGACAGCATCAAGCAGTACAAGGCCGTTGTCGCGCTGGGCGCAGAAGCGGCCGACGCACTGCCCCGCCTCGGCTACCGGACGATCGCCCTCGAATGGGACGTGGCCAACCCGGCCACTGACCAGGAAACCAGCTACGAAGAAGTTTTCAATGTCCTCGTAGAGCGCGTGACCAACCTGATTCACAGCCTGCACGGAACGACCAGTGCCGCTCTCGAAGAGGTTACCAACAAGTGATGCCCATCATCCCGGGCAAGCCCCGGTACCTGCTCTGTGCCGCGCTCATCGTTCTGGCCGCCTGCAGCAGTTCGAACAGCGACCGCACGGTATTGCAGAACAAGGGGTCCGATACCCTGGTCAACGTGGCCCAGGCCTGGGCGGAGAACTACAGCCGCGTCAAGCCCGACGTCGCTGTGGTGGTCAGCGGCGGAGGTTCGGGAACTGGTATCGCCGCCCTCATAAACGGCAAGGTCGACATCGCCAACGCCAGCCGCGAAATGAAATCCGAAGAGCACGAATCGATGAAGAAAAACGGCTTGAAAGCCGCTGTGCAACACACCGTAGCCCGCGACGCCATCGTCGTCTTCGTTCACAAAAATAACCCTGCCGCGCAGCTATCCATACAACAGTTGGCCTGTGTATACGGAGAGGGTGGCCAGTGCTCCACCTGGACCGACCTCGGCATCGAGGTGCCTGGTTGCGCGAAACAGGAAATCATCCGTATCAGCAGGCAGTCCAACTCCGGCACCTACGTTTTCTTCAGGGAAGCCCTGCTCGGTAAAACCGGCGACTTCAAGCTCGGCTCGCGAGACATGCAGGGCAGCAAAGACGTCGTTGACCTGGTGACCCACACCCCCTGTGCCATCGGTTTCAGCGGCATGGGTTACGGAAACGAGAAGCTTAAATCGGTCTGCGTAGCGGCCAACGACGGCGAGGCCTGCGTAACGCCCACCGCCGAGACAGCTGCGTCGGGCGCTTACCCCCTCGCGCGAGGCCTGTATATGTACACCATCGGAGAGGCCAAGGGTGCTGCAAAAGATTATCTCGATTGGATCTTATCGCCAGCAGGCCAAGCTATTGTTGCGCAAAGCGGCTTCGTTCCGGTCAACTGACGACCCTTTAGACCGTCGCAGACGCGACAGCAAGACAGGACGTGAACCCACAACAGGCTACGTCACCCCCTGACGACGATCGCAATGCGCGGGCCGGGAGCGCGTTCGAGCGCGTCATGGAATTCGCGATCAAGGCGAGCGGCTTCAGCGCGATCTTTTTTGTCTTTGCCATATTCTTCTTTGTATTCTCCACCGCGTCGGAGTTCATCTTCGAAAAAATGGACTTCGTGGAGTTCCTGACCAGCCCCGAGTGGTATCCGACTTCGCTGTCTAACAAGCGCTACGGCACCCTTGCCCTGCTCGCGGGTACCGTGAGCGTCACCGGACTGGCCATGCTCATCGCGGTTCCGCTTGGCCTTGGCTCGGCCCTCTTCATATCCGAGTTTACCAGCGGCGTGGTCAAAGAAGGCCTTAAGATCACCATCGAGTTGCTGGCCGCCATTCCCTCGGTGGTCTGGGGATTCATCGGCCTGGCCGTGATGAATCCGCTGATAATCGAAGTATTCGACGCCCCCATCGGCCTGAACGTGCTCAACGGCGGGATCATACTGGGCTTGATGAGCGTGCCCATCATGACGACGATCGCCGAGGACGCGCTCAAGGCCGTGCCGGACTCTTACCGGGAGGCATCGCTGGCCCTGGGCGCCACGCGCTGGCAGACAGCGCACAAGGTGCTATTTCCGGCCGCGCGCAGTGGCCTGCTGGCCGCCGTGCTGCTCGGTGTCGGCCGCGCCATCGGCGAGACCATGGCCGTGCTCATGGCCACGGGTCACGCGGTGCAGATTCCAGGCAGCCCACTTGATTCGGTTCGCACACTGACCGCGACCATCGCCGCCGAGCTGGGCGAGACGGCGGCCGGTAGCGATCACTACCAGGCCCTGTTCGCGGTCGGGGTCCTGCTCTTCCTTCTGACCTTCGGTGTGAACCTCGCGGCTGACCTCATCGTCAGGGGGCGGTCGGCACGATGAACGCCTCGCCCTTTGCCACCAGCGCCCGCACCGCCACCAACCGCCGCGTCGAAAGCGTGGGCAAGACGGTGCTGGCGGGAGTAACGGCGCTGCTCATCCTGCCTCTCACTGCCATCCTCGGCCTGCTGGTCATACGCGGTGCCCCCGCACTGAGCATGGAGTTCCTCCTGGAGGCGCCGACGGCGGGCATGACAGCCGGTGGCGTGTTCCCGGCCATAGTGGGTACGCTATGGCTGGTGGGCGTCTCACTCGCGGTGTCGGCTCCGGTAGGAATAATGGCAGGCATCTACTTGAATGAGTACGCCAAGGCGAACTGGCTCACGCGCATGGTCAACCTCGCCATCGTAAACCTGGCCGGCGTCCCGAGCATAGTGCACGCTCTGTTCGGCGTGGGCGTGTTCGTGCTCTTTCTCGGCCTTGGTACCAGCATACTGTCGGCGTCGCTGACCCTGGCCATCATGACCCTGCCGGTCATCATCGCCAGCACCAAGGAAGCGCTCGCGGCGGTGCCCATGGCCTTTCGCGAGGCCTGCTGGACACTGGGCGCTACCCGCTGGCAGACCATACGACACGTGGTACTGCCCAACTCGATCTCGGGCATACTCACCGGGGTCATACTCCAGGTTTCGCGCGCTGCCGGTGAAACAGCCCCCATCATGTTTACCGGCGCGGCCTTCTACCTCCCGTTCCTGCCCCAGTCGGTCCAGGACCAGTGCATGGCGCTTTCGATGCACTTGTTCACGGTCTCCACTCAGGTGCCCAACGTACCCGAGGCCATTCCCTACGCTACGGCACTCGTACTACTCAGCGTGGTGCTGCTGGTAAACATGTTCGCGATCGCCTTTCGGACTTACCTCAGGAGAAACCGAAAGTGGTAAGCGCGTCACCGATGATAGAGGTGGAAAACCTCAGCGTGAACTACGCGGGCAAGCCGGCGCTCGACCAGCTGACCCTCGACGTGCGTCGCAATGAAATCCTGGCTGTTATCGGACCTGCCAACTCGGGCAAAACCACCTTGCTCAACTGCATCAACCGCATGATCGAAACCATTCCGTCTGCATCCGTCAGCGGCACAGTGAAGGTGGACGGACATAACGTGGCCGAGTACCGCGACCCCTCGCTGCTGCGCCGCAGGATAGGCATGGTGTTTCCTCTCCCGGTGGGCCTGCCCATGACCGTGTACGAAAACGTAACGTTTGCGCCCCGCATGGCGGGCGAGAAAGACCGCACGGTGCTCGACGAAACAGTACAGCGCTGCCTCAAGCAGTCAGCGCTGTGGGACGAAGTCAAGGACAGGCTCGATGACCTCGGCACGCGCCTGTCGGGCGGTCAGCAGCAGCGCCTCACCATAGCGCGCGCGCTTTCACTGAACCCCGAGATTCTTTGCCTCGACGAATTTTCTATAGCCGTTGATCCGGTGACGACGATGAAGATCGAAGAAGTACTCAAGGAACTCAACGAAAACATGACCATCGTGGTGGTCACCAACCTCGTGCTTCAAGCCAAGCGCCTGGCACACCGGACCGCCCTGCTGCTCAGAGGCAAGCTGGTGGAAGTGGGCGACAACGAGGTCATCTTCTCCAGGCAGACCGCTGACGCACGCACCTTTCAGTACGTGCAGGGATTATTCGGCTGACGTGGACGAGTACTGCATAAAGACCCGCGGGCTGAAACTCTTCTACGGGGAGTTCGAAGCGCTCAAGGGACTCGACATACGCTTTCTCTCGGGCAAAACCAGCGCGCTCATCGGCCCGTCGGGTTGTGGGAAGACGACCTTGCTGCGCTGTTTCAACCGCATCAACGAGCGCTACGAGGGTGTGCGCACCGAGGGCGAAGTGGTCGTACAAGAGCACGACATATACTCCGCCGACACCGACCTGGTAGAACTGAGAAAGAAGGTCGGCATGGTTTTCCAACGACCCAATCCACTGCCGCTCTCGGTACGCGACAACATACTCTACGGGCTTCGCCTGCATTTCAGCCGAAAATATCGTGACGCTTCCACCCTGGACGAAGCGCTGGAGACCTCGCTGCGCGCGGTTCACCTCTGGGACGACTTGAAGGATTCGCTGTCCACCGAGGCGACCACCCTGTCGCTGGAAAAACAGCAGAAGCTCTGCATCGCGCGCCTGCTGCCGCTCAAACCCGAGGTAATACTCATGGACGAGCCCTGCTCGGCCCTGGACCCCGACGCTACCGCCAAGATAGAGGAACTCCTGCGCGACCTCGCAGGCGACTATTCCCTGGTCATAGTTACCCACAACATGGCCCAGGCCCGTCGCGTGAGTGATGAATGCGCCTTCATGTTGCTGGGCGAAGTGGTTGAAATGCGCCGAACCGAGGACCTTTTTGTTTCGCCTCGAGACCAGCGTACTGCCAACTACATTGAAGGACGCTTCGGCTGACCGCTGGGCGCAGTCCCCCCGCGAGCAGCTGCAATCGGAATTCCGCGCTCCGCGGGTTATCATCAACGCATGGACCTTCAAGCCCGAGACCGTCGCACCTTGGAGAAGTTGCTCGAGCAGCTTCATATAGCGCTTCCCGATCAAGTCGAGTCGGTCTGCCTCTACGGCGATATATGTCGGCCCGGCTACAACCGTCGCCGTACACCGCTGGCCCTGCTCATCCTGCTCACCGAAGTGACACCCGCAGTGCTGAAAACGCTGAAGCCCCTGGTTTCGCGATGGCGCAGGCGCCGTGTCAGCGTGCCCCTGGTCATGGACCGGGCCTACATCGAGAGTTCGCTCGACGTGTTTCCAGTAGAGTTCATCGAGCTGGCCGACGAGCACCAACTCGTGTGGGGCCAGAACGACCCCCTCGCCGATATAAGCGTTGACCGCACCCACCTCAGGTTGCAGCTCGAGTCTCAATCGCGGGGCCGAATGCTGCACCTCTGGGAGGGCTTCCTCGGGGCGGGCCGTTCGGGGCGCCTCCTCAACGACCTGCTTTTCTCGGCGACCGCCGAAATGGAGATTATATTTCGCGGCATGCTCTACCTGCGCGACCTCCCCCGCCCCGTCAACCCGGTCGATCTCGTGGCCGCCGTCGAAGCGCAGTTTGAACTGCAGCTGCCCGCGCTGCGCACTCTCGAGGTGGCCCGCTCGACCGGCCGCGTGAAAAGGAGCGAACGCGAAGCGCTTGCCGACAACGCCATGGCCGAAGTCCGTTCGGTGGTAAAGGCCATAGACGCACTGTGAAGCGTCCGGGCCAAGGGGACCCCCTGCTCAAACGCGCGGCTGCGGCCGCGGTGCTGGCCGTGCTTTGCCTGCTGCCCGCGGCACCAGCTGCCCAGCTGCAGTTGGAAACCCCCATCCCCTCCCGGCCTGCGGCCGTCATCGACCTCGGCGAGCAGTTATCACCGGCTGCCGAGCGTGCGCTTAACGCGCTGTCGCTGGAGCTCAAGCAGAAAACCGGCGCCGAGCTGGCGGTGCTCACTGTTCCCACGAGCGCCCCGCTGGATGCTTTCGCCTACGGCCTCAAAGTAAGCGATGCCTGGCAACTCGGTAGCGCCGAGAAGGATGACGGCCTGTTGTTATTGATGGCCGTGGAGCAGCGACAGTTGAGATTCTTTACCGGCTACGGACTCGAGGGCCTGTTGCCAGACGGACGTCTCGGCGATATCCTCGATCGCTACGCCATGCCCAACATCAGGGCCGGCAAGGTGGACGCCGGTATTTACAGCGCGGCACTTGCCGCCGCCCAGGTCATCGCCACCGATGCGGGGGTTGCCCTGAGCGGTCAGGCAGCAGCAACGCCTGCTCGCCAATCGCGCAGACGGGGATTCAACCCGTTTTCGCTGGTGTGGATTTTCTTCATGCTGCCGGGCATGTTCGGGAGACGTCGGCGCAGGGGATTAATGTACCTGCCTTTCCTCTTCGGGGGAGCCAGCGGCATGGGTGGCTTCGGTGGAGGACTGGGTGGCCTGGGTGGCGGCGGCGGCTTCGGAGGCGGCGGTGCAGGCCGAGGATGGTAGAATGTTTTTGCCTGGAGGAATCAACGTGAGCGTAAAAGACAATGTCCCTGCAAACCCTGTTCGCGCAATGACCGCGGCGCTGCTGGCACTGGTGCTGGCGGCACCGCTGTCGGGTTGCGGTTACAACAAGCTGGTGGGACAGGACGAAGCGGTTACCGCGGCCTGGGGTGAGGTAGACAACCAGCTCAAGCGGCGAAACGACCTTGTCCCGAACCTGGTCAACACGGTCAAGGGTTACGCGGCCCACGAAAAAGAGGTGCTGCTCAAGGTGACAGAAGCCCGGAGCAGGGTAGCCGGCGCCAACACTCCGGCGGAATCGATGCAGGCGTCAAACCAGTTGAGCTCGGCGCTGTCGCGACTGCTGGTCGTCATGGAGCGCTATCCCGACCTCAAGGCCAACCAGAACTTCATTCGCCTCCAGGACGAGCTGGCCGGCACTGAAAATCGCCTTTCGGTGGCGCGGATGCGATACAACGAATCGGTGCGGGCCTACAACACCACGCGCCGGCGTTTTCCGACCAATCTCATTGCCAGCGCGTTCGACTTCGAGGGACGCGACTACTTTGAAACACCGGAAGAAGAGAAAGCCGTCCCGGAAGTCAAGTTCTGAGCGCGCCCGCCGGCGCCATCAGTGCAACGAGTGTTGCGGGTCTGCGCCTTCCTCGATGACGCCGAACTTGGCCTCGTAACGAGACAGGTTGTCGGTCAGCGCGCGCACGACGCGCTTCAAGTGCTCGGGCGACGTAACCACCCGTGACTTCAGCGACGCCACCGGCTGACCCTCCGGCCCCGCTTGTGGCTGAACGAACAGCCAGTCGAGCACGAACTCGCCCTTGCGGTGGTTCACCATCATGAGGTTGGAGTAGACCTCGCTGCTGCCGTCCTTGTCAGGCTGAACTATCAGGTGACGGGACGCCCTGCCCCCCGCCGGCTTGCCTTCTTCGCTCACTGTTATTCCCCTCGCTCGGTCTATTCAGGCGACGGCGGCCTGTTCTTCTTCGGCCAGCACGATATCGCCGAAATTGGCGGCTACTCGGCCCGTCACCCCCGAGTAGAACTCGCGTATGCGGTCCATGTCTGCGCTTATGCGGCCGGTGACTTCTATCTCCGGGCCGACGCGGCCAATCTTCCGTCGGTAGTCGAGAAAGGTCGGTACGATGGGTACCCCTGAGTGCCTGGCGATGTGGTAAAAACCCGATCGCCATCTTGAACGGTAAGAGCGCGTCCCCTCGGCCGGTATCAGCAACCTGAGGAAATCGGTTTCGTCGAACGCGGCCTTCATCTGGTCTACCATGCCCGAACCGGTGTCGCGGTAAACCGGGATACCGCCCATGCGCCGCATCAAACCGGCGAACGGCGGCCTGAACATGGATGCCTTGCCCATCCACGAAACCTTCAGGCCCAGGCTCCAGTTCATGAGCAGCATGTAGTAGAAATCCCAGTTCGAAGTATGCGGCGCCGCGATCATAACACAGCGGGTGGCCGCGGGTACGGCACCTTCGAGTTTCCACCCGGCTAACTTCAGGAAGAGACGCGACACGGTTGAAAGCATCCAGCTATCATACTGTTATCGCGCGTTCTTTCTAACCCCGGCGGTTTCAGGCCCAGGCTTGTTCGCGTACAAGCGAAAGTTGTTCCTGGAGAATACCCAGTTCTTCAAACCAGTAGCGGTCGCTGCCGAAATCGGGGAAGACCTTCTGAAAAGCCGGATCCTCCCAGCGCCGGGCGATCCAGGCGCTGAAGTGAACTATGCGAAGCGCACGCAGCACCTCCACCAGTCGCAAGCTGCCACGGTCAAAATCGCGCATCTCCTCGTAGGCCTCGAGCAGGCGTTCGCGCTGCCCCCGCGCGTAGTCGTCACGCCCGGGCACGAGCAGCCACAGGTCCTGCACGGGAGGGCCAACCAGCATGTCGTCAAAATCCACCAGGAACAGCCCCTGCCCTCCCCAGAGCACGTTGGCCAGGTGACAGTCGCCGTGGATACGCTGTACCGCCACCTCTTCGAACCAGGGCTCAGACAACTCACAGATGGTTTCCACCGTGGAGCGATAGTTGTCACAGACACCCGTCGGCAGCTCTTCGTTCTCGACCAACCATTCGAGATTGTTCAACCCGTAGCTGCGCGGCGTGATGTACATTCTATGCTCCGCTTTGCGCGTACCTCCAACGTTGTGCAGGCGCGCGAGAAGGCGACCCAGCTGGGCCAGCTGTCCGTCGTCGAGCTCGTCCGGAGAGCGCCCGCCGATGCGCGGAAACAACGCGAACATGATGCCCGTGGATTCGTCGAGGTGCAGGGTCTCGCCATTGCCGTCAGCAAGGGGAGGCACGACAGGTATTTCTTCGTTGGCGAGGTCGGCCAGGAAAGTATGTTCCTCCAGTATCTGCTCGCGACTCCAGCGCCCCGGCCTGTAGAACTTGGCTACGCAGAACGAAGTGGGGCTTCCCTGTTGCTCGTCTTCGAGCTCGATCTCGAGTTGGTAGCTACCGGCGAGCAGCTTCGGAAACGTCAACCGCGTAACGCCCGCCCGCGAACTCTCGAATTTCACGGTGCCGCCCTCAAGGCCACCGGCGCCAGAGATCACGGTGACCCGCACCACCTTGAAGAGCTCGGAGCAGCGCAGGGTGATCTGCGAACCAGCGGCCCCGACAATGAGTT
>DBZX01000047.1:0-19226 GCA_002311335.1 bacterium UBP10_UBA1149
CCGAAGTGGGTCTGCCCGGCAACGAACTCGTGACGGCGCTGCTCTCGTTCAACCTCGGCATAGAGGCCGGGCAGCTTGCGTTCGTGCTCGCGGTGTTGGCCGCCAGGCGTGTAACAAGCGGCGCGACCTCCCGCGTACTGGCTGGCCTGTCGCCATGGGCGTCGCGGATGGTCGTGCAGGCTCCCGTCTACGCGCTGGGCTGCCTGTCGGTGTACTGGTTGCTGCAGCGCAGCGCGGTCGCACTTGGAATTCGCGTGGCGGGCGGTCTGTTATAGAAAAAAACGCGGGAACGCCCGATGCCAGCGGGGACACCCGGGGAGAAAAGACAACATGCTACTGCTCGACCCCAACAACAACGATCGTTACTACCCCGACGACCGCGGCCGCGAAATAATGAACGCGACCATCGGGTTCTTCGAGTCCAAGGGCAAGAGGCAGCTCAAGAACGACGACCACGAGCGCCGCTGGTACCAGGACTACCTCGACTTCCTGCGCGACAACCGCGTGTTCGCCACCCTGTGCACGCCCGCGGGCGAGGGCGCCGACGACTGTCGCTGGGACACCTGGCGCAACTGCGGCTTCTCCGAGATCCTGGGCTTCTACGGCCTGCACTACTGGTACGCCTGGCAGGTGTCGGTGCTGGGCCTGGGGCCGATCTGGATGAGCGAAAACCAAGCCGCCCGGCAGAAGGCCGCCGAGCAACTGGAGCAGGGCGAGCTGTTCGCCTTCGGTCTGTCAGAGCAGGCCCACGGCGCCGACCTTTATTCGAGCTCCATGCGCCTGGAGCAACTGGGCGGCGGCGACTACCGCGCCAACGGCAGTAAGTACTACATCGGCAACGGTAACGTTGCGCGCATGGTCTCCACCTTCGGTCGCATGGCCGACAACGATGACTTTGTGTTCTTTGCCGCCGACTCGCAGCACCCGGCTTACAAGCTCAAGAAGAACGTCGTCAACGTGCAGTCCTACGTGTCGAGTTACGAGCTCAACGACTACCCCGTCAACGAGAGCGACATACTGTCTCGCGGGCATGACGCCTGGGACGCCGCCCTCAACACGGTCAACGTGGGCAAGTTCAACCTCGGCTGGGCGTCGATCGGCATTTCGACGCACGCGTTCTACGAGGCCGTCACCCACGCGCACAACCGCGTACTCTACGGCCAGCGAGTGACCGAGTTTCCGCAGGTAAGGCGGCTGATGATGGACGCCTACGCCAGGCTGGTGGCCATGAAGCTGGTGGGCCTGCGGGCGGCCGATTACATGCGCGCCGCCGGCCCCGACGACCGACGCTACCTGCTCTTCAGCCCCATCGTCAAGATGAAGGTGACCACCCAGGGTGAGGACGTCATCAACCACCTGTGGGACGTGATCGCCGCGCGCGGGTTCGAGAACGACACCTACTTTGAGACCGCGACCCGCGACATACGCGCGCTGCCCAAGCTCGAGGGAACGGTGCACGTCAACATGGCGCTGATCGTCAAGTTCATGGCTAACTACTTGTTCAACCCGGCCGAGTTTCCGGAGATAGGCCGCCGCGACGATGACAGCAACGACGACTTTCTCTTCCAGCAGGGAGCCACGCGCGGGCTTGCGGGCATACAGTTTCACGACCCCATGCCGGTGTTCGAGCGCCACTCAAAACTGCCCAACGTGGCGCTGTTCATCGAGCAGATAGAAACCATCAAGGAGCTGTGCCTCAAGGCGGCGCCAACAAAAGAACAGAGCCGCAACGTGGATTTTCTGCTCGCGGTGGGCGAGTTGTTCACGGTGGTGGTCTACGCCCAGTTGGTGCTGGAAAACGCGCCCGTCTACTCGATACCCGACGCGCTGGTCGAACAGATCTTCGACGTGCTGCTGCGCGACATGTCGCGTTACGCCATCGATCTTTACAACAACCCGGCTGCCAGCGACGAGCAGATGAAGTACTGTCTCAAGCTGCTGCGCAAACCAGTGGCCGACGCCGCGCGTTTTGACGGCCTGTACACTGACCAGGTCGTGGCGTTGGCGGGTGCCTACGAAATGAGGCCGTGAGCGTGACGGCAACGGGCAAACCGTGAAAGTAACAGCCGCGGTGGCGCGCTGCGCTGGTGAGCCGCTGAGCATTGAGACCGTGGACCTCGAAGGCCCGCGCGCGGGCGAGGTGTTGGTCGAGATAAAGGCCAGCGGTGTTTGCCACACCGACGCCTTCACGCTTTCGGGCGAAGACCCCGAGGGCCTGTTCCCGGCCATACTCGGCCACGAGGGAGCCGGTGTGGTGGTCGAAACGGGCGAGGGCGTTACCAGCCTGGCGGTGGGCGATCACGTCATCCCGCTCTACACGCCCGAGTGCCGGCAGTGCGAGTACTGCCTGAGCGGCAAGACCAACCTATGCCAGGCCATACGCGCGACCCAGGGCCGGGGAGTGATGCCCGACGGCAGCAGCCGTTTCTCGGTTGACGGCCAGCCGGTCTACCACTACATGGGCACGTCGACCTTCGCGCAGTACACGGTGCTGCCGGAAATCGCGCTGGCAAAAATCCGCGCCGACGCGCCTTTCGATAAGGTCTGCTACATAGGCTGCGGTGTCACCACCGGCCTGGGCGCCGTTATGAACACCGCGCGAGTGGAGGAGGGCGCTACTGTGGTGGTGTTCGGCCTGGGCGGCATAGGGTTGAACGTGGTGCAGGGCGCGCGCCTGGCCGGTGCCTCGCGCATAGTTGGCGTGGACCTGAATCCGGCCCGCCGCCCCCTGGCCGAGAAGTTCGGCATGACCGACTTCGTTAATCCGCGCGAAATCGAAGCGCCCGAAACCGGCGGCGACCTGGTCGAAGAGCTGGTCGAGCTCACTGGTGGCGGCGCCGACTACAGCTTTGAGTGCATAGGCAACGTGAACACCATGCGCCAGGCGTTGGAGTGCTGCCACAAGGGCTGGGGCGTGAGCGTGATCATAGGCGTGGCCGGCGCTGGCCAGGAGATAAGCACACGACCGTTTCAGCTGGTGACCGGCCGGGTATGGAAGGGCACCGCCTTCGGCGGGGCCAGGGGGCGCAGCGACGTGCCGGGCATCGTCGACTGGTACATGGAGGGCCGTATCAACATCGATGATCTTATTACCCACACCATGCCGCTGGCCGACATCAACCGCGCCTTCGAACTGATGGACGCAGGCGAATCGATACGCAGCGTGGTTACCTTCGACTGAACGGACGGGCCGCGGTTACTTCGCCGTCAGGGTGTGGGGGCCACCGGGTCGAGGTCCACGTTGCCAAGCACGCGCGACGTGGGAGAGTCGCTGCACCAGGTGTTGTTCTCGGCCTTGACCACCTGCGAGGGATCGTTGAGCAGGCTCGCGTCCACGTTGCGCGCTCTCCGTGGCGGCGCCTTGTTGCGGCACACGGTGTTGCCGCCGGTGCTGGAGACCAACTGTCCGTCTATCGTGAGTGCGCCACCACCGAGGTCGAGTTCGGCGTCATCGAGAACTACCACGCCACCGGTGCCCGGCTCGGACGTGCTCTTGCGGCCGCCGTTGTCGACAACCTGGTTGCCCTGCATGCTGACGACCGAGTCCTTGGAAGCGCGCAGGCCGAAGAAGCGTGAATTGCGGATCACGCTGTCGCGAATTATCAGCTCTACTTCACCGCCTACTCTCAATCCGCGCGTGCAGTTGTCGATCAGCGTGTCCACGATGTGTACGACCTGTTGATCGCCCACGCCGGTGCTCAGCAGTGGACCGGCACAGTGAAACTTGGCGCTGCCCGGGCCCACCATCTGGCAGCTGTTCACCAGGAAGCGTCCACCCTGGGCCGCGCGCAGGGGCTTTTCGCAGCCTACGAAGCGCACGTCGTCGAGGGTCGCGTTCCAGTAATCGCGCGAGTCGGGGTCGGCCGAGGTCAGTGCTATGTCGCCGGCCATCTGCGCGCACTTGTCGCAGCCGTCGAGTATCTCGATGTTGCTGAACACCGTGCCGACGGCGCTTTCCTGGTTGGTGAGCGCGTCGTCGCAGTGGCGGGTGAAGTTCACGTTCTCGACCGTGTTGTTGGCGCCCGCGGCGTGGATGCCTTCTGAGAAATAACGCAGCGACAGGTTGCGTACCGTGTTGTTGTTGCCCTCCAGCACCACGAAGCCGGTACCGTTTTCGTACTCGGGGCAGTCGCAGGTCCCGTCGTTGTTGAGGTCCTTCGGGGCGCAGCTGCCGGGCGGGAAGCCCTCGAAGCAGGGCGGGTCGAGTTCAAAGGTAATGTTGCGGTCGAGCCCGTCGATTATCACGTCATCGCAGAACAGTTGCCGCGCCGCCCAGCCGTCGGCGTCGTCGAGCAGGATAACAGTGTCGCTGCAGTCAAAGGTGATACGTCCCGAAGCGCCACCGCAGTCGGCAATGGCGGCTTCGAGGGCGGCCTGAGTGCAGGCCACCGCGCAGGAGTAGTCGCCCGGTGAGTTCGCGCAAGTGCCGGGGTCGCAGTCGTCGGTTCCCAGCGTGCACTCGTCTATGTCGACGCAGTCGCCACCGAGGTCTGGCGCAAAACCGGCCGCGCAGGCGCAGCCCAGGTAGTCGGGCGCGGGCGGGGTTCCACCGGGGCAGTAGATGCAGCGCAGCTCGCCTGAAACGGTGGCGCACTGCTCTTCGCGGCACTCACTGTCGCAGCCGTCACCGGCTGCCGTGCCGCCGTCGTCGCATTGCTCGAAGGCTGTCACCGTGGTGTCGCCGCATACAGTATCAAACAGCGCCAGTTGCGCAGCGAGGTTGGCATCTATGTGTTTCTCGGTCGCAGAGGCGGTGGCCGATTGGCAGAGCCCATGGCGGTTGGCGCGGGCCCAGCGTTGGCTGAATCGCGTACGACTGCGCAGCTGGCATCTCGACAAGCGCCCGGTCCCCGGTTTGGCCAGTTCGCGCAGCAGGCAGCCTTGTCGCCGCTTGGTGAGATTGAACAGCAGCTTGATCTTGCTGCGCACGCAGGTGGAGGGAATATCGTTGACGGCCAGCAGTTGCGCGTTCACGTTCGACTGCAGCCACTCTTCTTCTCCCTCCAGGCGAAAGTCGGTGGCCGTGGCAGGGCAGGCGGCGCCGGCGAGCGAGGCCGTGAGTTCGGCCTTGGCAAAGCGGTCGTTGAGTCGCAGCAATGCACGATCGCTGCACGCGCTGAGCGAGGCAGCCGAGGGCTTGCGCGCATGAGCGGCGTAGCAACGCGACAGTTGTCGGTAGTAGCTTCCGGCGGTTTTGAGTTTGTCGTTACGGCAGTCGTCAAAAGCGTCGGCACGGGTCAACGAGGGCGCGAGAAGCCCGGCAAGCAGCAGGCCGAGAAACGACATGGCGGCGAAGCCGCTGAGCGCCGCTCGAGACAAGCCCACGGCTCGACCAATAACGGTACACCTGACCTGGGGCAGCCGGCTCATGACTACTGACTACTACACAGATGGGGGGGTAATCAATGGACAGGATGCCTGTTGTGCTCGTCCCGGCCGAATTTCACCCGATCGGGGGGGAGGGGGGCCCTGCGGGCAGGCCGGCTTTGCACAACTGTCCGCCGCCGTCATACTGCCGCGTTCAGGCGTCCCGGTAGGGGAAGCCAAGGGAAAACAGGAACATATGTACCGCGAAGAGATAAAGGTCCTCGACTGCACCATCCGCGACGGCGGGTTGATAAACCAGTACCAGTTCACCGACGATTTCGTCAAGGGCTGCTACCGGGCCAGCTGTGAAGCGGGCGTAGACATCGTGGAGCTGGGCAAGAAGCTCGCCGTCAGCGACGAGTACACGCGCGATAAGTGGGGCAAGTGGAACTTCTGCGATGACGATGACATCCGCCGCGTGGTCGATTCCTGCGATAGTGAGCATCGGCCCGAGGTGGCGGTCATGTTCGACGTGGGCCGCGTTGACCTCGACGCGCTGGTGCCGGCCGACCAGTCGCCCGTCGACATGATACGCACTGCCTGCTACGTGGCGGACATCGACAAGGGTATCGATCTCGTCCGGCGCACAAAGGATCTCGGCTACGGCACGACGATAAACATAATGGCCTGCTCGGCCGCCATCGAGAGAGACCTCATCGAGGCGCTGGAGCAGGTGAACGAGTCGCCCGAGGTCGATTACCTGTACCTCGTTGACAGCTACGGAGCGTTTTACTCCGAGCAGGTGAGCGCCTACCTGGCCATGTACCGCGAGCACGCGCCCGACAAGCCGCTGGGATTCCACGCCCACAACAACCAGCAACTGGCGTTTTCGAACACCCAGCAGGCCATCATCGAGGGCGTCAACCTGCTCGACGCCACCATCAACGGCATCGGCCGCGGGGCGGGCAACTGCAACCTCGAGCTGCTGCTCAACTTCCTGAAGAACCCCAAGTTTGACGTGCGCCCGGTGTACCGCGCCATACAGGAACAACTGGTGCCGCTGCGGGAAGAAATAGAGTGGGGCTTCAACGATATCTACGGTATAAGCGGCCACCTCAACCAGCACCCGCGCGAAGCCATGCGCGTGCGCGGCGATAACGGCGCGCGCGACCTGTGCTACGACTTCTTTCTTGAGCAGAGCGGCGAGGGCGACTCGGCGATGGACTGAGCCCGGGGGCGCTGCGTGCCGCTGCCAGTCGTTCAGCCCATGAGTGCGCGGCTGATGATGATCTTCATGACCTCGCTGCTACCCGCGAAGATGCGCTGTATGCGAGCGTCCACGTAGGCGCGGGCCACCGGGAACTCGCTCATGTAGCCGTAGCCGCCGTGCAGCTGCACGCACTCGTCGACCACGCGGCCCTGCAGTTCGCTCACCAGCAGCTTGGCCTTGGCGGCGGTGGGCACGTCGAGCTGGCCGTCCACGTGCAGCTCGAGGCAGCGGTCTACGAACACGCGCGCCGATGTGATCTCGGTGTCGAGCTCGGCGAGCTTGAACTGGGTGTTCTGGAAGGCGGCCAGCGGCCGGCCGAAGACCTGGCGTTCCTTGACGTAGTCCACCGTGTAACCCAGCACCGCCTCGGAGGTGGTTATGCCGGAGATGGCCACCGACAGTCGTTCCTGGGGCAGCTCCTGCATGAGGTAGACGAAGCCTTCGCCCTCGTTGCCCATGAGGTTGGAGCGCGGTACGCGCAGGTCGTTGAAGAACAGCTCGGATGTATCCTGCGCCTTCATGCCGATCTTTTTGAGATTGCTGCCGCGCTCGAAACCGGGGCGATCGGCCTCGACCAGCACGAGGCTGGTGCCGGCGGCACCCGCCTCGGGGTCGGTCTTTGCGACCACGATCACGAGATCGGCGTGCTGTCCGTTGGTAACGAAGGTCTTCGAGCCGTTGATGACGTAGTCGTCGCCGTCCTTGACGGCCGTGGTGGTAATGCCCTGCAGATCGCTGCCCGCCCCGGGCTCGGTCATGGAGATGGCGGTGACGATTTCGCCCGTTACGCAACCCGGCAGGAACTTCTGCTTCAGTTCCTCGGAGCAGTAGTGGAGCATGTAGGGCACGGCTATGTCGGAGTGCACCGCCCAGCCCAGCCCGGACAGCTGCAGGGTGGCTATCTCCTCGTCGATGATGGCGTTGTAGCGAAAGTCGGCACTTACGCCGCCGTACTCTTCGGGCACCGTGGGGCAGAGTAGCCCCTGCTCGCCGGCCTTGTTCCACAGGGCGCGGTCGACCTGTCCGTCGGACTCCCACTGCTCGTGGTAGGGTACGACCTCGGCGGCCAGGAACCTGCGCACGCTGTCGCGAAACTGCTCGTGTTCGGCTTGGTATACGGTTCGCTTGATCACTGTTGTTGTTCCTCGGTAGTTGTTTCTCGCGGGGATACCCAGGCGGTTCTCTACGCGGCCGCGTGGCGCGTGCCGGCGGCGGGCGGGTCCTCGGGCGGGCCCGCGAAGCACTGCACTATCTGCATCCAGTGCGTGGCGGTGTCGCCGGTCACCACCAACGAAGTGTCGGCCACGTTGCGCGTCTGCGTCACGACGCGGCAGAAATCGACCGCGTCGCCCTCCACGCGGTCTGGGGTAGCGGGGTCGTTGAACTCCCAGGTTTCACCCGAAGGCGACGCCAGGCGCACGTAGGGTGCGGGGTCGGGCACCTCGAGGCCACGGTTCATGAAGGCCCATCCCAGTGTCTTTACACCCAGCACGACGATGTTCTTAGCGCGGTCGCTGTTGGGGCAGTCCTTGCCCAGGAACTCTGTTCCCGCCATGTCCCACACTTCCTGGCCGTGCGCCCAGGTCTCCATCTGCCGGGCGGTGATCGAGCTGCGCACGCTCATGTCGGGGCCGGCCCACTTGACGCGCTTGCGGGGATCGGCGGCGGCGAAGCGCTCGCTCATCTCGCCGTAGAAGCCATGCCAGAGCGCGACCAGTTCCGCGCCCTCGCAGCCCTTGAGCCAGCGGTGTGTGAATACGGGGTGACCCAGCTCAACGATGCCCGGAATCGACTCATCTATCAGCTCGGCGAAGGCGTCTTCGTCGGCCAGCGCGAGGTCGGCGGCGTGGTTCCAGAAGTGCAGGTGGCCCACCACGTCGTTCACCGTCCAGTCCTTGTACAGCGTCGTGCGCGCGAGCGCCGAGTCGTCCATGGCGGCCAGCAGCTCGTGCAGGACGTCGCTCTCCTCTCTGAAATCATGTGCCTGTTGCATCGCAGTTATCTCCCGTTCATGACCCGCGCGCCACCTGGTCGTAGAGGTCGAAGTCGCTGCGGCGCGTGAGCCACCAGTAGCGCGTGGTGGTGCCCGACCAGTTGTTGGTCACGCGGCCGGCCGCGTTCTTGTACCAGCTGCGGTCGACGTCTGCCCAGACGGTGTTCTCGAGGTCCTGCTGCACGCGCCGGTCCCAGGATTCGAGCACGCCCGCTTTGAGTTCGAGGCTGGCCAGTCCGTGGCTGAACAGGCGGTCGATCAACGAGGCAATGTAGCCAGCCTGGCACTCGATCATGAAGATGATCGAGTTGTGACCGAGGTTGGTGTTGGGGCCGTACATTGTAAAAAAGTTAGGGAAGCCGGGCACGGTCATGCCCAGGTAGGCGCAGGGGGTTTCGGCCCAGCGCTCGTTGAGCGACTCCTCGCCGCGGCCGACTATGTTCATCGGGGCGAGAAAACCGGTGGACTCAAAGCCGGTGGCCATCACCAGCACGTCGGCCGGGTGGCGCTTGCCGTCGGCAGTCACCACGGCATCTTTCTCCACGCGGTCTATGACGTCTGTCACCAGGTGTACGTTGTCGCGGTTGAGCGACTGGTAGTAGTCGTCCGACACCAGCAGGCGCTTGGCGCCTATGGGGTAGTCGGGCACGAGCACGTCCCTGAGCTCGGCGCCGTTGACGTTATCTTCCATGTGCCGGCGGGCCTGCCGCTCCACGTGGGCCGAGAACAGGGGATTGCGCAAAAACATAGGAAAGCGCGCTTCGAGCATGGCCCAGGTAAACCAGCGCATGAGCCTGGCAAGCCAGGGGTAGCGACGAAAGCGCTGCAGCTCGGCCTTGGTGTACTCGCGGTCGTTGCGCGGGATCATCCAGTTTGGCGTGCGTTGCAGCACGGTCACGTTGCGCGCCTGGCGTGCTATGCGGGGAATGAACTGTATGGCGCTCGCGGCGTTGCCTACCACCACCACGTCGCGGCCCTCCAACTCGCAGTCGTGCTGCCAGCGGGCCGAGTGGAAGGTGTCGCCTGCAAAATCGCCCAGGCCCTTCAGGTCGGGCGTCGTGGGGCGGTTGAGCTGGCCGGTGCCGCACACCAGCGCGGCGGCCGAGTACTGCTCGCCGTTGGTATCGGTGAGCTGCCATGCGCTGCTGTCTTCGTCCCAGCGCGCGCCGGCGATCTCGGTATCCAGTTGTATGTGCTTGTGCAGGCCGTACTTGTCGGCGCAGTGCTCCAAGTAGGACAGTATCTCGCCGTGCCCGGCGTACAGGCGAGTCCAGTCGAGCTTCTGCTCGAACGAAAACGAGTAGGACACCGAGGGCACGTCGCAGCAGGCGCCGGGATAGGTGTTGTCGCGCCAGGTGCCGCCCAGGCGGTCGGACTTCTCAAAGATGGTGAAGTCGTCGATGCCCGCGCGCTTGAGCTTGATGCCCAGGCACAGGCCCGAAAAACCCGAGCCGATGATGGCCACGTTGCGCGCTTGCCCGCCGCCGTTGTTGTTGTTGACCATGACGCGACCGTTAGTTGTGCTGTTCCGCGCGCGCCTTGTCAAAAGGGCGAGAAGGTATGTCTTCCCCTTCCGGGGGTTGGGTGGTAGAAGGGCGAATGGGTTTTGAGGCGGTGCTGTTCGATCTCGGCGGGGTGTTTACGCCCTCGCCCTTCGAGGCGGCCGAGAAGGCCGGCGCCGACATGGGCGCCGCGCCCGGCCTGCTCATGGAAATCGTTTTCGGACCTTACCACGAGGACACCGACCACCCCTGGCATCGCCTGGAGCGGGGCGAGATCGAACTCGAAACCGCGCGCGGCCAGATTTCCGAGCTCGGCCGCACGCACGGACTGGAGGTCGACCTGTTCGCGCTGCTCGCCAGCCTGGCCAACGACAACGGTGGCAGGCAGGTGGTCATTGACTGCGTGCGCGAAGTACGCGCCGCCGGGCTGCACACGGCCCTTGTTACCAACAATATCCGTGAGTTCGGTGACGCCTGGAAGAGCCTGCTGCCGGTAGACGAGCTTTTCGACGCCGTGGCCGACTCCTGCCTGCTGGGGGTGCGCAAGCCCGACCCTGCCATGTTCGAGTACGCGCTGGCTGAGCTGGGCGGTGTTGACCCCACCCGCGCGGTGTTTCTCGACGACTTTGCCGGCAACATTGACGCCGCCCGCCGCATGGGTATGCACGCCATACTGGTGGAAACCGATCCCGAGCCGGCGCTGGCCGAGCTCAGGGCAGTGCTGGCCGCCGAGCTGGCCGCCGGGAACCGGTGACCTTGGTCAAAGGTGTCGAGGTCTCGAAGGTGTTGCGCTACCAGGTGGCCGACGCGGTGGCCACCATCACGCTCGACCGCCCGCCGATGAACACCTGGACCGGTCGCATGCACGAGGAGTACTGCCGGTGCATGGTCGAGGCCGAGCGCGATACGGCCGTGCGCGTGGTGGTCGTGACCGGTGCCGGCGAGCGCGCCTTCTGTGCGGGTGCCGACGCGCGGGCGCTTGAGGGCCACAGCGAGCGCGGTGCTTACGACGACGGACTACCGGACGACCTCGCCAGGCCGGCAAGTGACGCTCACCCGCGCTACCAACACGACTTCGCCTTCCAGATGGCCATGAGCAAACCGGTCGTCGCCGCCATCAACGGTGCGGCGGCAGGCGTTGGCCTGGCGCTGGCCTGTTTTGCCGACCTGCGTTTTGCCGCCGAGCAAGCGCGTATGACCACTGCCCACGGCCGCCTGGGCCTGCCGGCCGAGTACGGGCTGAGCTGGATGTTGCCCAGGCTGATTGGCGTCACCCGCGCGGCCGACCTGTTGCTCAGCAGCCGGATTTTCAGCGGCGAGGAGGCCGCAGCCATGGGCCTGGTCAACGAGGCCTTGCCGCTTGCCGACCTGGGCCGTCGCGTGCAGGAATACGCGGCCACGCTGGCCCACGATGTGTCGCCCGCGTCGCTGGCAGCCAGCAAACGACAGCTCTACGACGATCTGCACCGCGACGTGGGCAGTTCGCTTACGGAGGCCGACCGCTTGTTGCGTCAGATGATAACAACCGACGACTACCGCGAGGGCGTGCGCGCTTTCGTAGAAAAACGCCCTCCGCTTTTCGCCGCCCCTGCCCGCCGTCGATAAGTGCTGGCCGAAGACGCGGAACGGGGCTCTTGTGTACTTCATGCGTCGACTCTGCATAGCGCTGGCCGCCTTGCTCCTGATGTAACAGGCGGGGCTGTGCGGCTTGCTGTGCGTTGTGCCCGTTGCCGGACAGTCTGCCGTTGGAAACGCCGTGTTTCCGGCATATACCGCCGGTCATGGAACAAGAAGAAGATAGCGAAAGAGCTACCGAGGGGCTGAGGATATTTGACGGCGCGGTGGCGGTGGTGACCGGCGCCGCCTCGGGCATAGGCGAGGCGCTGGCCCATGAGCTGGCGCATCGCGGGGCTACCGTGGTGCTGGCCGACCGCCAGGCAGAAGAGGCAGCGGCGGTGGCGGCCTCGATCAACGCCGCCGCCGGCGCTTCGGCCGGCGACGATGCGGCCGAAGCGGTGGAACTCGACGTTCGCGATGCCGAGGCCTTTGACCGCGTGCTGGCCGACACGGCGGCCAGGTACGGGCGGGTGGACTACCTGTTCAACAACGCCGGCATCGGTATCGGCGGCCCGGCCCTGGCGCACTCGACCGAAGACTGGCGCTACATGATAGACGTCAACTTGATGGGCGTGGTACACGGCATACAGGCCGCTTACCCGCGCATGGTGGAGCAGGGCTTCGGCCATATAGTCAACACCGCATCGATAGCCGGGCTCACGGCCTGCCCGGGCCTGGTGTCCTACGCGGCCGCCAAGCACGCGGTGGTGGGCATCACGCGCGCGTTGCGCGTGGAGGCCGCCGAACACGGCGTGCGCGTGGGGGCGTTCTGCCCTGGCTTTATACGCACGCCGATACTCGAAGGCGGCAGGTACGGCCGCATGCTCGGTGGCGAAAGCGGTATGCTCAGCGAAGAAGCCAAGGCGAAACTCGGCGGCATGGAGCCTGCCGACTTCGCCCCTCGAGCGCTCAACCTGGTGGCCGTCAACCGCGAGATCATCGTGCTGCCGTGGCAGTGGAAGGTGCTGTGGTGGCTCGATCGCCTGCTGCCGAGCCTGGTGACCGGTCTCACGCGCAGGCGAATGCGCCAGATGCTGTCCGACGCTGCCTGAGCAACGGCCGGTGAGCAACAGCCAATGAGCATCGCCCGACAACTGGGCACCGCCGCAGTGCTGGCGGTCCGCCAACTGTGGCGCCGGATGTCAGGTGCCGGCGCGCGCGAGTGGTTGTCGGCCGCCGAGTTGGAGACCAGCCTGCAGATGCTCATCGACCGCGTCGGGCCGGGGGTCGTCAAGCGCGTGACCTTCGTAGACCTGCCCGCCACCGAGCCGCCGTGGTTCGACACCGGTCTCGATCTTGAAGCCGGTGCCGAGGTCACCACGCTGGCGTCGGGGCGGGTGTGGCTGTCGCGCGCGCTGGGGCTGTGGGTAGGACCGGCCTTTCACCTGTGGCGCAGGGTGGGCGCGGCCGGTCGCATTGCCCGCGGCAAGCGCGACACCTGCACGTTTTTGTCGGCCGAGGGCGGCCGTCTGTACCTGGGTGGCGTCGGGCCCGGTTGGTGGAAGGATATCAACGGCGGGCTTGGTGTAGAGCCGCGCCGTTATCGTACGGCCTCGGGTTCGATGAGCGTGGCCGTCATCGAGTGGGATTGTGCGGTCGTCGAAGGATTGCGTCGCCTCACTGAGCAGGGCGACGTGGGTGGGTTGCTGGCTGGCGAACTCGACCGGCAGCAAACCGAGCAGCCAGTGCCCGAGGGCTGGCACTACCTGTGGGAGCTCGGCCCGGGGGAGATCTACCGGCAGGAGGATGCAAGCGGACTTGCGGAGAATCCCGCGCCAGCAGACGAATCCCCGCCCTCGGGCCCGGTCATCCACTGCCACACCCAGGGCGACGTGGGCATACTGCAGAAGGCCGCCGCCGTGCCTCTCACAGACAGCACCCGCCTGGCCTGGCGCTGGAAGGTCGACAGCCTGCCCTGCCGATACGCCGAGGACTCGGTGCCTACGCACGACTACATGAGTATAGCCGTCGAGTTCGACAACGGTCGCGACATCACGTTTTACTGGAGCGCGAGCCTGCCCGTGGGCACGCATTACCACTGCCCGCTGCCGGCCTGGAAAGATCGCGAGACCCACGTCGTCGTGCGCTCGGGCGGTGAGGGGCTGGGCCGCTGGCTGAGCGAGGAGTGCGTGCTGGCCGAGGAGTATGGCCGCGCCATAGGCGGCGAGCTGCCTGAGCGGGTGACGCGCGTATGGCTGATAGCAAACTCGATGTTCCAGAAGGGGGAGGGGCGCTGCAGTTACGCTGGCATCCGCCTGTTGGGTGGCGACGAGCTGGACGGCGACAGCGAGTTAGTCATACTGTAGGGCCATGAACTTTCCGTTCAAGATCGCCGTCCGTGACCTGCTGTTGGTGTTGGCGACACTGGGCGCGTGGATCATAGAACCGACCACCCGCCACACCTCCGCCGACCCGGCGGGCACGGCAATGCAGGTCGCCGCGGGCGTGATGGCGGGGCTGTGCGCCGTGGCGGCCCACGAGTGGGGGCACTACCTGGGCGCGCGTGCGGCGGGCGCAGTGGTCTACCCGGCGCGTCGCGTAACGGCGGTGTTCATGTTCGGCTTTGACCGCGAGCGCAACGGCCGGCGCGAGTTCATGGCGATGAGCTGTGGCGGGTTCGTCGCCAGTGCGGCCATGATAGCGCTGTTTGTTACCCGCCTGCCGCTCGACGCGCTGTCGGGACAGGTGGCGATGGCGTTCGCGGCGGTCGGCGTGCTGCTCACCGCCGCGCTCGAGTTGCCGGTGGCCTGGCGGGTAGCCCACGGCGCAGAGCTGCCCCGCGGCACGGTCTACGTCGAAGGCCGTTAGCCGAACGGGAAGACGTACCCTTTTCGCTTTTGCCACCCCTTGTCGCCGTGGCGGCGGCCGTGTAGGCTCCGGCGTCCGGGGCCCTTGCCCCTGCCCGAGGAGAACTTCCGCGATGCCCATTATTCCCACTGACGAACAGCTCGGCGAACTGCTCGCCGACACCCGCGACACGCCCGTGGTCATGATCAACCTGCTCAGGTTCAAGGCCGATGCCGAGGGCGATAAGGCCATTGACGGCGAGTCGGGCGAGGCTGCGTATATGCGCTACGCCGAGTCCATGCGCCGCCTGGTCGAATCGGGCGGCGGACGCTTCCTCTGGATGGGTAAGGTCGACCAGGTGGTGATAGGCGACACCGGCGAACGTTTTGACGCGGCGGCCCTGGTGGAGTACCCCTCGCGCAGCGGCTTCATAGAGATGGCTATGAAAGCCGAGCAGAGTGGCATCTCCGGCGACAGGGCGGCGGGGCTCGACAGCCAGTGGCTGTTTGCCTCGACCACCGGGTTTTCGCTGGCAGACGATCGGCCCAACGACCAGGCCGACAACTGAAGCGCCGCCTCAACCTAAGCCGATGAGACACGATCGCAGACCATACCTGGTTAAGAAGCTGCTCTTCACGCTGGCCGAAGCGCGGGCCAAGCACTTCCTGCACCCCCAGTTCGACGAGCTGGGCGAGGGCTGCTGGTTCGTCAACCCGCGCTGCTTCGATATCAACGGCAGCGATATACGTCTGGGCAAGTACGTGCACCTTATGGGCACGCCCGACCAGGTGGTGCACATGACCGCGTGGACCGACGGCGCGCGCAGCGGCGCGATCAGCATAGGCGACTACACGGTGGTGCTGCCCGGTGTGCGCATAGGTTCGGCCAGCAACGTGACCATCGGCCGCAACTGCCTGCTGGCGAGCAAGAGCTACATAACCGACGCCGATTGGCACGACCTTTACGACCGCAACAGCGCGCCCGGCGCCAGCGAGCGCGTGCTGCTCGAGGACAACGTGTGGCTGGGCGACAGTTCCATCGTTTGCAAGGGCGTCACCATAGGCGAGAACAGCATCGTCGGTGCTGGCGCGGTGGTTACGCAGGACGTACCAGCCAACTCGGTGGCGGCCGGCAACCCGGCGCGGGTCGTGAAGGAGCTCGACCCCGAGCGAAGCTTTGGCCGTCGCGAGGACCTGTTCAACGGTGAAGTGCCGTACAACGACCTGCTCGACTACTACGAGCGCGACCTTCTCGGTCCCAACACCGTGCGCCAGTGGCTCATGTCCAAGCTCGCGCCCAGTCGCCGGCACTGAGCGAGCTGAAATGTGGGTGCCGTGGCGTGGCGGCCATCCCGCCGCGCACGTGAAAGCTCAGCGCGTTGTGCGGGCCTGTTCAATGACGTAGGCGTGGATGGCGCGCACGTCTTTTTCGTCGAGCACGTCTTCGAAGCTCGGCATACCGCCGGCCAGGCGCGCACCGCGCAGCACCACGTCGCCGAATATCTCGTGCACCGAGGCATCCATTCGCCTGAGGTCGGGCACCACGCCCGTGCTGAATCCCAGCGGTCCGTGGCAGAAGTTGCAGCGCTCCATGTAAAGCCGTGATCCCAGGGCGAGGTCGGCCTGGTCGTAGTCCATGGCCGGTGGCTCGGGTATAGAGATGTCGCGCCTGGCGGGAATGGTCACCTGCCCGGGTCCGTCCAACCTGAACACCAGCAGGCGGCCGTCGTTGCCGTACTCGGGCACTATGGAGCTGCGCGCGTCGCCGGAGGGCACGCCCACGCCTCCCCAGCCGGCCATAACCGCCACGTACTGCACACCGTCAACGGCGTAGGTCACCGGCGGTGCGATGATGCCGGTCATCACCGGCACTTCCCATAGCTTGCGGCCGGCCTCGGCGTCGTAGGCGGCGAAGCGGCCGTCGCCTGTGCCGTGAAACACCAACCCGCCGGCGGTCGCCAGCACGCCGCCGTTCCAGAAGTTGGGCATCTCAACGCTCCAGCGTTCGCGACCGGCCACGGGGTCCCAGGCCTTGAGGTAGCCGCTTGATACCGGCGAAAATCCCTCCTCGTGCAGTATCTCGGCGTAGCGGCCGAGGTCCATGCCCAGGTTCCAGGCACCGGGGCTGTGGCGGTATTCATCTTCGTTGAGATACAGCCCCGGGTTCTCGATGGCCGGTATGTACACCAGCCCGGTGTCGGGGCTGAAGGCCATCGGTTGCCAGTTGTGGCCGCCGGTTGGCGCCGGCAGCACGAGCTTCCAGTCGTCGGTGAAATCGAACTCGGGGTCTTCCACCGGCCGGCCGGTGGCCATGTCCACGTGCGAGGCCCAGGTGGTCTCCACGTAGGCGTCGGCGCGCAGCAACTCGCCTGTGGCGCGGTCGAGAACGTAGAAAAAACCATTCTTGGGCGCCTGCATGATGACCTTGCGCTCGCGGCCGTCCAGCTCGAGCTCGGCCAGTATGAGGTGCTGGGTGGCGGTGAAATCCCAGGTGTCGCCGGGGGTGGTCTGGTAGTGCCAGGCCAGGCGGCCGGTGTCGGGGTCGAGCGCAAGTATGGACGACAGGTAGAGGTTGTCGCCGCCGCCGGGGCTACGGTGGGCGCGGTTCCAGGGCGAACCGTTACCTGTGCCCACGTAGAGCAGGTCGAGTTCGGGGTCCCAGGCCATCGAGTCCCAGGCCGTGCCGCCGCCGCCCGTCTCCCACCACTTGCCCGCCACGTCCCAGGTCCCGGCCGCTTCTTCGAGTTCGGGGTGTTCGAAGGGCAGCGAGGGGTCGCCCGGCACGGTGTAAAAGCGCCAGTCTAGTTTGCCGCTGCGCGCGCTGTAGGCGCTTATGTATCCGCGCACGCCGAACTCGGCGCCGCCGTTGCCGATGATAACGCGTCCCTTAACGACGCGTGGCGCGCCGGTGATGGTGTAGGGGCGCGCGCGGTCGATGGTGTTGACCTCCCAGTCCACCTCGCCGGTCACCGCGTCGAGCGCGACCAGGCGGCCGTCGTAGGTGCCCAGGTATACACGACCCTTCCATACCGCCACGCCGCGGTTGACGACGTCGCAGCAGCCGCGCCGGCTCCACTGCCGTGGCACCTCGGGATCGTAGACCCACAGCTCGCGCCCGGTCGCTGCGTCGAGTGCGTACACGACGCTCCACGCGCCGGTGGTATACATGACGCCGTCTATAACGATGGGGCTGGCCTCCAGCCCGTGAGTGGTCATGGTGTCGTAGGACCAGGACAGGCCCAGGCGCTCTACGTTGTCGCGGTTGACCTGCGCCAGCGGAGAGTAGCGTTGCTCCGAGTTGCTGCGTCCGTGCGCCAGCCAGTTGTAGGGTTCGGAGTCGGCCGCGGCTATGCGCTGCGCGTTCATCGAGCGGGTCACGGCGGCAATGTGGCGAGCCGCCGCTGGCTCGGAGTCGGGCAGGGGGCCGCCGCTCCTGTCTGCCGCTGTCGAACCCGCCGGCTGTAGAGCCTCGGGCAGCAGCGAGCAGGACGCGGTAAAGGTGGCCAGGGTAAAGGTAGCCAGGCTGAAGGTGAGCAGGGCGATGTTGGCGCTACTGCTCGCGGTTCGGTTGTGCGTGGTCAATTTGCGATGTCTCCCCTTCTGGTCTGTCGGCCTGTTGCTTGATGGCAACGCGATGGCTGGCAACAAGACGACGCGAATCCACAATGTAGGTTCCCGCCAGCGGACAGGCAAGGTAGGGGAGTCCTGCGGGTGGGCCGGGGTCCCCGTTCGCTTTGCTCACGGGCTCACAGCGCTTGCCGGCGCCCGGCCCCTCTTGAACTGGCTGGGGCGCGGATATAGGCAAATGAGCCGCGCAAGGTAACAGCGCACAAGGAGACAACAACGATGCCCATAGATCGCGACAAGGCCATGGCTTACGAGTTCCCCGAGGGAACCGGCAGCTACTCGAACGACGAAGTCATTCTCTACCACCTCGGAGTGGGCGCCGGGGTGCCCGCCACCGACGCGGGCGAGCTTGAGTACACCTACGAGAAGAACCTCAAGGTGCTGCCCAGCTTTGTGACCACCGTGTTATTGTCGGGCGGCGGGTCGATGATGTCGGTGCCGGGCCTGGAGTTTAACCCCATGATGCTGCTGCACGGCGAGCAGGACATCGAGATCCACCGGCCGCTGCCGCCCGAGGCAAAGATGAAGGGGCGTACGCGGATCGCCGATATTTATGACAAGGGCAAGGCGGCGCTGACCATACTCGAGAACAGCGTCTCTACCGAGGACGGCGAGCCCCTGTTCACCACTCGCATGGCGTTGTTCATGCGCGGCGAGGGAGGCTTCGGTGGTGAGTCGGGTCCGCCGGCTGCCAACCAGGCGCCCGACCGCGAGCCCGACGCTGTGTTCGAGGCCGCCACGCTGCCGCAGCAGGCGCTGCTCTACCGCTTGAACGGCGACAAGAACCCACTGCACTGCGACCCCGAGTTCGCTTCCATGGGCGGCTTCGACGTTCCCATCATCCACGGCCTGTGCAGCTACGGCATTACCTGCAAGGCGGTGGTAGACGGCATGCTCGACGGCGACCCCACGCGCGTGGCCCGCTACCAGGCGCGCTTCAAGGGCGTGGCCTGGCCGGGCGAGACCTACCAGGTCCGCTGCTGGAAAGAAGACGGAAAGATCCTGATCGAGGCCTGGTCCAAGGAACGCAACGAGGCCATCATCACCAACGCGGCGGTTACCCTGAGGTAGCTGCGCTGGGGCGTACGCGGCCGGCCCCGGGCCGGACCGCGCGCGTGCCGGGT
>DBZX01000047.1:19337-28843 GCA_002311335.1 bacterium UBP10_UBA1149
GGAGGCTGTGGGCAGGCAGGAGGCTGGTTTTGATGGCGTGTACTCGCTCGAGGGCAGTCGCGATCCGTTTTTTCCCTTGCTGCTGGCGTCGCAGGCTGCGCCTGCACTGGATATCAGCACGGGCATCGCGGTAGCCTTTCCGCGCAACCCCTACCACGTGGCCTGCCAGGCCTGGGACCTGCAGCGTTTTTCGGAAGGCAGGTTTTCGCTTGGCCTCGGCTCGCAGGTGCGGGCCCACATCGAGCGCCGCTTCGGCGTCGCCTTTGACCGACCGGCGGCCCGCATGCGTGAGTACATCATGGCGGTAAGGGCGTTCTTTGATTGCTGGCAGGACGGCGAAGCTCTCAAGTTTGAAGGCGAGTTTTTTCGCCACACGCTGATGACGCCCATGTTCAACCCGGGGCCGCTCGACTGTGGCCGTCCTCGCATCGTGCTGGGTGCGCTGGGTCCGGCCATGACCGCCGTGGCAGGACAGGTGGCCGATGGCCTGCTGGTTCATCCGTTCAACACGGTGCCCTTCCTGCGTGATGTGCAATTGCCAGCGGTGAACAAGTCACTGGCCAAGGCAGGTCGCCGCCGCGAGGATTTTGTTTTCAACGTGACTGCCATCTGCATTACCGGCGCCAACGAGGAACAAATGCGCGCTGCCTACGAGGGCGTGCGCAGCCTTCTGGCCTTCTACGGTTCCACGCCCGCTTACCGTCGCCCGATGGAGGCCGTGGGCTATGGCGAGTTGCAGCCCGAGCTCAACAAGCTCACCCGCGAAAACCGTTGGGACGAGCTGCCGCAGCTGGTAGACGATTCGCTGGTCGAGCACTTTGCCGTCATCGGAGAGCCGCAGCAGTTAGGTGCCCGGCTGGCCGAGAGATACGCGGGCTTAGCCGATAGCCTGGGTATATACGCGCCCTACGCCGCCGAGCCCGGGCTGTGGCAGGAGGTTACGGCCGGCACCCGGCGTGCGTTCACAGAACACGAGGGTAATAATGCTTGACACATATTACCGATATTGTTACCGTGGGTTGAAACGGGCGAGGCCTGCTGAGGCCGATGAACCCGCGCCCTTTAAAACTGCGCCTTGTAAAACGTCACTTCGGAAAACAGAGAGGTAAGAGCAACAACATGCAAGCGCCGTTACTGGCCCCGCTATTGGCACCGCCCCTGCGGTCCACACTCAATCCCCGCTCCCCGGAGTTCATCGAGAACCGGGACGCGATGCTGCTTAGAATCGATGAGGTCAACTCGCTGCTCGACGAAGCCGAGGCCGGTGGCGGTGCCCACCACCACGAGCGCCTGGCCGCGCGCGGCAAGCTGCCGGTAAGAGAACGAGTCGCGTTGGCGCTGGACCCCGACAGTCCGTTTCTCGAGATCAGCGCGCTGGCCGCTTACAACGCTGACTACACCATAGGCGGTGGCGTCCTCATGGGGATAGGCATCATAGCCGGCGTTGAGTGCATGATCTTCGCCAACGATCCCACCGTGCTCGGTGGTGCCATGACTCCCTACATGGGTAAGAAGTGGATGCGGGCCCTTGAGATCGCCCGCGACAACAATATTCCCTACGTCAGTTTCGTGGAGTCGGCCGGGGCCGACCTGCGCATGGAACCCGACGACGACAATAACAAGAAGAAGAAACGGCGCCCTGCCAAGATTTTTCACTTCGCGGAGAGCGGCCGGTTTTTCTACGAGATGATAGAGCTGTCCAAGCTGCGCATTCCGACCGTGTGCGTGGTGTTCGGATCCTCCACGGCCGGCGGCGCCTACCAGCCGGGCATGTCCGACTACAACGTCGTCATCAAGAAGCAGTCGAAGATATTTCTCGCCGGCCCGCCGCTGGTGAAGATGGCCACCGGCGAGGACTCCGACGACGAGTCCCTGGGTGGCGCGAAGATGCACGCCGAGATTTCGGGCCTGGGCGAGTACCTGGCCGAAGACGAGCAGGACGCGCTGCGCATGTGCCGCGAGATCGTCTCGCACCTGAACTGGCGCAAGCCGGGGCCCCCGCCGGCGCTGCGCGATGACCCGCCCGTGCTCGATCCCGAGGAGCTGCTGGGCATCATAGACCCGGAGCTCAAGCGCCCGGCAGACATACGCGACATCATAGGCCGCGTGGTAGACGGTTCTCGCTTCGAGGAGTTCAAACCGCGCTACGGCGAGACCATGGTCTGCGGCTTTTCGTCCATACACGGCTACCCGGTGGGCATACTGGGCAACAACGGGGTCATCTACCCCGAGTCGTCGGAGAAGGCCGCCCACTTCATCCAGCTCTGCAACCAGATCGACGTGCCGTTGCTGTTCCTGCAGAACCTCACCGGTTTCATCGTCGGCCGCGACTTCGAGGAAGCCGGCATTATCAAGAAGGGCTCGCAGATGCTCAACGCGGTTTCCAACTCGACGGTGCCGCACCTGACCGTGATAGTGGGCGCTTCGTACGGCGCGGGCACCTACGCCATGTCGGGCCGCGCGTTCAACACCCGCTTTACTTTCATATGGCCGAGCGCGCGCATCGCCGTGATGGGCGGCAAGCAGATAGCCGGCGTGATGTCTATCGTCCGCCGGGCGCGCGCGGCGCGCAAGGGCGAAGAGTTCGACGAGGCGCTCGACGAACAGATCCGCGCTGCTGTAGAAGACATGCAGGAGAAGGGTTCGCTGGCGCTGGAGGCCACCGGCGCAATAAGCGACGACGGGCTGATCGACCCGCGCGACACGCGCACCGTGCTGGGCATCTGCCTGTCGGTGGTACGCAACAAGCCCGTGGAAGGTACCGAGGGCTACGGGGTATTCAGGCTATGAGCTTTGCGACGTTGCTTGTTGCCAACCGCGGCGAGATCGCCCGGCGTATTATTCGCAGCGCCCACCAGATGGGCATTCGCTGCGTGGCCGTGTACGTGGACGCCGACGCGCTGGCGCCTTTCGTGGGCGAGGCCGACGAGGCGGTACGTCTCGACACGTCATATCTCGACGGCGCGGCTGTGCTCGAGGCGGCCAGGGCTACCGGCGCCGAAGCCCTGCACCCGGGCTACGGTTTCCTGTCGGAGAACGCCGCCTTTGCAGCCCAGGTGATGGCCGCGGGCCTGCTGTGGGTGGGGCCGTCGGTCGAGTGCATTGAGCAGATGGGCGACAAGATCGCCGCCCGCGCGCTTGCGGTCAAGGCGGGCGTACCAGTGCTCCCAGGCTCAGAAAGTACCGACGACGCCGACGAGGTGGGATACCCGCTGCTGGTCAAGGCAGCCGCCGGTGGTGGCGGCAAGGGCATGCGCATTGTCGAGTCGGCCGACGGGCTCGAAGAAGGCGTGGCTTCGGCCAAGCGTGAGGCGGCCAGCGGCTTTGGTGACGACAGGGTTTTTATCGAGCGCTACGTGGCCCGCGCACGCCACATCGAGATACAGATACTGGGCGACGAGCACGGCAACATCGTGCACCTGGGTGAACGCGAGTGCTCTATACAACGTCGCCACCAGAAAATAATAGAGGAGTCGCCCTCGCCGCGCGTCGACGACAAGCTGCGACAGGCCATGGCCGAGGCCGCCCTCGGCTTGGCAGGCGAGCTGGGCTATCACTCGGCGGGAACGGTGGAGTTCCTGCTCGACGACGATACGGGCGAGTTCTTTTTTCTCGAGGTCAACACCCGCTTGCAGGTGGAGCATCCGGTAACCGAACTGGTCACCGGCCTGGATCTCGTGCGCGAGCAGTTGCGCGTGGCCGCCGGCGAGCCGCTGGGCTACGGCCAGGAAGACATAAGCAGCAACGGCTGGGCGGTCGAGGCGCGCTTGTACGCCGAGAACCCGGCCAACGATTTTCTGCCCGAGACCGGCACGCTGTCTGCCTTTGAGCCTGCCGCTACACCCGAGCTGCGCTGGGACATCGGTGTGGAGGAGGGCTCGGTCATCGGCACCGACTTTGACCCCATGCTGGGCAAGGTCATAGCCCACGCACCCACGCGCGAGGAAGCCGCGGGCAAGCTGGCGCTGGGGCTGGCGCGCACCCACCTGGGCGGCGTCGTCACTAACCGCGACTTTCTCGTGGCGGTGCTGCGCTCGGAGGAGTTTCTTGCGGGCGATACGACCACTGATTTTATCGACCGGGTGGCGCCGGCCCGCGCGCTTGAGCCGTCAGAGGCCGAACTCACCCACGCTGCGCGCGTGGCCGCCCTGTGGGTACAGGGCGTCAACCGTTCCGAGGCAACAGTACTGGCCACGGTGCCAAGCGGCTGGCAGATCGGCCGTCTGCCCGACCAGCGGCTCACGCTCGCTCACGGCAAGGGCAGCACGGCCGTGCGCTATCATTCCCGGCGCGATGGCAGTTTTTGTTTTGACGACGGCAGCGTCGCGCGCGTGCACCACTGGAGCGAGCAGGGCATAGACGTGGAGATTGCCGGCCGCCGCACGCGCGCCCTCGTGACCCGTGCGGGTGTGCAGTTGATCGTGCAGTGTGGCGACGGCGACATCGTTTTCAGCGAGCAGCCGCGCTTCGTGCTGCCCGGTGCCGAGCAGGACGAGGGTGGTTTCGTGGCCCGCATGCCCGGCAAGGTGATAGAGCTGCGCGTGAAGGTCGGCGACACGGTGGCGGACGGCGACATGGTGCTCGTGCTCGAAGCCATGAAGATGGAGCACCCCATGCGTGCCAGCGAAGACGGGGTGGTCGTGGAGGTGAGGGTTGAAGAGGGCGAGCAGGTAGAGGCGGGCACGCTGCTGCTGGTCGTGGAGACTACCAGTGACGAGATCGCCGCCGACAAGACTGGCTGACCGAACGGAGAACAAACATGGCTGCGCCAATACGCATTGCTAACTGCTCAGGTTTTTTCGGCGACCGCCTCAGTGCTGCCCGCGAGATGGTCGAGGGTGGCCCCATCGACGTGCTCACGGGCGACTGGCTCGCCGAGCTCACCATGCTCATCCTCGCGCGCACGCGCATGAAGCACCCCGGCGGCGGTTACGCGCGCACCTTCGTGGCACAGATGGAGCAGGTGATGGGCAGCTGCCTCGACAAGGGTATCAAGGTTGTCACCAACGCTGGCGGCCTTGCCCCTGACTCCTGCGCCGAGGCCGTATCCGAAGTCGCAAACAAGCTCGGGCTGGCACCTAAGATTGCCTACCTGCGCGGCGACGACCTGCTGCCACGCGTGGGCGAGCTGGTCGAGGCCGGCAGCCTGCTCGAGCTCGAAAGCGAACGCCCGATCGAAGACGCGTCGGCTTTTCTCACGGCCAACGCCTATCTTGGCTGCTGGGGTATCGTGGACGCGCTCAGCGCGGGAGCTGACATAGTAATAACCGGCCGCGTTACCGACGCGGCGGTGGTGTGCGGCCCTGCCGCCTGGCACCACGGCTGGAAACGCGACGACTTCAACGCGCTGGCTGGCGCCGTGGTGGCGGGCCACGTCATCGAGTGTGGCGCCCAGGCCACCGGCGGCAACTACTCGTTCTTTACCGAGATCGAACAGATGCTCGACGTAGGTTTTCCCTGGGCCGAGATCGCCGAGGATGGCTCGTCGGTCATCGGCAAACACGGCGGTACCGGTGGCGAGGTGTCGGTGGGCACCGTCACTTCGCAACTGCTCTACGAGATCGGTGGACCGCGATACCTCGGCCCCGACGTGACCGCGCGCTTTGACACAATCGAGATCGAGCAGCAGGCGCCCGACCGCGTGCTTCTGCACGGCACCCAGGGTGAGCCGCCGCCCTCGACCCTGAAGGTGTGCATCAACCGCGCGGGTGGTTTTCGCAACGACATGAACCTGTGCCTGACCGGCCTCAACATAGAGGCCAAGGCCAAACTGGTAGAAGAAGGTTTCTGGAACGCCTGCCCATACTCGCCGGAAGACTTTGCCTACGCCTCCACCAGCCTGCTGCGAACCGACAGCAGCGACCCGGACGCCAACGAAGAGGCGGTGGCCATGCTGCGCATCAGCGTCAAGGATCCAGACGAAAAGAAAGTCGGCCGCGCCTTTGCCAACTCGGGCATAGAGATCGCGCTGGCCAGCATCCCCGGCTTCTTCGGCGTGGGCGGTCCCGGCGGCGGGCGTCCCTTTGGTGTCATGGAGGCGGCGCGCGTGGCGGCCGACATCGTGCCGGCCGAGCTGGTGTTGCCGGGTGGTGAGTCGCGCCAGGTGTCGTCGGTGATACCCGGTGCCGAGGTGAACGTGACTCCGGCACCCGGACCGGAAGCCGCGGTGCCGGGGGGCTCGACCCGCCGCGCTGCGCTGGGTGAAGTCTACGGCGCACGGTCGGGCGACAAGGGTGGCAACGCCAACCTGGGCGTGTTTGCGCGCAGCGACGCGGCCTGGGCGTGGATCGATGGTTTCCTTACCACCGAGAAGTTCAAACAACTGTTGCCCGAGGCAGCCGAGCTCAAGGTGGATCGCTACCGACTGCCGGCGCTGCGTTCGCTCAATTTCGTGGTGCACGGCTTGCTGCAGGAGGGCGTGGCGGCTTCCACCCGGCAGGATCCGCAGGCCAAGGGGCTGGGCGAGTGGCTGCGCGCGCGCGTGGTCGACCTGCCCGAGGAACTACTGGCTTGATCGCCGTGGCCGTCGACAAGGCGGGGCGGTTACGATTTCCCGGCGTGCGGGTGCCGCCGCCGGTGTTGTCAAAGGAAAACGAGCGTGCGCTCAGCGCCCGCCAGCTCGATCTCCTCGAAGAACTCGAAACCCAACTGCTCAGGGGCGGCGTGGCCGAGCTCACCATGGCTGGCCTGGCCGAGCGCGTAAACTGTTCGCTCAGGACGCTCTACGGCATCGCGCCCAGCAAGGACGAGCTGCTGCTTGCGGTGGTCGATCGCCGGCTGCGGCGCATAGGCAGGGCGGCGGTCGAAAAACTCGACGCGAAGATGTCCCCCATCGACGCTTTGCGTGCTTACCTGCGCGCGGCCAACGAAGCCGTGCAATCCGAGGCCGTCACCATGTCGGCCGACTTTGCCAGCCTCGCGGGTGCCCAGCGACTGTTTGCCGACCACGAGGCCTACCTGTCGGCGGTGGCCCACAGCCTGCTCGACCGCGCGGTTGCCGAAGGGCAGATCGCCGCCGTCGACACGGCCGCGGTAGCCCATGTGCTGGGCAGCCTCGGGCGCGAGTTTGCCCAGGCCGAGGTGGCCGAAATAGCGCGCGAGTCGCCCAAGCAAACGGCCGATGCCATTACCGAGATCGTGCTGCAGGGGTTGCTCGCCGGGCGCGGCGAGGCGTGAAGGCTTGATCCCCCTGATCCCCCGGGGCCTCGCGTCGCAGCTGGGGGGTGGCCCCGCCCCCGGCCCTGCTGACCGGGATGGACCTGGAGTGCCTGGCCGCCGGGGTGCACATATTGGTGGGTGCCGAGGACGAGTACGCGCCGGTGGCTGATCTCGAGGCGTTGTTAGAGTCGCTGCCCGGCCCCGTGAACGCGAGGCTGAGCGTGCTCGACGGCGTCGACCATTTCTTTGCCACGGGCGGACTCGACTCAATAGCGGCCTTCGTGGGTAAGGCCCTGGGCTGACCGCCGGCATCGCCGACCCCGGGACTGTTTGAACAGCCGCGCGTGGCGGCTAGTCTGCGCGACCATGACCGTTGCCTACTTGGACTACATTCCCGATTACCTGCCCGAGACCAACCAGGGCCGTCTCGTCGAGCTCACCATCGAGTCCCGGTCGGTGCCGGCGCCGCTGGAGATAAACGAGTACCTCATCCGCCACTGGTGCGAGACGCTTGAGGATGGCAACCCGCTTTACCTCGACGAGGCCTACGCGCGTGAGCGCGGGTACGACGCGCGCGTGGCTCCGTTCGGCTCGATAATGACGGCGTTCACCATGCAGTATCGCTGGCCGTGGCCGCCGTCCGAAGGCGAGCCCCAGCGCCACATTCACTACGAGGTAAAGGAACTGCTCGACCTGCCCATCGGCATCATAAGCAACATAGAGGTTGAAACCGGCGTGCGCGCGCGCGTGGGCGACCGCATAAGCGTGAGCCAGCGGTTGGTGTCGATCTCGCCGTGGAAGAAGACCCGCGTGGGCGAGGGGCACTTCTGGGTAATGGAGCGTTACTATCGCAACCAGGACGGCGAGCTGGTCATCACCGAAAAGATGGACGCCTTCGGCTATGGGCGAGGCGAGGTAGAGTTGCCCGCCGAGGGCGGCGGCTGGAGCCCTGCCGTGGAGGACGTATTGCAGGGGGAGAAAACCGGCTACTCGGTGCCCGAGTACCGCACGCTGGCGTGGGCCGACGTGAGCGAGGGGCAGGAGCTGCCCGAACTGCGCATGCCGATAACCTTCAGTCGCTGCGTGTACCTGGCCTCTGCCACGCGCGATTTCTCGCCGCAGCACTCCAACACGAAGTACGCGCAGGAGCGCTCGCGTACCCGCGACGTGTTTGTCAACACGCCGTTCAACCTGGGCATGGTCGACCGCTACCTCATCGACTGGGCCGGCCCGGAGGCCGAGATCAAGAAGATACGAGTGTCGATGCGTGGCAACGTCTGCGCTGGAGACGACATGATAATTACCGGGCGAGTCACGAAGCGCTACGAGCAGGACGGCGAGCGCCTGGTCGATGTTGAGGTGATTATTGCCACCGAGGAAGGTCCGGTCACTCCCTGTTCGGCCACCGTGGCGCTTGCCTGATGGCCATATGAAGCTGGGCCTCTACCTGCGCAACATGGGAGACGCTTCGGCGCCCGATACCGTGCGCGACTGTGCGCTGGGGGCAGAGGCGGCAGGCCTGGACGACCTGTGGCTTGCCGATCATATAGCCATTCCGCCCGACGACGCCGAGGGCTCCAACGGTCGTTATCTTGACCCGCTGGCCACGCTGGCGTGGCTGGCCGGGCTCACCGAGCGCATACACCTGGGCACCGGCGTGCTGGTGTTGCCGTACCGTCCGGCCCTGCCGACGGCCAAGTGGGTGGCGACCATACAGGAACTCTCGGGTGGCCGTATGCTGTTCGGCGTTGGAGTGGGCTGGATGGAAGCAGAGTTCCGCGCGGTGGGCGTGCCGCGGAATCGCCGGGGCGCGGTGACGGACGAGACTCTTTCTTTTATTGCGAGCTGCTTTGACAACGACGAGGTCGAGTCTAACGGACAGCCGTTGCTGTTCAGGCCGCGCCCGGCCGCCCCGCCGCTGTTCGTGGGCGGCAACTCGCCGCACGCCCTGGAGCGCGCGGTTCGTTTTGGCGGTGGCTGGATGCCCATGGGATCTGATCCCGCCAAACTGGCCGGCCAGATAGAAACGTTTCGTCGTGATTCGGCGGCGGCTGGCCACCCCGACCCCGAGGTTGCCCTTATCACCGGGCTGGAGTTAGGCGACACCGCACAAGCGGTAGACCAGCTCGCAGGCTTTGCGGCAGTAGGGGTTACCCGCGTCGTGCACGCCCAGCGTTATTCGGATGCAGCCGTTTTCGTGGCAGCGGCCGAGGCGCTGGTTGACGCCGGCTCAAGGCTGGCAGGCTGACCATTTGCCGGCCCGATGCCGCGGCTGTGCAGAAAAAATCGCTTTATTTGACTGACAAATGTCACTGACATATGTCAGTGGGCAGTCGGGCAGCGTTTTC
>DBZX01000047.1:28916-30361 GCA_002311335.1 bacterium UBP10_UBA1149
AACTTTCTGGCCGGACAGCCCCACGAGGCCTACGACCTGCTCAGACGCGAGGCACCGGTGTTCTGGCACGACGAGCCCGACGGGCCCGGTTTCTGGGTCCTCACCCGCCACGAAGACGTTCGCTACGTGTCGCGCACGCCGTCGATTTTCAGCAGCACGCCGCACTGCCTGATGTGGGAACCCGACCCGGAACTTATTGGCGTACTGTCCACCGTGATGATCAACATGGATCCGCCGCGTCACAACCAGTACCGCAACACGATCAACAAGGGTTTCGTACCCAAGCGCATAGACAAGATCTCGGGCTACGTGGCCAAGGTGGCCAAGGACATAGTCGACGAGGTGGCACCGAAGGGCGAGTGTGATTTTGTAGAGGAGGTTGCGGCGCTTACACCCATGACCATGATCTGCGAACTGTTCGGTATCCCGGAGAGTGAACGCAGGTACGCCTATGATCTCGCGAACCGACTGATTTCATCCGACGATCCCGAGATGCAGGAAGCCGGTGGCGCCGACGAGGCGTTCACGGAGATATTCGAGTACGCGGCAAAGCTGAGGGCTTACAAGCTCGAGCACCCGGCCGATGATCTTGCGACCCTGGTCGTTAACGCCGAGCTGGACGGCAAGCGCGTAGACGACATGGTGTTCGGCAGCTTCGTGATGATGATGGTCGTGGCGGGTAACGAAACCACGCGTACTGTGACCAGCAACGGAATGATACGGCTGATCGAACACCCCGAGCAGCGGCAGCAACTCATCGATGACCCGTCGCTTATTCCTGCCGCGGTCGAGGAAATGCTGAGGTATGAGCCCGGTGTGCACCACTTCCGGCGCACGGTGATGGAGGATACCGAGGTGGCCGGTGTCAAGATGGAGAAGGGCCAGAAGCTGACGCTCTGGTACGGGTCGGCCAACCGTGACGATACGGTTTTCGAAAACCCCCACCGATTCGACATCAACCGGGCCGATGCTACCGAGCACGTCACCTTCGGAATCGGCCAGCACTACTGCCTGGGTGCCTCGCTGGCACGCGCGCAGCTGAGGGCTATTTTTACCGAGGTACTCACGCGCATGCCCGACATGGAAATGGTCGGAACACCCCGCCGCCTGCGCTCGAATTTCATCAACGGCGTCAAGGAGATGCGAGTTTCCTATGCTCCTTCTTGATACAGGGGCGCGCCTTTCCACCTTTTCCAGCGCTGCTGAAGGCGGCGTTTCTGACCGACAACCCTGTCCATAACCGCTCTTTTCGGGCAACAGGCGCGCCGCGCCTTGCCACCGGTTTCCGGCAAGGTCACCATGGGGGGTATGGATGGCTTTTATCGCTTCGCGCGGCTGATGGTCGAGCGGCATCGAAACCCGCTTTGTGTCGCTTTCCGGTTGGTCTTTCTCGGCGTGCTCGTAGCCTACGTATGGCGGAACTCTCCGCTGGGCATCGTCATGGC
>DBZX01000047.1:30563-34476 GCA_002311335.1 bacterium UBP10_UBA1149
TCGCTGGCCTGGGGTGCGGGGTTGCTGGTCTTCAAGCTGGGCCTGCTCGCGTGGTACATGCGCGAGCCGGCCGACGTCACAGGCGATTAGTTTCCGGGCGTGTCGCCCGTGGCGGGGATCGAAGATGGTGGCGGTACGCCATCAGCCAGCCGCTCGAAGTCGTCGACGTCGAACTGCATTATGTGTTCCAGCCACCAGCCCGGCGCGCCGTCGAGCAGCGTGGCCAGGTTCCAGTAGTCGCGCCAGAGGCGAATCCGGCCTTCGGCGATAACCTGCACAGACACGAAGGGCAGCGATACCTGCTCGCCGCTTGACCAACTCCAGTGCTCGGTGTGTTCGGTGACCACCACGTCGCCCTGGGCCACGATGCGCTCGCACTCGTGCCGGTAGGCATCGATCGACTCCAGGCCGATACGCAGTCGCCCGGTGATGGCGCGCGCACCATCGGCGCCGCGGTCGGGCGCGGGCACGTCTTCGTAGTGACTGGCGTCGTCAAAAAACCCGGCCACCTTTTGCCAGTCGCGCGAGTAAAGCGCCTGCCAGAAGGCGCCCGCCAGTTCTGCGTTGTCGGCCTCGGTTGTATTCACAGCGTTTTTCCTTGGTTTGCTGGCCAGACCAGCCTGGCGCGGCCGTCGTTGCCGGTTTCAACAGCGGGCGCAGGCGCCAGCCGGTGGCGTTGCCCATCGGTGGACCGCCCGGTGGACGCATCGAAGCGATAGCCGTGCCAGGGGCAGACGATCTCGGGGGCGCTGCCACCGTTACCATCGCCAGAACTGATGATTTCGCACTGGTCGAGCGGGCCGAGCCGGTGGGGACACAGCACCGAGTGGGCCAGCAGGTGGCCGTCGTGTTTCAGTACCCGAAAGCGTCCCGCGTCGGTGGCGATCACCATGGGCAATCGCCGGGCCAGCTGCTCGACCGGGCCCAGGTCGATGGGCGCAGGGTCGATTTGCCCAGCAGTCGTCGCCACGCGGCTGTTTCTCGCGGTCGCGTTTACGTTGCCACCACTGTCGAGGCGGCGCTGCCGCTCGACCATCATGTACTCGTCTTCGTCGTAGAGCTGTTGGTACACCTCGAGATAAAACTCGCCCACGGCTTTGCGGTCGGCCTCGGCCTCGATGCCCGGCACGAAGAAATCCACGACGACTTCTAATTCCTGCTCGCCGTGTACGAGCACACGGGTGAAAATACTGCTGCCCGCCCCGCTGCCTGCCAGTGTGCTCGTGGTCCAGCCCAGTCGGTCATCGTGCAGCCGCAACTCGAATTGCTGCGAGCCGCCGGCCCCCGCGAGCTCGGCATCGGCACGCCAGTGCCACTCGTCCTCGTCAACGAGTTCAATAGAAGCGAAACTCGACGAGTGCAGCCAGGGCAGATGTTTCCAGTCGAGCGCGTTTTCGAGCATGCGGTCGAGCGACACTGGCATGCGGCGGCGGTAGGTAGCCACCGGTACTGGCATCGGCCCGCTCCCCGCGCTGTGCTGGCCTGGTTCCCTTGAGTGCGACATGCTTCGTTATGTTGCACCGTGTCCGCCGTGCATGGAAGCCCGCGCGCGGCTATCCAGTGTTTCCATGGGCGCGCGATCCATGGGCGCGCGATCCATCGTGCCGCGATTTATCATGCCGCGATCAATCATATTGCCGGCGATACTTCTCCTGGCGGCCGCTTCAGCCCATCAACGAGTCGCGCAGTGCACGCGAGCGGGGCTGGCGTGGCAGGTGCAGCTCCACCAGGCGGTCGAGCATGGCCGTGGCCGTGGCCACCAGTTCGGGGTCGGTGGTGACGCTGCTGTCGGGCACCCCCCGGGAGGCGTGACCGACGTAGTCGAGCAGGCGTGTTTCGATCACGCGACGACTGGGTTTGAACGACGGATCGTCGGGCCCCAGGCCCAGGCGTTCGGCTTCGTGCCGCGAACACACCACGCCGCTGCCGCGCGGGTCGAGCACCGGCCGCGAGGCTTCGACTATGCCCTCGGCGCAGATTCCACACATCGAAAAATCAGGCTTCCACCCGCCCTGGTCCAACAGCACGAGCATGAAGTGATGCCCGACCCTGGCCGCCTCTTCGCCGCGGGCTACGGCAGCGACGGCTTGCTCGTAGAGGTCGAACAGTTCGGGGCAGGGGTCGCGTTCGGGGGTCATCAAGTCGGTCAGCTCGCTCAGGTAGCTGGCCCAGGCAAAGCCGGCGAGGTCGACGTTGCCTACCACGTTGTAGCTCTGCTCCACGCGCGCGTCGTGCAGGAACACCATCGAGGAGTGAGCGCGTCGCCCGAACCTGACCCGCAGGCGCTGGAAGGGCTCGAGCGCACCGCCGGCAAAGCGGCGCTTTGAACGGCGCGCACCCTTGGCCATGCCCGCCAGCTTGCCGTACTGGTCGCTGAGCATTATGACGACGCGATCCGATTCGCCGTAGGCCACCGTGCGCAGCACGAAAGCATCGGTAGTAATGTCTTCCACCGCCGACCTTTCTAGCACGGCAACGCGCCCGGTGCCGACCGCAACCCTTGACAACAGCCCGGCGGGTGCCTAATTACCGAGGGATTTATGCCCGTCCGGGGCATCGCGACCAGCTGAAGCGACCAGCAACGACATGAGTGCCAGAAAAAAAACGAAAAAAACCCGGGTGGTGGCCGAAAAAGGGGAAGAGTCGAAGGTGCGGGATTCGCAGGCTGAAGATAGCGCGATTGAAGGCAGTGCCCTCGAAGATACCACGGTAGCAGCGGCCCAGCCGGCCGAGCCTGCCGAAGAGCTCAGCGTGGAAGAGCAGCTCGAGCAGGCTCTCGAAGAGATCGCCCGCCAACGCGATCTGCACCTGCGGGCGCTGGCCGAGCAGGAAAACATGGCCCGCCGACAGGAGCGTGAGCGCGGTGATCGCGCGCGTTACGCCGTTGAACCGCTGGCCCGCGACCTGCTCGAGGTGGTCGACCAGCTCGAAATGGCAGTCGAACACGCCGGCGCCGGCGCTGAGAACCTCGTGCAGGGGGTCAGCCTGGTGCTCAATGGTCTTGGCTCAGTGCTCGAACGTCACGGGGTTGAGCGCATGGAGGCTGAGGGGGAAGCGTTTGATCCGGCCCAGCACGAAGCGATTTCGATAGTTGAGGCCACGGGCGACAGCGAGGAAAAACCTCGGCCCGACTGCGTCGACCGGGTCGTGAGAGCCGGTTATCGCTTCAAGGACCGGCTGCTCAGGCCCGCCCGTGTGGTTGTGGCCCGCGCCCCGGCTGCCGACAGCAGCAGCGAGTCTGAAAAGGGTAAAAAAGGCGACGAAAGCTGAAAAACACCTGCCCCGTGGCCTTGCGCCGCCGGGCTTGGTGATTACTTCATACTACGGAGCACGGCGGCCATCGCGGCTGCCAGCTGAAAAAATTACGAGGAAAAACAGGGGTAATGGGAAAAATAATCGGAATAGACCTTGGAACGACCAACTCTTGTGTGGCCGTGCTGGAGGGCGGAAGCCCCAGCGTGATTGCCAACAGTGAGGGTGGTCGCACAACGCCATCGGTGGTGGCCGTAAACGACAACGGCGAGAGGCTGGTCGGGCAGATCGCCAGGCGCCAGGCAGTCACCAACCCTGACAACACCATCTACGCCATCAAGAGGCTCATCGGCCGTCGATTCAAGGACAAGGAGGTCCAGTCATCGGCCAAGCTGCTTCCCTACGAGGTGGTGGGTCACGACAACGGCGACGCCTGGGTGAACCTGGGTGGCAATAAGACCAGTCCCGCCGAAGTCTCTTCGATGATACTGGCCAAGATGAAGAGCACAGCCGAAGACTACCTCGGCGAGACTGTCACCGACGCGGTCATAACCGTGCCGGCTTACTTCAACGATTCGCAGCGCCAGGCCACCAAGGACGCCGGCGCCGTCGCCGGTCTCAACGTGCAGCGCATCATCAACGAGCCCACCGCCGCGGCGCT